>CAINDP010000106.1 GCA_903847405.1 uncultured Myxococcales bacterium | reverse complement strand
GGCGCCGACCGCAAGCAGATGGCGGGCAGCCTGATCTGGCGGCCCGCGCTGCGCACCTCGATCGACGGCGCCGACACGACCGGCGTGCTGACCATCGAGTACTTCCCGAACGACGACCTGACGCCGGCCCTGGCCACCGCCGCCTTCGAGGCCCTGCAGGAGCGCCTGCCCTTCCTGGCGTTGACCGGTGCTGCCCAGCGCCTGGTGTACCTGCCCTCGGGATCCTTCCAGGAGGCCCAGGCCCGGGACGCCGCACGGGACCTGGCCGTCGCGGGCGTGACGTGGGCCTCCCGCAGCGACCTGTACGCCGGCATCACGGAACAGCGCCTGAACCCGGGCGTGACCTTCGGCACGTTGCGAAAGATGACGCCCGAGGAACTGGCAACCGCCGTCGTGTCCTACAAGGACATCGTCCTGCTGACGCGCCTGCCGCTGGACCTGCCGCTGGTCGGCGGGACGATCACCGAGGACCTGCAGACGCCCCTGGCCCACGTGAACGTCGCGGCCCGGGCGCGCGGGACGCCCAACCTGGCCCTCCTGAGGGCGTCGTCGGACCCGCGGGTGGCCCCGTATCTGGACCGGCGCGTGCGGTTCGAGGTCACGCGATCCGAGTTCACGATCCGCGAAGCCACCATCGAGGAAACCGACGCCTTCTGGCGCGACCGCCTGGATCGCCCCCCCCTGGACCCGGCCTTCGACGTCACCCGCGACGGGCTGATCCCCTTCGCGGACCTGGGCTTCGACGATCCGGCGACCGTGGGCGTGAAGGCCGCGAACCTGGCCGAATTGCGGCGCCTCCTGCCGGCGAACGTGCCCGACGGGTTCGCGGTGCCGTTCTACTACTACGACGGTTTCGTGAACGGGGCCGGGGTGACGGCGGACGAATGCGCGGCCGCCGGGACCGACTGCCTGGCGAACGGCCTGGAACCCGCCCTGTGCACGCGCGTCGAGGCCTTCTGCAACGGCCCCGTCGCCGGAACCGGCACGATGCTCCAGGGGGTGATCACCCGCCTGGAAGGGGACCCGGAGGTCGCCACGGACTCGGTGCTGCGCAACGCCCTCCTGGCCGCGGTCCGCTTCCTGTTCTGCCACGTCCCGCTGGATCCGGATTTCGCCAGCGCGCTGGACCAGCGGGTGCGGGAGCAGTTCGGCACGGCCAAGGTGCGCCTGCGATCCAGCAGCAACGCCGAGGACCTGCCGGACTTTTCGGGCGCCGGCCTGTACACGTCGGTCGGGGCGACCCTGGGCACCGGCAAGCCGCCGTCGGCCCGCATCTGCCAGGTCTGGGGCTCCCTGTGGAACTGGAAGGCCTACGAGGAACGCTCCTTCTGGAACGTGGTCCACGCCTCGTCCCGGATGGGCGTGGGCGTCCACAACGCGTTCCCGGACGAGCAGGCGAACGGGGTCCTGATCACGCAGAACATCGCGGACCCGTTCACGGTGGGCATGTACGTGAACGTGCAGAAGGGCGAGGTGTCGGTGACCAACCCCGAGGGCGACGAAACGCCCGAAATCTTCACGATCGTGCCCAGCCCGGCCGGGGTCCAGGTGGCGCGCCAGCGGTTTTCCAGCCTGTCGCCCGACACGGCCCTGCTGACCGATGCCGAGGTCCAGGCCCTGTACCTGGCGGCATGGAAGGTCCAACTGCGCTTCGCGGCGCTGTACAAGGTGCCCGAGTACAACCTGGCCCTGGACATCGAGTTCAAGTTCCACGGCCCGGCACGAGACCTGATCCTCAAGCAGGTGCGGCCGTTCCGGGGGCAGTGACCGGGGAACGAAGCCGCACGAGGTGCCGCCTGTCGCCCGGGGGGATCGGCCGCCGCATCCCCTCCCCCGCCGGCCTCCCTTGACCCCGCATGCGCCCCCGCCCACAATACTTCCTGCGAGCGCACAGTTGTCCTGGTCAGCGGTTTCCGATGGAACCGTCGTCGCGGATTCGCGGCGTCTGGACGGGGCCCGGGATGGCGGAAGGTCGGCAGGCAAAGGCGATCGCGGCCGGGCCCGCGGGCTCGCGCCACGAGTTCAAGTACCTGGTGCCCGACGACCTGGCCCGCGCCGTCACCCGGGCCGCCACGACCTGGTTCGACCGCGACCCGTACCTGGCCCCCGGCCACTCCGAGTACGTCGTCACCAGCCTGTACCTGGACACCCCGAACCTGGACTTCTACCGCGATCGCCAGTGCCAGCGGTTCGATCGCGTGAAGGTGCGGGTCCGTACCTACGGCCCCCGCAACGAAGGTCCCGCCTTCCTGGAAATCAAGCGGCGCCGCGGCGACACGATGATGAAGACCCGGGTGCGGGCCCCGGACGGACGCTGGCAGGAGGCCCTGGGGCCCGGCAGTCCGGACCTGGGGTCCTGGGACCTGTCGCCGCAGCGCGAGGCGGTCGTCCGGGACTTCGCCAGCCTGTGCACCGGCCGCTCCCTGCGCCCGGTCACCGTCGTTCGGTACGACCGGGAGGCCTACATCGGGCGGGTCCGGAGCGACCTGCGCCTGACCGTCGATCGGCGGCTGAGGCAGGCCCCGACGTCCCGCCCCACGATCCCGGCGGACGACCGGGCCTACCGGTCGATGGACACCGGGCACGCCTTCGTCGGAGGCGGGTCCCTGGCCGTCCTGGAAGTGAAGTTCACCGGCCGGCACCCGCTGTGGCTGGAGGACCTGCTGGCGCGCTTCGACCTGCCGCGGGTGTCGTTTTCCAAGTACATGACGGCGGTCGATGCGACGTTGAACGAGGCGTGGCTTTCGTGCCCGGGCGCCCGGTGCCCGCGGATGGCGTGAATCGATGGAAGACGTCCTGCGGATGATGTTCGCGGCCGACACGCCGATGCCGTGGCAGGCCGTCCTGGTGTCGCTGCTGCTGTCCTTCACGGCCACCGTCGCGGTGGCCGTGACCTACATCCTGACGTATCGGGGCCTGTCGTACTCGCGGACCTACGTGCAGTCCCTGGTGCTGGGGGGCATGGTCGCGGCCGCGCTGATGCTGGCCGTCGGAAACAACCTGGCGCGCGGCGTCGGCATCCTGGGCACGCTGGCCATCGTGCGGTTCCGGTCCACGATGAAGGATCCCCGGGACCTGGTGTTCCTGTTCGCCTCCCTGGGGCTGGGCATCGCCATGGGCGTGCGGGCCTTCGCGGTGGGCCTGATCGGGACGGTGCTGTTCTGCGGTACCTCCTGGCTGCTGGCGTGGTCCGAGTTCGGCAGCCGGCAGGCGTACGACGGCCTGGTGCGCCTGGAACTGCCCTCGGCCGCGTCCCAGGAGGCGGCCATCCGACAGGTCCTGGACGGCCACTGCCGGCGGTTCGTCCTGGTGTCCCTGCGGGAGGCGGCCCAGGGCGAGTGGATCGAGCATTCGTACCAGGTGAAGTTGAAGGTTCCGGACGCCCGGGCGCCCTTCGTGGCGGACCTGGAAGCGATCCCGGGCAGCCGTGCCGTGTCGTTCTACTGGCAGGAAGCCACGATGGACCTGTGACGATGGCGAACACGATCGGACAACGCCTGGGGGATCTGGCCCGGTCGCGCACGGCGGTGGTCGCGCTGGCCTGGCTCGCCGCCCTGGTGGCGTCCGGGCTGCTGTACCTGTGGACCCCCCAGTTCGCCGGCGTTCCGGGCCAGGTCGAGGTCGTCGATTTCAACGTGGCGGCCCCGGAGCCGCTGCGCATCGTGGCGCTGCCGGTCGAGGTTGGGACGCCCGTGCGCAAGGGCGACGTGGTGGCCGCCCTGGACCCGGTCCCCCTGACGCTGGAGCGCGAGGTGGTCCGGGCCGAACTGGACCTGCGGACGGCCGAGGTGCGGTTCCGGCAGGTCACCGACGAGCGTGCCTTTGCCCAGGGCGTGGCTGGTGCCGAGGCGGCCCTGGCCCTGGAAAACGTCAACGCCACGCGCGTCGCGGCGGACCTCCAGGCCGTGCGTCGCCGCCTGGCCTGGTGGAAGACCCAGGTGGCGGCCGGCACCGCGCCGGGGCGTGACGTCGAGGACCTGGCGACCCAGGAGGCGGCCCTGGTGCGACGGCTGGGATCCCACCGGGATGCGATCGCCGCGCTGGCGGCCCAGGGGAAGGCGGGCCGGGAACGCCTGGCCGCCTGGCGCCAGTCCACGGGTGCTCCTCCCGAGCGCGCAGGCGTAGGCGATGGGTTTCCGCAGGAAACTCTCGCCGGAGCCGAAGCCGACTCGGGACGATCCAGAAAGTTGCCGGCGACGGACGCCGAGGGCGAAGCCGACCCGGCACGGGCCGCGATGCGCGTCGCCCAGGCCCGCCTGGCGCTGCTGGATTCCCGCCTTCAGGACCTGACCCTGCGGGCCCCGGCGGACGGCGTGGTCCAGCGGGTCAGCGCCCGCCCGGGGGACGTGTCCCAGGCCGGCCAGACCGTCGTGCTGATCCGCGAGGACGTCCCGCGGCGCGTGTTCGCCTATCCCAGCGCGTCCCAGGCCGCCCTGCTGCGCGTCGGCACCCGGGCCTGGGTCGCCCCCCGGGACACCGGCGGGTCGGACCGCTTCCCCGCCCACGTGGTCGCCATCGGGCCGGGGTTGGTGCCGTACCCCGACGCCCTGCAGAACCGGACGTCGGCCATCAACGCCTGGGGCCAGGCCGTGATCCTTCGCCTGGACGGCCCCACGCCCCTGGCCCCCGGTCAGGTCGTGGACGTCAGCCTCCTGAAGGTGGACGAACCGATGCTGCGGGACCCGGAGGCGGCCACGCCCCCGTCACCGTGAGGAAAGGACCGCATGGCCCGGCGGCCGCCATCGAATCCCGTCCGAACACCCCTGTGGCGGACGGCCGTCCTGGCGCTGGCGTGCCTGCCGGCCTGCTACCGGGCGATGCCCCTGGACGAGGCCGCCCTGCTGCGCCAGGTCCGCGATCCGGCCGCCGCGACGTCCGCCGGCCGCGCCCCGGCACCGGCCCCGACGGGCCCCCTGACCGAAGCCGACGCGATCGCCCTGGCGATGACCGCCAATCCCGGCCTGCGCGCCCAGCGCGCCGGCGTCGCGGTGGCCGTGGCCGATGTCCTCAAGGCCCGCCGCCTGGAAAACCCCGAAATCCGCATCGCCAACGGCTGGCAGGAGGATGGCGGCTTCGGGGAGGACCGCTTCACGATGGACCTGCGCTGGTCCCCCGAGCCGCTGCCGCGCCACCTGGCCGGGATCGACGCCGCGAAGGCCGCCGTTTCCGCCCGGGAGGCCGAGGTGGCCGACCGCACCTGGGACATCCGACGCCAAACGCGCCTGGCGTGGACGCGGGCCGTGTTCGCGGGCCTGCGGACCGCGGTGGAGGACCGGCGCGCGGCGCTGCGCGGGGCGGTCTTGGGCCGCCTGGACGCGACCCCCGGTGTCGATCCCCTGGCACGGCTGCGGGCCCGGGTCGCGACGTCCGCGGCGCAGGACCAGGCGCGGCGGCGCCGGGACGAGGAGGGTGCGGCCCTCCAGGACCTGGCGAAGATCCTGGGACGGGCGTCCCGGGAGGGCCTGGCCGTGGCGGTTGGCGCGGAACCGCCCGCCTGCGAGGCTCCGCCCCCCGACCCCACGCCCCTGGTCGACGCGGCGGGGGGACGGCACCCCCGCGTCCGAACCGCCCGGGCCGCCTATGCGATCGCCGAGGCCGAACTGAAGGTCGAGTACGCCCGTCGGCTGCCCTGGGCCCGGTGGGTGCAGGTCGGTTGGGGCTACCAGCCCCACGTGGACAAGACGGTCACGACGTACCGGAACCAGGTCCGCCTGGGCGTGTCCCTGGACCTGCCCATCCTGGACTGGAACCAGGGGGGCGTGGCGTCCGGCCAGGCCCGCCGGGGGCGCGAGGCGGAGCGGTTCCGCGGAACCCTGGTCGAGGTCGTCGGCGACGCGGACGACGCGCTGCGGCGCTGGACCGCGGCCCACGAGGCCCTGGGGCGCATGCAGCGCGAAACGGCGCCCCTGGCGGACCAGGCCGTGGCGGCAACCGCCGAAGCCGTCCGCACGGGCCGCCTGGCGGAACTGGACCTCCTGAAGGCCCGCCTGGAAGCGCTGGACGTCCGCGAAAGCCTGCTGGACGCGATGCGTTCCTGTCGCGAGGCGGCCATCGACGCCCAGAGCGGCATCGGGGATTGACCTGCGGCGTGCTATCCTACCTGCGGTTCCGGCCCAGCACGGAGGTTCGATGGCTCACATCCTCGTAGTCGAAGACGATCTGTCCCTGCGGGAAGTCCTGTCGATGTTCCTCCGCAAGAGCGGTCACGACGTCGTCGCGGTCAGCGACGGCGACCAGGCCTTCCGGGAACTGGCCGACGAGGAATCGGATTTCGACCTGGTCCTGACCGACCTGCGGCTGGGACGACGGTCCGGCCTGGACGTGCTGACGAAGGTCAAGGAGGCCTGGCCCCAGACGGAAGTCATCCTGATGACCGCGTTCTCGACGGTCGAAACGGCCATCGACGCCATGCGGCGCGGCGCCTTCGACTACGTCGGCAAGCCGTTCAAGCTGGACGAAATCAGCATCACGGTCGACAAGGCCCTGGAAAAGCGCAACCTGCGCCTGGAAAACATCCGCCTGCGCAAGGAACTGTCCCAGCGCTACCGCTTCGACGCCATCGTGGGCAAGACCTCGAAAATGCACCAGGTCTTCGAGCGCATCATGCGCGTTGCGCCCACCAAGACCTCGGTGCTGATCACCGGCGAGTCCGGCACCGGCAAGGAACTGGTCGCCCGGGCCATCCACTTCAACTCGCCGCGCAAGGACAAGGCCTTCGTCGTCGTCAACTGCGGCGCGATCCCGGACCAGTTGATGGAGTCCGAACTGTTCGGCCACGTGAAGGGGGCCTTCACCGGTGCCCATGCGACCCGCCGCGGCCTGATCGAAACCGCGGTCGGCGGCACCATCTTCCTGGACGAGATCGGCGAACTGTCCCTGTCGATGCAGGTCAAGATGCTGCGCTTCCTGCAGGAGCACCAGATCCGCCTGGTGGGCGGCGTGGTGGAGCAGTCGGTGGACGTCCGCGTCGTCGCGGCGACCAACAAGGACCTGGGCGTCGAGGTGGAAAAGGGCACCTTCCGCGAGGACCTCTTCTTCCGCCTCAACGTCATCCGCATCCACCTGCCGCCGTTGCGGGAACGCAGCGAGGACATCCCCTACCTGGTCCACCATTTCATCGAAAAATACCGCAAGGCCCTCAGCCGGGACCTGCACGGCGTGTCCCCCGAGGCGATGGAAATCCTGATGGCCCACCGGTTCCAGGGCAACGTCCGCGAGCTGGAAAACGTCATCGAGCATGCCGCGACCTTCGCGACCACCGGGATCATCACTCCCGAGGATCTGCCCGAGCACCTGCGCGCCGACGGCGGCGACAACGCCCGGCACGACGACGTCACGACCGTGCCCCACGACGGCCTGGACATCGAGGCGCGCCTGGCCGACATCGAGCGCCGCATCCTGATGAACGCGCTGAAGCGGACGAACGGCGTTCGCAAGGACGCCGCCGACCTGCTGCGGATTTCGTTCCGTTCGCTGCGGTACAAGCTGGCGAAGTACGGGATCGGCGACCCCGAGGACTGAGGCGGGTAGGCGGTGCGGCGGATCGGCTACTCGGCGCCGGGCATCGGACCGTCGGGGCCGTCGGGACCGCCGGGGCCATCGGACCTGTCGTGGCCGCGATCACCCCCCCGACCCTCGTGGTGACGCAACTCGCGGAGCTGCTGCCACTGGGCCTTGGCCAGGATCACCCGCACCTGCAGCATCATGCCCATGAACTCCTTCTGCAGGCGTCCCCGGGACGCGATGATCTGGTCGGTCAACGCCTGGATCTTCGCCACGTCCGGCGGGTCCGCTTCCATCAGGTCCTGCAGTTCCATTTCGCGCTTCTGCAGTTCGCCCTTCAGGTCCACCAGCTTCCCGCGGCGCTCCTTGACCTGGTCCTGCAGCTTCTTCACCTGGTCGTCGGTCAGGGCCAGCTTCTTCTGGACCTCGCTGTCGTTCCACCACGCACCCATGGGACCGCCCGGGCCCATGCCGAAGCCGCCGCCCTGGACCCCGGGACCGCCGCCCTTCATGCCCATTCCGGGACCCCCGCGGGCAACCGCCACGGCGGGCAGGATCAGGACCATCACAACGACCATCCACGCCCTTCGCATCGCATCCTCCTGTTTGCTTCGTTCGATCACGAACCCTCGAAAGGGCCCCCGTCCCGCCTCATTCCGCGTCCGGGTCGCGCGCCCCGGGCAGCAGGAAGTCGACCGGCTCGAAGGCCAGCGGAACCTCGCGCAGAACGGCCTTTTCCACGTCCATCAGCCACTGATCGTCCCCGGTCGCGACGACGGCCGCGACGGCCAGCATCGGCGCCGGGGCGGGCACCGGCTGGGGGCCGCGGGTCATCAGGATCGCCAGTGCCGTGGCGGCCAGTGACGCCGTCCCCAGGGCCGCGACCCAGCCCCATGCCGGGACGCTGCGCGGCCGGGTGTGCCGGCCAATCTCGGCGCTCTGGCGCGCCCAGAATGCGTCGTCGCGCGCCGCCCCTTCACGCACTTCGATGGCCCAGGCGTCCAGGCCCCGCGCCGGCTGGCCCTGTTCCTCACGACCGTTCATGACCCACCTCCCGCCGGATCGACGCAACGGCCCGGGCCAGGTGCGATTTCACCGTCCCCACTTCACAGCCCAGCGTTTCGGCGATCTGGGCCACGGACTGCTCCTCGAGGTAGCGCAGCGTGAAGGCGGCCCGCTGCCGCACCGACAGCCGTGCCACCGCCTCACCGATTGCACGGGCGTCCTCCCGGGCCAGGAGGGCTCGGGCCGGGTCCGGCGCGTCGTCCGGCACCTGCTCCGCCTCGGCCGCCGCGTCGCCGTCCCGGCGGAACAGGGACTGCCAGAAGCGCCAGAGGCTGCTGCGCGTCCGATCCCGCACCAGGTTGATGGCGATCCGCGTCAGCCAGGTCCCCACGGCGCAATCGCCCCGGAACGCGTCGCGGTGCTCGAAGGCCCGCACGAACGTTTCCTGGGTCAGGCTGTCCGCCTCGTCCGGGTTCCGGGTCATGGCCAGCAGCAGCCGGTACAGGCGCCGCTGGTGCGCCCGCACGATCCCGTCGAACGCGGCGGCCTCCAGGCCCACGGCCCGTCGGGCCGGCACGTCGATGATCGAGGTTGTCGAGCGGGTCATGGCTCCGCGTCCCTTGAGGGGCCTTCGACAGGTTAGACGAAACGGGGGAAAGGAGGGTTACATCGACGCAGGCGATTTCCGGGGAACGGCCATCCGCCAGAAGATCGCGGCGTTCAGCGCCAGCAGGGCCACGCAGGCCCACAGGGCGGGACGCAGCCCGACCTGGTCCGCGGCCAGGCCGATCCCCACCGGGAAGAAGGCGGCGCCGAGGGCCCCGCTGGCGACCACGACGGCCATGATCGCCCCCGAACGTCCGGGGCGGGCCGAGGTCGCCTTGCTGACGATGGTCGGGAAGACGGGGCCGAAGCACAGGCCCAGGAGGAACGAAACGCACAGGGCGCTGGCCGGTCCCGGCGACAGGATCAGGGCGGCCTGGAACAGGGTCCCCAGGCCCAGCGCCCACCGCAGGATGGTCACGTCGTCCAGGTGCCGGGCCACGGCGCTGACGGCCAACCGCCCCACGGCGAGGCCCGCCCACAGCAGGGACAGCCCGGCGGCCGCCAGGGCGGGCGAGGCGCCCAGTTCGCGCTCCAGCAGGACGGATTGCCAGGTGGACTGGCTGATTTCGGCGCCGACGTACAACGCGATCCCCAGGGACAGCCAGGCGAGGGTGGGGGTCAGCCAGGCAGCGGCGCCCGCGGCATCGGGCGCATCGGGGGCCGGCGACGACCGGGGGACGTGCAGGCGGCCCACCCCCCGGACGGCAGCGACCAGGGACAGGAGGGCCCCGACCACGCTGACGGCCGCGACGACCTGGTACCCGACCCGCCAGTCCACTCCGGTGTCCAGCATCCAGCCCACGGCCAGGGGGGACGCCACGGCCCCGACGCTGAACATCGCCTGGGACAGGTTCGCCATCGAGGTCCGGCGGGCGTCGTCGTACAGGTCCGTCACCAGGGCCATCGCGGCCGGCTCCGACAGCCCGCCCCCGACGCCGACGACCAGGCTGGCCAGGCGCGCAGTCGGAAGGTCCACGGATGCGCCGAACAGCAGGGCCCCGGCCGCGATCAGGAGGTTTCCGACGACCATCACCGGCAGCTTGCCGACGCGATCGGTGACCCACGCCGTCAGCAGGATCCCCAGCAGGAACCCGGCCATCAGGACCATCGGGAACTGGCCCAGCATCCCCAGGGAGGCCTCGAACGACCGTGCCAGTTCGTTGTTCAGGGACGGGGTGATGAACACGGCGGTCGCATAGGCGAACAGGCTGACACAGGCGGCCGCCATCCCCGGCCCGGGGCCGACACCCGCTGGATTCCGCATGGGTCAGTCCTGGGCAAGGGTGCGAAAGTGCAGGCGCTTCAGGAAGCGCTGCCAGGCGCCCGTGTCGCTCCCTTCGTCGATGTCGAGGACCTCGAGGACCAGGCCGGTTTCCGGGTCCTTGGGCTGGACCCGCGCCTCGTTGATGCGGCAGCGCACCGCCACGATGACGGCCCCCTCGCCGGCGGAGGTGGGGATCAGGATCCGGATCGGCGTGGAAACGTCCAGCGGAGCAACGCGCGTTTCGACGAACATCGCGGCCACCCCGATCCGCCGGATGCGCACGGGGAGGTTCAGCCCCTCGAAGGACGCGGACGCGACCAGGTCGACGGGGAACACGGCCCGCAGGACCTGGATCTGGGTGGTGATGGCCCCCGGGTTGGACGCCGGCCGCGCGGATGCCGGAATGACCGGCGGGACGGGCAGAGGCGTGTCGGCTGCGTCGAGCGCCCGCTGGGGGTTGAACGCATAGACGTGCCGAACGAAGTCCTTGCCCGCCACGGCCCGCTGCGTCAGCACGGGCGACGTGATCCCGAGGACGGTTTCCAGGAACTGGATCAGCACCTCGGGGCCGCCGATGGAAACGGCCTTTTCCCACTGCAGTCCGATGCCGATGACGGGGGCGGTCTGCTGGCGCGCGACACGGGCGAAGAGGTAGACCGCCCGGCTGAGGTCCCCGATGCCCTTCACCACCAGCCCGACGATCGTCCCGACGGCGACGTCGACGAGGCCGTCGGTCCGCAGGAACATTCCCCCGGCGCTGAGGTCCTCGCTGCAGGCGTCGAAGCGGTTGCCGTCGATGTAGCAGAACACGTCCTGCCGGGTAGCCTTTCGCGGATGCTGTCTGCGTTCGCTGCCATCGCCCATACGAACCTTGCCTCCAGCGGCGCGATGATACTCCCCGGCACCCGGAGGGTCAAAGCGGGCGGATCGGCAGACCCCCGGCCAAATCCGTGCGGAACTTCGACAGCCGGACCAGCGACCTGCCCGCCGCATCACGCGTGTACCGGACCTCGTCCATCGCAGCCTCGATGATGAACAGGCCGAAGCCGCTTTCGCGGGACCCGTCCAGGGACGGAGGGACGATCGATTCGGGATCCAGGGGAACCCCGTCGTGGCTCAACTCCAGCCGCAGCCGATCGCGATGAAGGGCCGCACGCACCTGGAACCCGCACCCCGGGCGCCCCTCGAACGCGTGCCGGATCACGTTGCTGGCCGCCTCGGTCACGGCCAGCAGGACCTCCGCCAGGGCGTCCGGGTCCAGGGGGGGCGGCGTGCCGCACGATTCGACGAAGCCGCGCAGGAAGGTCCGGAGGTCGACCAGCGCGTCCAGACGACCGGGAACCGCGACCGAGGTCGAGCGGAGGATCGGGCCCGGATCGTCATCCACCCGGACCACGACGCAGGTCAGGTCGTCCGCCACGATTTCCGACCCGGCAAAAGACATGACCGCGTCCTGGATGGCCGCCAGGAGGTGCTGCGGATACCGGTGGCCCTCCCTCCGCACGACCTCGATCAACCGCTCCTCCCCGAACAGCGCATCGCCGGCGTCGCGGGCCTCGGTGACGCCGTCGGAGTAGAACACGAAGACGTCCCCCGGTTCGTATGCGACCGCCTGTTCGACGTAGACCTCGTCCGGCAGGAAGCCCAGGGGAACGTTGTCCCCGGGAAGGGTCCGGATCTCGCCGGTGCGCGCGACGCGATGGATCGGGCGGGTGTGGCCGGCGTTGACGTACCGCAGCCGGTGATCCGCCGCGTCGAACCGGGCCAGCACCACCGTCACGAACGATTCCAGCCGGATGAACTGCGGGGTCAGGCTGCGATGAACGCGGTTGACGATGTCGCCCGGGTCCGGCCGCAGCGTGCCCGCGCGGGACAGCAGCGCCGCCTTCGCGCGCAGGAACTGGTTCTTGGTCGCGGCCCCCAGCAGCGCGGCCGGAATGCCCTTTCCCATGACGTCGCCGACCAGGATTTCCAGCGCCTCCGGCGTCGCCTCGAAATCCGAAAAGTCCCCGTCCACCTGCTGGGACGGAATCGACAGCATGGCGACCTGCGCGTGGCCGAAGGTCTTGACCGGCTGGCCCGCCAGCAGCGACCGCTGGATCCGGCCCCCGATTTCCTGGACGTGCTCCATGGCAGAGCGGTAGCGCTCCTCGCTGGTCCGCAGGGCCTCCTCCGCCCGTCGCCGGTCGTCCACCTCGGTTTCCAGCATCGCCGACATCAGGGTTTCGAACTGGGCCTCGTCGCGGAAATGGCTGGCGCTGGTACGGGCCTCCGTGATGTCCACGGCGGTCGCCACGAACCCGGCCTGGCCGTGGGCCAGCGGCCGGAGGTCCAGGTCCAGGCAGCAGGGGGAACCGTCCCGGCGATGACAGGGCACGGGGCCCAGGTAGGCCATCCCCGCGCCCATCCGGATCTGGGCGTCCACGAGGGCCTGGGAGGGCTGCTGCCCACCGGCCAGCACCGTCAGGAGCACCCGGCCGTGCAGGTCCTCCAGGGAAGCCCCGGTGATCTGGACGAGACCTTCGTTGGCCCACTGGATGCGCCCGGAGGCGTCCAGGCGGACCATCGCGTGGCGGGACTGGTGGATCATCAACCGGAGGCACGAGTCGCTGGCCGGTTCCCGGATCAGGTCGTCCATCATCCGTGGTTCCTCCGTTCCCCTCTGTCCTTGACCAGTTGCAGCAGGACCACTTCCGGGGGGCAGTTCAGTCGCGCCGCCACCCCGGACGAACCGGTTCCGGCGTGCGTGTATCCCCGGACGCCCCGATGGGTCCAGGCGCCCAGGGTCATGCGCCTGGGGCAGGACGCGTTGGTCCAGATCGGGCCGATGATCGGCAGCCGGAACTGCCCGCCGTGG
>CAINDP010000105.1 GCA_903847405.1 uncultured Myxococcales bacterium | reverse complement strand
GCCGACGTGGCCGTCCTGGTCCTGGTCCACGACGTGCGCATCGTCCTTGGCGGTCGGCAGGGCGTCCGTCTCGCCGACGCCCGTCAGTCCCCAGGTCCAGATGACCTTCTGGGCGGGCAGCGACGCGGCGGCCGCGGCCAAGGTGAGGTCGACGGGGGTTTCGCCCAGTTTCGCCGCGGTGTTCGCGGGCATCTCGGTGATGAAGTCCATCTCGGTGTCCTCGTCGTGCACGACCGGGACCTCGTTGCACAGCGTCAGGACCATCGTCGTCGCGCCCGGCTCCACCGTGGCCAGGAAGTAGTCCGTCGTCGTGATCGGCCACGCCGTGAACAGGGGCGTCAGTTCGCCCTCCTGGTCCAGGCGGACGGCCCAGGTGCCCGCCAGTCCCGATTCCGGCACGTCCGTTGGATTCACGTCGAAGGCGCCCTCGTCCCCGGGGCCGATCCCGTCCTCGGCCACCGCGTCGGGTGCCGCTTCCGCGGGCGTGTCCGTCGGGCCCGGGTCCGTCGCGGTGGCGTCGGCTCCGGCGTCCGGGTGGTACAGCCCGTCCAGCCGCGCGCCGCCGTCGCTGGTCCAGCCGCACGCCGCCGGACCCAGGAACAGGGCGGCCACCAGGGCCGCGTTCACGATGCACTTGGGGGTCCGCATGACCGACTCCTAGAAGGTGACCTTGCCGCGGAAGAAGGCGACGTTGCGCCCGTTGGCCTTCATGCCGAACTTCGACTTGCCGGCGTAGTCCAGCGAGTTCGTCGGCTGGGTTTCGCCCAGGAAGTGCATGTAGCCGCCCACCAGTTCAACGGACGGCACCACGATCCACGTCAACTGCGGGTAGATGACGGCGGACAAATCGTCGCCGTTGAAGGCGCCCGCGAACCGGATCTGCACCTCGTTCTGCTTGAACTTCAACTCGGTGGCGAAGACCAGGTAGTTGTGGATGCCGTACTTGTCGTTGAACTCGTCGAAGAAGCCGCGCACGTACTGCAGGTTGATGTAGAACCAGTCGTGGTACGACCAGTCCAGGCCCGCCGTGGCCTTCACGAAGGGCGTCGAGGGCACGTTGAGGTTGCTGTGGCGCAGGATGCTGGAGCCGTCCAGGAAGGCCTCCAGGCCGAAATCGACCCGTTCCGGGAAGATCAGCGCGGCCTCGGCGAAGAAGCCGGGCACCCACTGGTTTTCCGAGGCATAGGCGAAGTCGGCGCCCACGACCTGCATCCGGGGGTACAGGATCTCGGCGATGTAGCGGACGTTGAACTTCCCGTCGTCCAGCGGTTCGACGTCGGTGACGAACTTCGAGGGCTTCCCGGCCTGCCCGGGGCTGAGGACGTCGGCGACCGCGGTGTAGGCCACCGGGAAGCCGAAGCGTCCGTAGTAGTACGACAGGCTGAAGTCCACGGGGCCCGTCTTGAACTTGGCCCGGGCCCCGAACTGGGAGTTCGCCAGCGTGGTCTTGGGGTTGATGGTGCGGACCTCGGGGGTCGTGAAATGGACGCCCGCCAGGGGGTTGTCGGACCCCGATGACGCGCTGCCCAGCTTGTCCTTCAGGCCCATCAGGCCCGCCTGGCCCGTCGCGTCCAGCGGCGGCGCCGGGAAGTCGGTGACCTCCCCGCGGCTGTTGTACGTCATGGCGAAGCCCTGGACCGCCGACGGCGGCAGGTTCGCGGGCTTGAAGACGGGCACCCAGACCAGTTGCAGGGTCATCCAGTCCGTCGGGTACAGGTCGACCTCGATCATCTGGTTCGGGACCTTGCCCGTGTAGTCCATCGGGTCCGAAAAATCGCGGGAGTTCAGGTTGTCCGTGGGGTTGAACATGTCGGCCGTGCCCCAGGACTGGATCATGCGGCCGATCTTGATGTCCATCTTCGACCACGGCAGGCCGCGGACCGACAGATAGGCCTCGTTCAACTGGACGTCGAACGGGTCGATCTTGCTGCGGCCGATCAGTTCGGGCAGGTTCGCCGCCCGGTTGAAGCCGTAGTAGCGCAGGCGCGTGTCGATCACGGCCTGGACGCTGTCGAACGGATCGGCCCGCAGGCGCAGGTTCACGTCGTTGCGGTTCATCTCGAACTCGTGACCCTCGCCCGGGCGCTCGCCCCGGTAGGTGTCCGTCACGAACCGGATGTCGCTCTGGATCGACCCGCTGATGGACAGGCGATCCGCCCATCCCTCGGCCCGGGCATCGGCCGCCGTCAGCGTCGTCAGCAACAGAACCGCGCCCAGGATTCCAGCCCCTGTCCTCATTTGCCCCACTCCAGTTCGCGCTCGGTGAAGATGGAATCCTTGATGCCCGCGTTGAACTTCGCATCGATGAGGTCCAGGCGCGTCTTGTGGCCCGTCCGGTTGTCCGTGACCACGATGACCTTGTTGCGGTACTTGCCGCCGCCCCAGTCGGTCAGTTCGTTGTTGTCGAACGTCTTGACCTTCTGGCCGCCCTCGTCAAAGAACTCGTAGCCCATCAACTGGTAGTTCTTCTTGTCGATCCGGGCGATGGCCCTGGCATGCGGGGGCTTGACCCCGCCGGGCCGCGGCGTGCAGGCCAGGTACCAGTGCGTGGCATCCTCGTGATCCATCGTCGCCACGTACGAATTCGTCCACGACGTGAACGCCATGTCGTCGTTGCTGAAATCCGAGCCCGCGAAGGACTGGTTCATATTGTGGGCGGCCACGCGCCGGATCTTCTTGAAGCCCGGGAGGTAGGCGTACACGCTGTCCCGGTTCAGGATCAGGGTCGCCATGCCCTTCAGTTCGCCCGACTCGAAACGGACCATCCGCTTGTCGCCCTTCTGGGCGATCGAGAAGATGTAGGACTTCTTGCTGCCGTCGATGTCGATGATCGTCATCGTGGACTTCATGTACTGGTCGTCCCAGCCGTTGGTCAACTTGTCGGCCTTGGCCAGGATTTCGTCCGGGGTCTCGGCACGGGCAGCCGTCGGGACGGCCGCGACCAGGGCGATGAACGCGGCCAGCAGGGTCATGGGAACGCGGTTCATGGTGAGCCTCCTACTTCGTCCCCCATTTGCCACCAATCTCCCGAATATGCAAGGTTTCTTCCGGGTCCGATCCCGGGGGGTCCGGTGTACATCAGCACGACCCGTGCCAACCTGCATCCGGCCTGGGGCGAGGTATGAAAGGAACGTATTTCCGGATGGTTGCATCGTCACGTCCCCGTGCGGGCCACGGCGTTGCACCCGTGCGTTCCCACACGCCTGGCGCATTGGGTGCCAGGGGGGCGTGCGGATTCGCACGGACCCGAACAAAATTCCACGGGGTACCGTTGATCTGATCGACTGCGACAACGTTTTGGACCGACCTTCCCTTGCACGCCGCCGTCGGCCGACGATACTTGTTGCGTTGTCGTCTGGAGCCTCGCCGTGACCATCGAGCGCCGGGAACATCCTCGCCAGCCGCTGTCGCAGGAAGTGCACTGCTATATCGACGGTGTCCGGGTGGACTCCCGCACCCTCGACATCAGCGCCAGCGGTGCCTTCGTGCGGATGTCCCGGTCGCGCGCGGTGTCGCCGGGCGCCCTGGTCGGACTGGTGTTCCTGCGCCATCCCCAGGTGCTGCAGACGACCTTCCTGTTCGGGCGGGTGGTCCGGATCCAGCCCGAGCCGATCGAGGGCATCGCGCTGGCCTGGGAAAAGGCGGTCACCGTGGCCCCGCCCGAGGACCTGGCCCGGTTCCTCGAAACCGTCTTCGACATCCAGTCGCCGACGATCCGTCAGGAGCCTTCGGGACCCCGCGGAACGGCTCGCAGCGTCTTTTCGTTCGGGACCATCTCGACGCGTGTTCTGGCCCGGGCCCCCTGGGCCGGGGAAACGCCTGCGCCGATGCCTGCGCCGATGTCCACGCCGTCACCGTCACCCGCCCCGGCGTCCGCCCAGCCGCCGTCGGCAGGCCGGGCCCGGCCCCACCCGACACCCTCCCAGTTCCGGCCTGCGCCGCCCAGGTCCCCGGCCCTCGAGGTGGAGATCGCCGATCCTTTCGATGCGGCCGCGCTGGGCGCCCAGGGCCTGGCGGTGTCGTCCGAGGATTTCGACGCCCTGGAATTGAAGGTCATCGCCCTGGAGCGCGACGGGACGCCCAGCCGGGAACCTCGGGAACCGCCGGCTCCCGAGGCGCGCGTTGCGAAACGCGAATCGGGCCAGATCTCGGCCATGGTCGCCCGCGAGGACGTCCCGGTGTCGCTGCCCGGCGTTCTCAGCCTGGGGGACGACGCGCTGCCCGTGACGCTGCGCCTGCTTTGCGACGCCCGCGTGTTCGTGCGCACGCCCTTCGTGCCGATGAACCGCCAGGCCGACCTGACGCTGCGGTTCGACATCCCGGCCCGACGCGGTTCCACCCCCGTCCAGTGCCGGTGTCGCCTACAGGAAGCGCGGGCCGAGGACGACGAACCCGGACCGGGGCTCTTTCTGCACATCCTTTCGATGGACGAGGGCGGCAGCCCGGGGATCGTGACGCGGTACGTGAAATTCGTGCAGTTCACGGATCTGGCGCGGACCTAGACCCGAACCTACACCTTCTTCGCACCCTGCTTCGCGACGGCTTCCATCTGCGCCTTCACCAGTTCCGGATCGGCCAGGTACTCGTGGCGGATGGGCTTCAGATCGTCGTCCAGTTCGTACAGCAGCGGGATGCCCGTCGGGATGTTCAGTTCGACGATGTCGGCGTCGGACACGTTGTCCAGGTACTTCACCAGGGCGCGGATGCTGTTGCCGTGGGCCGCGATCAGGACGCGCTTGCCGGACTTGATGGCCGGGGCGATTTCGTCGTGCCACAGGGGCAGGAAGCGCGCCACGGTGTCCTTCAGGCTTTCCGACCGGGGCAGGTCCTTGGGATCGACCTCGGCGTACCGCGGGTCGAAGCCGGGGAACCGCGGATCGGTCAGGTCCAGGGGCGGCGGCGGGATGTCGTAGGAACGACGCCACACCTTGACCTGGTCCTCGCCGTGCAGCGCCGCCGTTTCGGCCTTGTTCAAGCCCTGCAGGGCGCCGTAGTGCCGCTCGTTCAGGCGCCAGCGGCGGTAGACGGGGATCCACATCAGGTCCATCGCGTCCAGGGTGAACCACAGGGTGCGGATCGCGCGCTTGAGGACCGACGTGTAGGCCACGTCGAAGACGAACCCCATGTCCTTCAGGGTCTTGCCGGCGCGCTTCGCCTCTTCCAGACCCTTTTCGGACAGGTCGACGTCGGTCCAGCCCGTGAACCGGTTCTCCATGTTCCAGGAACTCTCGCCGTGCCGAACCAGGACCAGCTTGTACATGGGGATGCCTCCTTGAATCACCGGCCGCGGGTGGCCGGTGCGGGCGTAGTCTAGCGCGGGGGGCGACGGCCTTCAATCGGTCGATGACTCGGGATCTGCATCGAAGTCGTCAGGGGGGGTGCTGGTCTTGCCGAACCCGGAACTTGCCAGGCGGACGGTCGTGCCGGACGCGGTCGGCACCAGTTCGAAGCGGGTGCCGTTCGGGGCGACGATGATCCCGGCGTCGATGCCGGTCACGCGGCTGACGGCGGCGGGGCCCTTCGCCAGCAGTTCCGCATCCGAACGGGGCGGCGGCTGCGGATCGGCGGCCAGGGCCTCTGCGGCCTCGCGGGTCCGGGTCGCGATGGCCGCAGCCACCTCGGCCTCGAAGGACGCGGCCATCTCCCGACGCACGTGCTTGAGGTCCGACGGGTTCACGAACAGGCCCGGCGCCAGGGTGTAGGCCGCGTCCCCGAAGTGCTTCTGCAGTCGCTCGGGCGTCAGGCCCTCACCCCGGGCGGGCTGGGACGCAACGGGCATCTCCAGTTCGCTGTGCAGCCGTCCCCGGGACACGGTCGCCCGGATCCGG
>CAINDP010000104.1 GCA_903847405.1 uncultured Myxococcales bacterium | reverse complement strand
TCCAGGTACAGCACGATGGCGCGGGTCTGGGGGTCGGCAGCGAAGTACCGGACGTAGTCCACCTCGTCCAGGTCCATCTTGTTGCCCATGGACACGAACTTGGCCACGCCCACGTTCTGGTCGGCCATCGTCCACAGGTAGGCGAACCCCATCCCGCCGGACTGCGTCGCGATGCTGATGCCGCCGGGACGCCACTGGGGGCGCAGCGGGATGAAGACCGGTGCGAACCCGTGGGCGGGATGGATGACCCCCAGCCCGTTCGGGCCCGTGAACCGGATGCCGTGCCGCCGTGCGACCGCACGGACCTCGTCGCCCAGCGCCTCGCCCTCGGCGCCCAGCTCCGCAAACCCCGCGGACTGCACGATAACGTGGCGGATGCCCTTGCGCCCGCACTGCTCCAGCGTTTCCGCGACGGTCCGGGCGGGCGTCAGGATGACCGCCACGTCCACGCCGTCGGGAATGTCGTCCCAGGATGTGCGGATCGTGTGGCCGAACAGTTCCACTTCCTTGCGGCCCAGGAGGTGGATGGCCCCCTTGAAGCCGAAGGTCACCAGGTTGTACAGGCTGCTGCGGGCCAGGTTCCCGGGCTCGGGCGACACGCCGGTCAGCAGGACGCTGCGCGGCTCGAACAGGGGTCCCAGCATGATCGCCTCCACCGTGGTTTCCCGGCAGACGCTACCCGGATCGGCCTCAAACGTCTACAGGTCCGGTCGGAGTGGGTTGGCGGCGATCGACCGCCTCCGATCGCACGCAACCCCCGCACGTTCCATGTTCCGCGTGCCTTTTCCACCCGCTTCCGCATTGATTCTTCCCCGCCCGGAACCGATACTCCGCGTCGGCGGCGCACGGTAGGCGCCCCGTGACCCGGAGGGACCCATGAAGCGAACCGACATGCGAACCAAGATCGTGGCCACCCTGGGACCGGCCTCGGGCAACCCCGCCATGGTGCGGGCCCTGGTGCAGGCGGGCGTCAGCGTGTTCCGCCTGAACTTCTCGCACTCGACGGCAGAGGCCGCGAACGAATTGATCGCGATGATCCGCGTCGCCCGCGACGAACTGGACATGCCGGTCGCCATCATGGCCGACATCAAGGGTCCGGCGGTCCGCGTCTACGGGTACAACCAGGCGCTGCCGATCGAGGTCGGCGACGTGCTGGAAATCGAATCGCGTCCTCCCGAGGGCATCGAGGTCCTCGTGTCCCCCGACCCCCGGCGCATCTACACGAACCTCCCCGACATCGACAGCCTCTGCGTCCCCGGCCAGCGCATCCTGCTGATGGACGGCTGCGTGGCCGGCGAGGTGGTGGGGATCCAGCGGGGCGCCATTTCCGTCCGCGTGGGCAACGCGGCGTCGCTGCGGCCCAAGGCGCACCTGACGCTGCCCAGCGTCGAGTACCCGATCCCCTTCCTGTCGGACAAGGACATCCGCGACATCACGCTGGCGGTCGAAAGCGAGGTCGAGTATCTGGCGCTGTCGTTCGTCCGCGAAGTCGCCGACATCGAGGAGGTCCGCCGCCTGATCCGCCGCTGCCGCACCGAATCGGGCCGCCCGCCCGCGACCCGCATCATCGCCAAGATCGAAAACGCCAAGGGCCTCGCCAACGCCGACTCGATCGTGGCCACGGCCGACGGCATCATGGTGGCCCGCGGGGACCTGGGCGTGGAAGTCGCCATCGAAAAGGTCCCGGTCGCCCAGAAGCGCCTGATCCGAACGGGCTACCTGGCGGCCAAGCCGGTCATCACGGCGACCCAGATGCTGGAATCCATGATCGAAAGCCCCATGCCCACCCGGGCCGAGGCCAGCGACGTGGCGAACGCGTGCTTCGACTCGACCAGCGCCGTGATGCTGTCGGGCGAAACCGCGATCGGCCGCTACCCGGTCAAGGTCGTCGAAACGATGGTCGCCATCATCCGCGAGGTCGAGGCGACCTACGACAACGACGACTGCCATCGCGCCATCCCGCCCGAGGTGAAGGCGGGCGACCTGCCGAACATCCTGGCCTACAACGCCGTGAACGTCGCCTACCAGTGCAAGGCGGCCGCGATCGTGGTGCTGACCGAAACGGGCCACGCCGCGCGCCTGCTGTCCCGCCTGCGCCCGTGCATGCCCGTGTTCGCCTTCATGAAGGACGAGCGCGTCTGCCACCAGTTGGCCATGAACTGGGGCGTGTACCCCTTCCTGCTGGAAGGCCCCGAGGAAAGCCTGGACGCCCTGGTCGCCCAGACGTTCGACACCTGCAAGCGCAAGGGCGTCCTGAAGGCCGGCGATCGCGTCGTCTTCCTGGCGGGCCTGCCCCTGTCCCGGCGCGGCACCACCAACGTCATCCGGGTCGAAACGGTGGGCTGAGGGCGGACGGGTCAGGCGGGTGCGAGGACCGGCATCGCGCACTCCACCAGCGTTCCTCCGGCGTCCCCCCGACCGATCGTCAGCGTGGCCCCGATCAGCGTGGCCCGGTAGGCCATGGTCCGAAGGCCCATCCCCGTGGCCACGCCGGCGCCTTCCGGGATGCCCGTTCCGTCATCCCGCACCTGCAGGACCAGACGATCCGGCCGGGAATCCAGGCTGATCGTGATGTGCGTGGCCCTCGCGTGCTTCAGGACGTTGCTGACCGCCTCCTGGCAGATCCGGTAGAACTGCGTGGCGATGAGGTCATCGTCCATCCGGACCCACCCCTCGCTCAGGAACCGGCAGTCCACGTGGAACAGGTCGTTGGTGGTCAGGGCCAGTTCGCTGAGGGCCATCGCGAGGCCGTCGGATTTCAGTTCCTGCGGGCACAACCCGCGCGCCAGCCAGCGGGTCTGGTTGAACGTATCCTTGACGATGCCGGCCAGGCTGCCCACCTGGGCCGTCATTGTGGCCAGGGTGACCTTGCCGGTGGGCAGGCCCGTCTTCAGCGCCTCCAGCATGAAACCGATGCCGACCAGGCTGCCCTGGATGCCGTCGTGCAGATCGCGCCCGATCCTCCGCTGCTCCCGCTCGGTGGCATCCAGGACCTCGCGCTCGACGCGGCGCAGGGCGCCCAGGTTCCGCAGGGCCATGATGCCCGACGCCAGGTTGTCGGACAGTCGCTTCAGGAATTCGATTCGTTCGTCCGTGAACGCCGCGGGCTGGCTGGCGTAGATGGTCAGGGCGCCGAACGCCTGCCCGCCGAAAACCAGGGGCAACGCGACGGATGAGCGGTAGCCCCGCTGGAGGGCCGCCGCGCGCCAGGGCGAGGAATTCGGGTCGGTGCCGAAGTCGCGGACGACCCCGATCCTTCCCGTGCGGATGGCCGTCCCGGTCGCCCCCTGCCCCTGCGGCTCGTCGGCACAGGTGATCCCGGCGGAATCCAGATAGCCGTCCTCGCAACCCGCGTGAGCGGCCGGCGACACCGTCCTGGGCAGGTCCTCCTGGACAAAGCCGACCCAGGCCATCGGGTACCTGCCGACGTCGACGATGATCTGGCAGACCTCCTGCAGCAGCGCAGGCTCGGAGGTCGCGCGAACCAGCGCCTCGTTGCAGGCGCTCAGCATCTGCATCACCTGGTTCGAGTCCGACAGTTCGGCCGTCCGCGCCGCAACCTGCCGCTCCAGATCGCCCAGGGCCCTGCCCAGCGCCTCCTCGGCCTGGATGCGCACCAGGGCTGCGCCGATGTGCGATGCGATTCCCTCCAGCAGTTCGACGGTTTCCAGGGTGAATCGTCCCTTGCGCCGGTCGTTGAACTGGATCAGGCCCACGATCCGTTCCCGGGTCCGAATGGGCACCAGGGCCACGGAGGCGTAGCCGTCGTGCATGCACCGGTTGCGGGGGTGATGCCGCCGATCCTCGCCCGCCGGAACGCCCAGAATCGGAAGGGAATCGTTCGTCCAGAAGCTTCCCCCCGGCGTGACCGACGGATTGGACGGGTCGACTCCCCCCGAAATGACGAGGCCGCACGTGCATTCCAGGCTGGGGGAGCCGTCCTCGGTCCGGCAGGCTCCGCCATCCGCGGCGCGCTCGACCACCGAATTTTCCGCCTTCAGGAATTCCCTGCAAAAGCCTTCCTGCGCGAAATACGGAAAATCATCGCCGTCCCCCAGGCGGATGCCCACCGCGTCGAACCCGGTCCGCGCCTTCATGGTGGCCAGAACGCGCTGGATGCACTGCCGCAGCGTCTGCGGCTCGTTCAGGACCTGAAGGACTTCCCGGCCCATTTCCCGATAGGCGGACGCCAGTTTGCTGTCGCTGATGTCGAAGAACACGATGCGCAGTTCGGGCGCATCGTCGGCGCCCTGGGCGTCGGTGGCCGCCACGTGGGCCCAGAACTGCGTGCCGTCGCTCCTCGCCATCTGCAGTTCGTAGGACTGTGGTTCACCGCTTTCCAGGAACCGCCTGCGCTGCAGGTAGTACCGGTCCTGGTCCTCCTTCAGGATGAACCGCAGGAACGGCTTCCCGACCAGGGCGCCCCGGGCCATGCCCAGCAGCCTGGCCGTGGTGAGGTTGGCCCGGAGGATCAGCCCCTGCGCACTGACCGTGCAATAGCCCACCGGCGCCAGATCATAGAAGTCGATATAGCTTTCGCGCGAAACGTCCAGGGCCACCTGCGACAGGCGCAGTTCCTCGTTCTGCATCTCCAGTTCGGTCTGGTGTACGTGCAGGTCGTGCAGGAGCTGCCGCGTGGCCTCGGGCGACAGGGCCTCCGGGTCCGGGGCCTTCCTATCCCTGCTCAACATCCAGCACCTCGATCGCCCGCTCGGTGGTCGCAATCGCGTACATCTGCCCGGCCTCGCTCATCAGGGCCGTGGAGGTCATCGAGATCTCCACGACGTTTCCCTGCCGGGTGAGTCGCTGGGTGCGACAGGGCTGCAAGGTCGCCGCCAGGCTCAACTGGGCGGGCTGGTCCAGCGCGTGCTCGCGCAGCCCCTGCGGGATCCGGTCGCGCACGTTCAACCGCAGGGCCTCTTCCTCGCTCCAGCCGTACATGCGCACCGCACCGGGGTTCCAGGCCAGGATGCGCCCCTCCAGGTCCTGCACCGTGATGGCATCGCGGGCGTCGCGCATGACCACCGCCAGGCGCTGCAGTTCGGTCGCCTTGCGCAGCGCGTCCTCGGCCCGCTTCCGCTCGGTGATGTCCACGAAGGAAATCACCGCCCCTTCGATCACGTTGTCCAGCGTGCGGTAGGGCTGGATGCGCATCGTGTAGGACTTGCCCTCCAGCGACAGCACGTCCACGTCCTTGGGCACCAGCGTGTTCAGGACCTCCTTCAAATCGGCCACCAGCGAACCGTAGCCCACCAGGTTTGAAACGATGTGGGCCACCGGCCTGCCCACGTCGCTGAGGATCAGGTTGATGATCCGGCTGGCCGCGGGGGTGAACCGCAGGATGCGCAACTGGTGGTCCACGAACACCGTGCCGATGCCGGTGCCGGCCAGCAGGTTGTTCATGTCGTTGTTGGACCGCGACAGGTCCATCACCTTGGTCTGCAGCTCGGTGTTGACCGTGGCCAGTTCCTCGTTCAGCGACTGCAGTTCCTCCTTGGAGGTTTCCAGTTCCTCGTTGGTGGATTGCAGTTCCTCGTTCACCGACTGCATTTCCTCGTTGGAGGACTTCAGTTCCTCGGTCGAAGTCTCCAGTTCCTCGTGGGTGCTCCGCAGATACTCTTCCTTGGCCCGCAACTCCGCCTTCAACGCCGTGATGCGCTCCTCGGCCTCCGGCGTCGTCAGGCCCTGCGGTCCGGGGACGGCCGACCCGGCGTCCGGCACCGTCGTTTCGGGTGCGACCGCGGGCACTTCCTCCAGCACCACCAGATACAGGGGGGACTCGGGCGACGCGGCCGGACCGCTGGTCACCGGGCGGATGGTCAGGTTGACCGTGGTGAAGTGGCCGTTCGTCCGGACCCGAAGGCCCGGGCAGCGCACCGTGCCCAGCGTGCCCACGGCCTTGCGCAGAGTCATGGTCAGGCCGCTCAGCAGGCCTTCCCTGGCCATCTTCAGGATGTTGTTGATGCCCGCCTCGCCCGGAGCCGGCTCCAGGAACATCCCGGTGCGGCCGTGCAGGTACAGGATGTCGCCCTGGCCGTTGACCAGCGCGCCGATCGACACGACCTGCTGCAGCAACGCCTGCTCGGTCACCTCGCGCAGGGACGGTTTCCGGGGGCTGGCCTGCCTGGCAGCAGCCCGCGACATCGTCACGTCCATTTCCGTCATGGGCGGCAGGAACCGGCCCAGGGCGGCGCGCTGCACGCCATGGGGATCCTCCTTGCGCTGGTACACCTTCGACTTGCGGTCCTGCACGGCAAACAGCGCGTCGAACTCCCCGATGCCCTCGGACGTTCCCAGGAACAGCCTCGCGCCCGGCTTCAGCGCATAGTGGAACAGCGGGATCAGTTTCCGCTGCAGGTCAGCACCCATGTATATCAACAGGTTGCGGCAACTGATCAGGTCCAGCCTGGAAAAGGGCGGGTCCTTGATGACGCTCTGCTCGGAAAAGACCAGCAGGTCGCGGATGCCCTTGTTGATGCGATAGGCGCTGCCGTCGGCCTCCGCCGTGAAGAAGCGCGCCAGCCGCTCGGGCGTGATGTCGGCACTGATGCTGGCCGGGTACACGCCGGCGCGGGCCGTGGCGATCGCCTGGCTGTCGATGTCGGTCGCGAAGACCTGCACCGTGTAGCTCTGCTTCAGCGCCTCCATGCGCTCGACCAGGAGGATGGCGATGGAATAGGCCTCTTCGCCGGTGGAAGATCCCGCCGACCAGACGCGGACCGGCGAGCCCGAGGGCTTGCCCACGAAGAGTTCGGGGATGACCTTGTCCTCCAGGAACTGGAACGCCTCCGGATCGCGGAAGAAATTGGTCACGCCGATCAGAAGGTCCCGGAACAGCGCGTCGATTTCCGCCGGGGTCTGCTGCAGGTACTTGACGTAGGTGCCGATCGCATCGATCTGGTGGACGGCCATGCGCCGCTCGATGCGCCGGTGGATGGTGGAGGGCTTGTACTGGGAAAAATCGTGGCTCGTCTGGGTGCGCAGCAGGACGAATACCTTCTTTATCGCGTTCTCCGCCTTGGGCGCCGGGGAACTGGCGGGCCGGGGAGGCTTGCCGAAGGCGTGGGCCACATAGGCGATAAGCTGGGCGGGCATCTCCGCCGGGGGCAGCTCGTAATCCACCAGGCCGGTGGCGATGGCGCTC
>CAINDP010000103.1 GCA_903847405.1 uncultured Myxococcales bacterium | reverse complement strand
CCAGGAACGGGTTGATCGTGCCCGCGCCGAACGCCAGCAGGCAGGCGAAGTGGTGCACCTCGCGGGCCTCGCCGGTTTCGACGATCAGGCCCACTTCCGTGCGCGTCGCCTCGCGGATCAGGTGGTGGTTGACCGCCGCCGTGGCCAGCAGGCTGGGGATCGCCGCCCACTCCTCGTTGACGCCGCGGTCCGACAGGATCAGCAGCCGGTAGCCCTCCCGGACCGCCTGGGACGCCCGTTCGCACAGCGCGTCCACCGCCGGTCCCAGCGCCCCGGGCCCGTCCGCCGCCCGGAACAGCGCCGGCAGCGTGATCGACGCGAACCGCCCGCCTTCCAGCGACCGGATCTTTTCCAGGTCGTAGTTCGTCAGGATCGGCCGCGCGACGCGGATGCGCTTGGCGTGTTCCGGCTTTTCGTCCAGCAGGTTCCCTTCCGGCCCGATGTGGGTCGAAAGGCTCATGACCATCTGCTCGCGGATCGGGTCGATCGGCGGGTTCGTCACCTGGCTGAACAGTTGCCGCAGGTACTTGAACAGCAACTGGGGCCGGTCGGACAGCACGGCCAGCGGCGTGTCCGTGCCCATGGACCCCACGGCCTCGTCCGCCGTGACGGCCATGGGGGTCAGCACCATCCGCAGTTCTTCCGTCGTGTACCCGAAGGCCGCCTGGCGCTTCCGCAGGCTGGCGTGGTCGGGCTGCGCGACGTTCAGCGGCGGCGGCAGGTCGTCCAGGTTGATGCGATGGGTGGCAAGCCACTCGCGGTAGGGCTTCCGGGACGCGACGGCGGCCTTGACCTCGTCGTTGCGGATCAGGCGCCCGGCGACCGTGTCCACCAGGATCATTTCGCCCGGGCGCAGGCGGTCCTGGGACACCACGTCTTCCGGCGGGATGTGCAGGGCCCCGGCCTCGCTGGACATCACCACCAGGCCGTCGCGGGTCAGGGTCCAGCGCGCGGGCCGCAGGCCGTTCGGATCCAGCGTGGCGCCGACGACGCGTCCGTCCGTGAACACCAGGGCCGCCGGGCCGTCCCAGGGGCCCACGATTTCGTTGTGATAGTCGTAGAAGGCGCGCAGCTCGATGTCCATGTAGGGATTGCCGGCCCACGCCTCCGGGACCAGCATCATCATCGCGTGGGGCAGGCTGCGGCCGCCCATCACCAGGAACTCGATCGCCGCGTCCAGCGACGCCGAATCGCTGGCGCCCGGCGGCAGGATCGGGAACAGCTTCTTCAGTTCCGGCCCGAACAGGTCCGACGACAGGTGGCCTTCGCGGGCCGCCATCCACATCACGTTGCCGCGCAGCGTGTTGATTTCGCCGTTGTGGCACAGGTAGCGGTAGGGGTGCGCCAGGCGCCAGGCCGGGAACGTGTTGGTCGAAAAGCGGTCGTGCACCACCACGATGGCGGTGTCCACGCGCGGGTCCGCCAGGTCCAGGTAGAACCCCAGGATCTGGCGCGGCAGCAGCAGGCCCTTGTAGACGATCGTGGTGGACGACAGGCTGGCGACGTAGAACTGGTCGCGGTCGGGCAGGTCGGCCTTCCGGAGGGCCTCCTCGGTGCGCTTGCGGGCCGCGAACAGCCGGCGCTCGAAGATTTCCGGGGCCAGGCCGCCGCGCCCGATGAAGCACTGGCGGATCACCGGCATGCAGTCCCGGGCCGCGTCGCCCACCCGGCTGGGGTCCACGGGCACGTCCCGCCATCCCAGGAAGGGCAGGCTTTCGTCGGCCACCAGGCGCGCCAGCATGCTTTCGCAGGCGGCCCGCTGGGCGTCGTCGGTCGGCAGGAAGACCATCCCCACCGCGTAGTCGCCCGGCCCCGGCAGCCACAGCCCGATGTCGGCGCAGGCCTGCCCCAGGAAGGCGTGGGGAATCTGGAAACTCAGCCCGGCCCCGTCGCCCGTGCACGGGTCCGACCCGCAGGCGCCGCGGTGGCTCATGTTTTCCAGGATCTGCAGGCCTTTCAGCAGCAGGTCGTGCGAACGGGTGCCGTCGATCCGGGCGATGAAGCCCAGCCCGCAGGCGTCGTGTTCGTACGCCGGGTCGTAGAGGCCTTGCGACTGGCCGGGCACTGGGGGTGTTTTGAGGTCCATCATGCGATGAAAGGGTGGCACATCGGCCGCCCGTGTCAACGCGGCGGGTTTCGCGGCGCGGCGCGGGGCCGCGGGAGCCGTCGAACACCTTCCGGCGCGGGGGGTACGGCCGGACAGGCGCCCACCTCGGAAAGGCGGGACCGAAAATGGGGACAGACACCATTTCCTGCAAGTCCTCGTTTCGACAGTCGGCCGTAGACGGCCGGAAAGTGGGCAGCTTTCCCGTCTTCGCCCACGGCTCTCGCAACTGGCTGTTCTCACAGTCCCCGGTGGCGTCCCAGAAATCGGTGTCTGTCCCCATTTTCCGGCTGGGTTCCGCGAAATCGGTGTCTGTCCCCATTTTCCGGAAAGGGTGACTGTCCCACTTCCCGCCTTGACGGTCCCCCCCGCGGACCCCAGTGTGGTGGGGCCGCTGTTTGGAGGCCCCCATGTCCCGCACGAGGCTGCTTTTGCTGCTGATCAATGCCGTGGGCGGGATCGCGGTCCTGGGGTCCTACGCACTGGGGATCGCGACGCACCCGGATCCCGTGCAGGCGCTGTGGGGCCAGTTCCCCGAGGCGTGGCGGCCCCTGTCCACGGTGTCGATGCTCCTGGCGGCGGCGGGGTACCTGACCTTCGGTCCGTACCTGCTGTTCCGGATCGACCCGGCGACCACGCGCCTTGCGGGGGGCCTGGCCTTCGGGTGGCTGGTGCTGCCGTTCCTGCTGATCCTGGGACCCTCGGCGCTGTGGATGTCCCTGACCTTCCGGTTCGCGGCGTCGGGCGCGGCGTTCGACTGGATGATGGTCCGCGTGGCGCTGGCCCTGGTGGGCCTGGGGTCCCTGCTGCTGCTGTGGATGCTGGCGGGGGTGCGGCCCCGGGTCCATCCGCGGCACTGGGCGCTGTCCGTCGCGGGCGCCGCGGCCTTCCTGTTCCAGACCGGGGTGCTGGACGCGCTGGTCTGGGCGGGGTTCTACCGGGGGTGACGTCCCCGGCGACGTCTACGTCAATCGATCCAGGCCAAACCGCCGGCTGAGGATGCGGTCGGTCATGCGGATCGGCAGCAGCCACCGCATCAGCGGCATCATCACCGAGTGGCGGCCGAACCGCAGGATGCGCGGGGGCCTGCGCCGCGACAGGGCGTCCACGACCTTCCGGGCGAACACGTCCACGTCCATCGCGCCGTCCTGGCTGGTCGTGGCGCGCCGCTCGATGAATTCGCGAATCGGCCCATACGGCGAATCCGCCAGGGACATCGTGCCCACGATCTGCATGGCCGTGTCGCTGAAACTGGACCGGATCGCGCCGGGCTGCAGCGATACCACCGTCAGGCCCAGGGGTTCCAATTCCAGGCGCATCGCGTCGGTCAGGGCGTGCACGGCGGCCTTGGACGCGCAGTACGCCCCGGCGAACGGCGTCGTCAGGATGCCTGACGCGCTGCCCACGTTGACGATCAGCCCGTGGCCGGCCCGCAGCATGTGCGGCGCCACCGCCTGCGTCATCGCCAGCACGCCGACCACGTTCGTTTCCATCTGCCGGCGCAGGTCCTCCGGCGTGTCCACCAGGGCCGGCCCCATCAGCCCGTAGCCCGCGTTGTTCACCAGCACGTCGATTTGCCCCGCGCGCCGGATGACCTCCGCGACCGCCTCGGCGATCGACGCGGCGTCCGTCACGTCCAGTCGCAGCCGCTCGACGTTCGGCACGTCCAGGCCCTCGATCCCGTCGGGGCGGCGCGCTGTGGCGAACACGCGATGTCCGCGCCGCGCCCATTCCAGGGCCAGCGCCCGGCCGATGCCGGACGAGCACCCGGTGATCAACACCACGTTCCTGGACGGATTCATCTGCATCTCCCTGGGGGGGGAATTGTAAACACGTTTCGCCGGGAAAGTCTCGCGCAGATGGCGGGTTGGATCTGCAATCAGGGCAGGAACCCCACGGAACGCGATATCATGACGCGCGTCAGAGCCGAGGATACCGGGTATGGCCAGCGAATTTCGCGAAATTCCCTACAACTACACGTCGGCCGACGACGAGCGGGTCGTCCGAATCCTGTTCGGCGACGACCTCTGGGCCGGGGTCCAGCGCCTGCGCGACCAGCGGGTCACGGGCCGCTCGGCCAAGCACCTGATGCGCTTCGTCGGCGACCTGTTCCTGCTGCGCCGCAATCCCTACCTGTACCAGGAACTGGTCGACTCGCGCTCGCGCCGCCGGGCGTTCCTGCAGAAGGTCCGCGTCGAGCTGGACACCTTCGAGGCCTTCGTGGGCGGCAACGCCGACGGTCTGGAGGTCCTGGCCCGCTGCAAGGCGGTGTTCAAGGACCTGGCCCGCGAACTGGCCTGGGCCGGCCTGCGCCAACGGAAGATCCGCAAGGTCCTGGGCGCGGTGATCGGCGGCGAAAACGTGATGTTCGACCCGTTCTCGCTGATCAGCCACGCCACCGACGCGACGGACTGGCGCCTGTTCCTGCCCCTGTGCGTCGTGTTCCCGTCCCAGGAACGGCAGGTCGCCCCGCTGCTGGCCGCGATCAACCGCTTGCACCTGAAGGCCATCCCCCGCGGCGCCGCCACCGGCCTGACCGGCGGTTGCGTGCCCGTCGCGCTGGACTGCGTGATGGTCAACACCGAAAAACTGAACCACATCCGAGGCGTCCGCGAGGTGGACGCACCCGGCCCCGACGGCGCCCCCCGCAAGGTCGAGGTCCTGGAGGTCGAGGCCGGCGTCATCACCGAAGACGCGATGGAGTATTCCGAGCACCGCCACCGCGTGTTCGCGACCGACCCCACCAGTGCCTGGGCCTGCACCATCGGCGGCAACATCGCCGAAAACGCCGGCGGCAAGATGGCGGTCCTGTGGGGCACGGCCATCGACAACATCTTTTCCTACAACATCGCGATGCCCGGGGGCATGAACTGGGAGGTCCGCCGGGTCGCCCATCCCCTGCGCAAGATCCTCCCCGGCCAGGTCGTGACCTTCGAGGTGCTGGACGAAGGCGGCGCCGTCGTGCGCACCGTGGCGCTGCCGGGCGATCAGGTCCGCAAGCCCGGCCTGTGGAAGGACATCACCAACAAGGCCCTGGGCGGCGTGCCCGGCCTGCAGAAGGAAGGCACCGACGGCGTCATCACCTCCGCGCGCTTCGTGCTGCACCACCCGTACGAAAACAAGGCCACGATGTGCCTGGAGTTCTTCGGGACCGACATGCAGGAGGCCAGCCGCGTCATCCTGGCCCTGTCCGCCCAGTTCGTGGATCGCGGCGAAGAAACGCTGATGGCCCTGGAGCATTTCGACGAGGAGTACGTCCACGCCATCGACTACAAGACCAAGTGCGATCGGGGCGGCCGGCCCAAGGCGGTCCTGCTGGTGGACATGGTCGCCCACACGCCTGACCAGTTGCAGCGCGGCCTGGGGACCCTGCAGGCGATCATCGACGCCCACGCCAACACGTGCATGTTCGTGGCCCGGGATCCCGCGGAAGCCGAGCGCTTCTGGGGGGATCGCAAGAAGCTGGGGGCCATCGCCCGGCGGACCAACGCCTTCAAGTTGAACGAGGACATCGTCCTGCCGCTGCCCGTGCTGGCGGACTTCGCGGGATACATCGACGCCTACAACCTGGACGAGGAGCGCCATAACCACCGCGAACTGGTGCGGCGCCTGCGGGAGTTCCTGGCCGCCGTGGATCCCGGGCCCGACGACGAGTGGATGGCCCGGAAACTGCCCCGCGCCACGGAACTGCTGGAGCGCGCCGAGGTCCAGACGGCCAACGCCCCCAAGGCGGACCTGCGCGAAAACCTGATCGCCCACCGGCTGCGCGACGACCTGATCGAGCTGTTCGCGGGTTACGGGGACGTGGCGACCGGCATGCAGGCCATCCTGGGTGAAGTGCGCGGGCGCCTGATCGTGCTGGCGACGCACATGCACGCGGGCGACGGCAACGTGCACGTCAACATCCCGGTGTTTTCCAACGACCGCGAGATGATGCTGCGGGCCGCGGCCACGGCCGACACGGTCATGAGCAAGGCGATGGAGTTCGGCGGCGTCGTGTCGGGCGAGCACGGCATCGGCGTGACGAAGTTGCGGCACCTGGAACCGGACCGCCTGGCCGCCCTGGCCGAGTACCGCAAGACGGTGGATCCCGACGGCATGATGAACCCCGGCAAGCTGTCGGACATGACGGTGCCGGACAAGGTGTTCACGCCGTCCTTCAACCTGCTGGAACTGGAAGCCCGCATCCTGAAGCACGACTCGCTGGGCGTGCTGGCGGACAAGATTTCGCCGTGCGTCCGGTGCGGGAAGTGCAAGCCGCCGTGCTGCACGTTCCACCCGGCCCGGAACATGCTGTACCACCCGCGAAACAAGAACCTCGCCATCGCATCGGTGATCGAGGCGCTGCTGTACGACGCCCAGCGGTCGCATTCGACGCGGTTCGAACCGCTGAAATACCTCAGCTAGGTCGCGGACCACTGCACGCTTTGCCACAAGTGCCTGAAGCCGTGCCCGGTGGACATCGACACGGCGGAAGTCACGGTGCTGGAGCGCCAGATCCTGAAGGCGCGCAACTACAAGCACACCGTGGTCGCGGTGCGGATGACGCTGTTCTATCT
>CAINDP010000102.1 GCA_903847405.1 uncultured Myxococcales bacterium | reverse complement strand
TGCTGCGGATGGGCCTTCGCCGAGAAGGTCAGGCCCTTCGGCAACACGACGTGGACCTTGGCGTTCTGCAGGGCACGGGGGCTGTTCAAGGACACCATGACGTCCACTTCCTTGCCCTTCGCCACATGCAGCGACGAGGACGACGGAAGGCAGAAGCGCCCGGACACCGTGGCGGTCACACCATCCAGGTCGGGGAACACGTCGGCGGGACCGGGGGCCGGCGCGGCGGCAACGACGGCCGGAACGGGAGCCGGGCCTCGAATGATCCACGGCGCCGCGATGCCCAGAAAGACGCTGAAGAGTGCCGTCGACGCGAAGGCCACGACGAGCGTCCCGCGATGGCGGGACCGGGGACGGGCCGGGGACGACGGGACGACGGGGATTCCTTCGATCCGGCCTTCGACGACGTCCAGCAGTTCCTGCGGAAGCGACGGTGACGGCAGGTCCCGAAGGGCTTCGGTGACCAGCCGGTGGCTGGCGAAGGCGGCCTGGCAGGGCAGGCATTCCGCAAGGTGCTCCAGGACCTCGGCTTCCAGGCAGGCGCCTGCGCGGTGTCCTTCGATGTCGTCGAACAATTCCTTGATGGTGTCGCAGCGCATCAGTTCACCTTCATCGGGGCCGCCCCAGCACGCGGGCGCATCGGTTGTTACGGAACAGGCGGGCAAAGGGTTGCACGACCTGCAAAAGAAATCGGCGGATTCCGGGAAGTCCTAGTTCCACAACAGCACCCCGTCGGCCTCGGGACCCAGCAGGGAAACCAGCGCCTCCCGGGCCCGGTGCAGGCGGCTTTTCACGGTGCCGACGGCCACGTCCTCGATGGTCGCGATTTCGTCGAGGGTCATCCCCTCGAGGTAGAACAGGACGACGGAAGAGCGCTGCTCCAGGGGCAGGCGCTCCAGTGCCGCCTGGATGCGGGCGGCGGCCTGGACGGTGGCGGCCGCCCGGGCCGGGTCCGAACCGGCCCCCGACTCCTGCGGGGGGATGAGGTCCAGATCGGCGGAGCGCCGGAAGGGATCGAAGGATCGCGCACGGTCCACCACGGCATGCCGGACCAGCGTCAGCAGCCAGGGCAGCAGCGGGCGGCCGGGGTCGTAGGATTCCCGGCGTTCCAGGGCGCGCAGCACGGCGTCCTGCACGGCATCCGAGGCTGCCTCACGGGAGCGGCACAGGTGCGCGGCGTAGCGGTACAGCCGCGGCAGGCTGCTGCGGAGGCCGGCGTTGAAGGCAGCGATGCAGGGGTCGTCGTGTCCGGGCAAGCATCCTCCGAATCCGGAAACCGGTGCCCGGGGCATCCGTCGAGGACAAGTGTACCCGGAATGAACGATCGAGGGGCAGGCTTCCCGCCTGGGGCAGGCCCGACGCACCGAAATCCGGGGGAGGCGGGTCGATCGGCGGCAGGTCCGAGCCTGCGTCGGGCGGGATGTCGGGCCAAAGGATACCGCTTCGTGGGCACCGGCCTCAAGCGACCCGACACCGCCCGGAGAGGCGCCTCGGGTCTTCCGGATCGGGGTGACGGGAGCCGTCGCCTGCCCTCCGGCCGTCCCGCCCGGACGCCTTGACACTCCCGGCACGCGGGACCACGCTCGATTTCACGGACACCCATCGTGCCGGGTCGCCCTTGGAGGAGTGGCCGTGCCATCCCAAGCCCCCGACCTCCCCGGGACTTCCAGCGACGTCGCCCCGGTCGGCGCATTGCGGCAGGAACTCCAGGACCTGCGCGAGCGCCTGGCCGGCGCGGAACGCCGTGAACGCCAGTACCGGATGCTGATCGAAACCGCCCAGGATTTCATCTTCGTCATCGATTCGGAGGGGGTGGTCCAGTACGTGAACGACTTCGCCTGCCAGCGCTTCGGCAAGGTCCGGGACGAACTGGTCGGGCAGCACGTCGGCGTGCTGCTGGGCAAGACGTCGTTGGACCGTCCCGAGTCGGGTCCGCCTACCCGCTCGGGAAAGGCTGCAGAACGGCAGATCGGGGACCTCCAGAGGGCGATCGACGGGGGCAGGCCGGTCGTCGTCGAGGCGGCCAACACCATCGGAGGAAGGCTCTACTGGCTGAACACCCGCCTGACCCCCGTGCGCGAATCGGATGGGCGGGTCCGGGCCGTCCTGGGCATCTCGCGGGACATCACGGACCAGGTGCTGGACCGGGAGGCCCTCAAGGACGCCGAGGAGCGTCATCGCGTCCTACTGGATGCGACCATGGAAGGACTGATGATCCACGACGCCGGCGTGATCATCGACTTGAACCAGACCATGGCGCGCCTGATCGGACGTTCCCGGGAGGAGGTGATCGGCCGGCTCCTCAGCGATTTCGTTCCGCTGGAGGACATCCCCCTGGTCCAGACCCCGGAGGGGGCTGCGGTCGACGGACGCTACGAACTGCGCACGACGGGCAAGGACGGTCGTCCCCTGGTCCTGGAGGTCACCAGCCATCCGTTCGTCTTCCGCGGTCGCCAGGTACGATTGACGGCGGCGCTGGACGTGACGGACGTCCGCCTGGCCCAGGAGGAAGTGACCCGGGCACAGAAATTCGACTCGCTGGGGGCGCTGGCGGGCGGCATCGCGCACGACTTCAACAACATCCTGACCGCCGCGATCGGGAACCTGTCCCTCGCGGGCATGATGGTTCCCGACGACTCCCCGGTCGCGCTGCACGTGCGCCAGGCCGAAAAGGCGCTGACGCGTGCCTCGGAACTGACCGGGGACCTGCTGATCTTCGCCAAGGGTGGCGCCGGGGCACGGAGCGTCGCGGTGGCGCCCCAGGTAGTGCGGGACTCGATGTCCTTCGCGTTGCGAGGGACCGACATCCACCTGGAACTGGAGGCGCCGGCCAACCTCTGGCCCGTTCGCATCGACCCGATGCGCCTGGGCCGGGTGCTGCACTACCTGGCGGTCAACGCCGTCGAAGCCATGCCGCAGGGCGGCCGTCTGCGCGTCGCGTGCGCCAACGTCGCCGTCCGCGAGGCCGCGCCCGGCCTGGAGCCCGGCTCCTACGTGGCCATCAAGGTCCAGGACCAGGGGAGCGGGCTGGCCCCGGAACGCCTGTCCCGCATCTTCGAGCCGTACTACACGACCATGAGCCCCGGCCACGGCCTGGGGCTGGCGTCGTCCTACGCCATCGTCCACGCCAACCACGGGCTGCTTTCCGTCCAGTCCCAGGTGGGAGCGGGAACCACCTTCGAAATCCTGCTTCCGGCAGCCGACGGGAACACCGGCAGCGATTCGCGGCGCCCGGCGGCCGGCATCGCCCGCAGCACCGGGCGCGTCCTGGTGATGGATCACGAGGCCTTCGGCCGGGACATCGCCGCGCGCCTCCTGGCGCCGCTGGGCTACGAGGTCGCCCAGGCAGCGGACGGCGCGTCGGCGCTGAAGGCCCATGCCGAGGCATTCGAGCAGGGCCGCCCTTTCGACGTCCTGATCCTGGACCTGGATGTGCCCGACGGCCTGGACGGAAACGACATCGTGGAAACCCTCCTGGCGCGGGAACCCGCAGCCCGCCTCGTCGCCAGCAGTTGCACCCGGGACAGCGAAACGCTTGCCCGGTGCCTACGTGCCGGCTTCCGGGACGTGCTGGCGAAACCCTTCCGGCTGGAGGCCCTCTCGGCAGCGATCCAGAGGGCCCTCGCGGACGTCCGAGGCGGGGAGGCCTGATCCTGCGGGCCCTGTCGATTCCTGGTCCCAACGTGCCGCAATCGCAGCCCGATTCAGATTGCCTCTTGACATGTTATGCGCATGCTCCGATTTGTATGCGCATATCGGGACGGCCGGGCGCATGCCGGGCCACCGGAAAGGAGGGCTTGAATGCCGGTCCGGGACGAACAATGGGAGGAGCGCCAGGTGGTCATCCGGCAGTTGCTGGCCAAGCGGGTCATCCGCACCCAGGGCCAGTTGCTGGAAGCACTGCGCGAACGTGGTTTCCAGGTCACGCAGTCCAGCGTGTCACGCGATCTGTCCGACCTGAAGGCCGCGAAGGTGGACGGACGGTACCGGACCCCGGAGGCCCTGTCGTCGGGGCTGCCGGGAACCGAACTTCGCGAGGTCGCCACCTCGATCCGCGACGTGAAGTCGGCCGGTCCCAACCTCCTGGTCGTGCGTACGCCCCCGGGGCGCGCGCCCATCGTCGCCGTGGCATTCGACCGGGCCGGCTGGCCCCAGATGATCGGCTGCGTGGCGGGGGATGACACGGTGTTCGTGGCTACGCAGGGTAGGGGCCAGCAGTCGGTACTGGAAGCGCTGCTGGCACGAATCGTCCGGGAGGCTGCCCATGCATGACCCCATCGTACTGGCCTTCAGCGGGGGCCTGGACACGTCGTTCCTGGTGCCCTGGCTGGCCGAGCGGCACCAGCGGCCCGTCATCACGGTGACGGTGGACACGGGCGGACTGGACGCCGGGGCCAGGGAATCCCTGGAGGCCCGGTCCAGGACCCTGGGCGCGACCCGCCACGTCCTGGTGGACGCCCGGGACGCGTTCTTCGACGAAACGCTTCGGTACCTCGTGATGGGGAACGTGCTGCGCGGGCACCTCTACCCGCTGTGCGTCGGCGCCGAGCGGGCCCTCCAGGCCGCCAAGGTCGCCGCCGTTGCGGCGGACGTCGGCGCCTGGGCGGTGGCCCACGGGTCCACGGCGGCCGGCAACGACCAGGTGCGCTTTGAAGTGGCCCTGCGCGTCCTGGCGCCCACCCTCGAGATCCTGGCCCCGGTCCGCGACGAAGGGTTCAGCCGGGACTTCGAAGCCGGGTACCTGCGCGAACGGGGCCACGCCGTGTCCGCGGACACGAAGTCGTACTCGGTGAACCGGGGGCTCTGGGGCTGCACGATCGGCGGCGCGGAAACGACCGACACCGTGGCCGCGCTGCCCGAGGATGCCTGGGTCCTGACCCATGGCGCCTACGACCGGCCGCGGGAGCCGGAAGCCCACACGATCTCCTTCCAGGAAGGGGTACCCGTGGCGCTGGACGGCGCGGCCCTGGCGCCGGTGGCGCTGGTGGAGCGCCTGGACGGCCTGGCGGCCCCCTTCGGCATCGGCCGGGGCATCCACCTGGGCGACACCATCTTCGGCTTGAAGGGACGCGTGGCCTTCGAGGCCCCGGCAGCGACCGTGCTGATCCAGGCGCACCGGGAACTGGAGAAGCTGGTCCTGACCGGCCGGCAGCAGCGCGTGAAGGACCAGGTCGCGACGATCTACGGGGACCTGGTCCACGAGGCGCTGCCCCTGGAACCCGCGTGCCGGGACATCGAGGCGCTGTTCCTGAGTTCGCAGGATCGGGTGACGGGCGACGTCCACGTGCGGTTCCGGCCCGGGAACAGTTTCGTCGAGGGCGTGTCGTCACCGTTCTCGCTGCGGGCCGCGTCCCGCGGCGTCTACGGCGAATCCGCGGGCGAGTGGACGGCCGCCGACGCCCGGGGCTTCGCACGCATGCTGGCGATTCCATCCATGCTTCACGCCCGCGCAGCGATCGCGGGCCAGGACAAGGAGGCCCGGTGAGGAGCGTCTTCCTGGACAAGATCGGGTCCGTCACCATGAACTGCCGCTTGTCCCGCGAGGTCCGTCTGACGGACGAGATCCCGGCGCTCGAGGGCGGCGTGGTCGCCGTTCGGGTGATGACCTCCAAGGGCAACTACAACCAGTTGGAACTGCCGTCCGGGCGCTTTTCGAAGGTCAAGCCCGGGGACGTCGCCGCGGTGGCGCTGGGGCACCGCAAGGCCCTGTTCGGCTACTCCGGGCACGTGCCCGCGTCGGTCGCCGTCGGCGATCGCCTGCAGTTGCTGAACCTGGGGGGCGTGCTGGGCGTGTGCGACAGCGTGAACCCGGACTTCGGCGAGCCCTTCCAGTGCGAGGTCCTGGGGCAGGTGCTGGCCTTCCCGTTCCTGGCGCAGCGGATCGGCGTCCCCGCCCACATCACCCAGGGTGCGATCGCCCTTTCGGACCGCCTGGACGTCAAGGGCGTTCCCGTCATCGCCGTGGTCGGCAGCAGCATGAACGCCGGCAAGACGGCCGCCGCCTGCGCCCTGGTCCAGGCGTTCAGCCACCGGGGCTTCGTCGTGGCCGCGGCCAAGGCGACCGGCGTGTCCCTGCGGCGGGACATCCTGGCGATGGAGGATGCGGGCGCGCGCAAGACGCTGCTGTTCACCGACCTGGGAATCGTCACCACGACGGCCGAGGTGGCGCCGCGATCGGCCCGCACGCTGCTGACGGAACTGGCGTCCAGCGGGCCCGACGTCATCGTCCTGGAACTGGGCGACGGCCTGCTGGGCCTGTACGGCGTCGACGCCATCCTGAACGATCTGGGCCTGCGCGCCACGTTCAAGGCGGTGGTGCTGGCCGCCAGCGATCCGGTGGCGGCCTGGGGCGGCGTGCAGTTGCTGCAGGATCGCCACGGCCTGCGGACCGATGTGGTGACCGGACCCGCGACGGACAACGACGCCGGGACGGTGCTGGTCCAGCGCCAGACGAACGTGCCCGGCCGGAACGCCCGGTCGGACGGTGACGGCCTGGCAGACGTGGTGCTGGCGGCCCTCGGGCTGCCGATCGCCGGGCCCCTGGCGCAGGGAGGTACGCCGTGACGGGTGAACCTCGCGTGCCCGTCATCGTCCTGGGCGGAACGGGCTACGTCGCCGGCGAATGCCTGCGGCTGCTGCTGGGCCACCCGTCGCTGGTGGTCGAGGCCGTGGTGTCCACGACCCGGGACGGCGGCGCCGTGACCACGGCGTTCCCGCACCTCGCCGGGACCGCGGCGGATGGATGGTCGTTCGTGACGCTGGATTCCGCGCTGGAATCGCTGCGCTTCGGAAGGACGGTCGGCGTGCTGGCCGCGACGCCCCACGGGGCCACCGCGGCGATCCTGGACCGCCTGCTGACGGCAGCCGAGGCGGCGGGCGCGGACGCCCGCGTCGTGGACCTTTCGGCCGACTTCCGGTACCCCGATGCGTCGGCCTACGAAGCCGTCTATCTTCAGCCCCACGGGGCCCCGGCGCGCCTGTCCCAGTTCACGTGCGCAGTCCCCGAGCACCTCGCCGGGACGCCCGCCCGCCACGCGGCCCAGCCCGGGTGCTTCACGACCGCGGTGACGCTGGCCGCGTACCCCTTCCTGGCGGCAGGCCTGGTCGAGGACGATGTCTTCGCCGCGGCGGTGACGGGCAGTTCCGGCAGCGGCCGCACGCCCTCGGCGACGACCCACCATCCGGAGCGCCACGGCGACATGAAGGCCTATTCGCCGCTGGCGCACCGCCACGAGCCCGAGATGCGGCGCCTGCTGGCTGCCGCGTGCGGAGGCCGCGAACCCGACGTCCAGTTCGTGCCCCACTCGGGGCCGTTCGTCCGGGGCATCCACGCGACGGTCCGGATGACCCTGAAGGCGCCGCGAACCTCCGAGGCGCTGGCTGCAGCAGCGGCAGCCTTCTATGCCGACTCCCCGTTCGTCCGCGTCGGCACCACGCCGCCCCGGCTGACCGAGGTCGTGGGCACCAACCGGGCGCGGATCGGCGTGGCGGCCCGGGGGCGCACCCTGGTGGTCACCTCGGTGATCGACAACCTCGTGAAGGGCGCGGCCGGAGGCGGGATCCAATGGTTGAACCGGCTGCTGGGGTGGCCGGATGACCGGGGGCTCAGCGTCCCCGGACCGGGGTGGTTCTGATGGGGAACGAGGCGACGGTTGACGCGACGGGGGCCTCGGCCCTCCTGGACGTCTTTGCGATGATCGACTTCGAGCCGGTTTCCGGCGCGGGCGTGATGTTGAAGTCCGCCGACGGCCGCGAGTACCTGGACTTCTATGGCGGGCACGCGGTGGCATTGCTGGGGTACGGCCATCCACGCCTGCTGGCGGCCCTGGAGCGCCAGGCGCGCGACCTGTTCTTCCAGAGCAACCTGGTGCCGTTGGCCGTCCGGGAGCGGGCGGCACGGGCGCTGGCGGATTTCGCTCCTCCCGGCCTGGACCGCGTCTTCTTCGTGAACTCGGGCGCCGAGGCCAACGAAAACGCCCTGCGCATCGCCTTCCGGGCCACCGGGCGCCCGATCGTCGTGGCGATCGCCGGCGCCTTCCACGGGCGCACCTCGGCGGCGGCGACCGTCACCGCCGGGTCCGCCGCCTGGAACGGCTTTCCTTCCGCCCCCTTCGAGGTGCGGTGGGTGCCCTTCGACGACGAGGATGCCCTGCGGACGGCCGTCGACGACCGGGTGGCCGCCGTGATCCTGGAGCCCGTGCAGGGCGTCGCCGGGGCCCGCGCCCTTTCGCCGTCCTTCCTCCGCACCGCCCGGGAGGTCACCCGGGACGCCGGAAGCCTCCTGATCTTCGACGAGGTCCAGTGCGGCATGGGGCGCACCGGCTGGCCGTTCGCGGCGGATGCCATGGACGTGACCCCGGACCTGCTGACGACGGCGAAGGGCCTGGCGGGCGGCTTCCCCGCGGGCGCCGTGCTGATTCCGGAATCCCTGGCCCGGGGAATCAAGCGCGGCGACCTGGGTTCCACGTTCGGCGGCGGGCCGATGGCCTGCGCCCTGGTGGAAACGGTGATCAGCGTCATCCAGGAGGAGGGCCTCCTGGGCAACGTGCGCCACCTGTCGGCCCGCATCCACGCCGAATGCGCCGTCGGTCCCGTCACCGGGATCCAGGGCACGGGCTTCCTGCTGGGGTTGCGCACGTCGCGCCCGGCGGCGGGCGTCCTGAAGGATCTGCGGGCGCGGGGCATCCTGGCCGGCGGCAGCGCCGATCCGAACGTCGTGCGGCTGCTGCCGCCGCTGGTCCTGCGGGACGTCCACGTGGACCGGCTGGTTTCGACCCTCGCGGAGATCCCGGCATGATGGACTACCTGGATCTGTCCGACCTCAGCGACGAACGGCTGGAAGCGGTCCTGGCCCTGGCGACCCGCCTGGAGGCCCGTCCCTACGGCGACGCCCTGAAGGGCCGCACGGTCGGGCTGCTGTTCATGAATCCCTCCGTGCGGACCCTGGCCTCGATGCAGGCCGCGGTGACCCAGCAGGGGGGGCAGACCTTCGTCGTGACGCCCGGGTCGGGCTCGTGGAAGATGGAAACCCGCGACGGCGCGGTGATGGACGGCGAGGCCGCGGAGCATGTCCGGGAGGCGATCCCGGTCCTCGCGCAGTACGCCGATCTCCTGGGCGTGCGGTGCTTCGCCGAGGGCAAGGACCTGGGGACGGACCTGGCGGACGGCCTGATCCGGACCATGGCGGACCTCTGCCCGAAGCCCTTCATGAACCTCGAGTCGGCCCGGGCGCACCCCTGCCAGGCGCTGGCCGACTGGAAGACCCTGGACGACCTGACGATCCCGCGCAAGGGCGGACGGTTCGTGCTGTCCTGGGCGTGGCATCCGAAGGCGCTTCCGTACGCCGTTCCTGCCTCTGCGCTGGAAATGGCGGTGCGGCGCGGAATGGACGTGACGGTGCTCCGGCCGGAGGGGTTCGCCCTGCCTGCCGAGGTGATGGACCGGGCCCGGACGATCGCCGCCCGCACCGGCGCGCACCTCCGGGAAACGTCGGATCGCGTCGAGGGGATGGACGGCGCGCACGCCGTGTACGTGAAGTCCTGGGCGGCCCCGCAGTTCTACGGCCGCCCGGCCGAGGAAGCGGTGCTGCGCGCGCCGCTCCGGGACGAGTGGTGCGTCCGCGAGTCCTGGTTCGACGTGGCGGAGCGTGACGCGAAGTTCCTGCACTGCCTTCCGGTGCGCAGGAACGTCAAGGTGGCGGACGAGGTCCTGGATGGCCCCCGGAGCGCGGTGATCCGCGAGGCCGGGAACCGGATGCACGTCCAGAAGGCGTTGTTGATCGAACTGCTTGGAGGCCATCGGAGATGACGGGACCCTACGATCCGGAAGCCGGGATGCTGGGCCTGCGGAGGGCGCTGCCGTACCTGCGCCTGTACCGTGGGCGGACGTTCGTGGTGAAGGTGGGCGGCGCCCTGTGCGGCGAGGCCGACGCCATGCGGGACATCGCCGAACAGGTGGGTGTGCTGCGCGAGCTGGGCATTCGCGTCGTGGTCGTCCACGGCGGCGGGCCCCAGACGACCGACCTGGCGAAGCGCCTGGGCGTCGAGACCAGTTTCGTGGAGGGCCGGCGGGTGACCTCCGACGAGGCCCTGGACGCCGCGGTCATGACGATGAACGGCGCGATCAACACGGCATTCCTGTCGGCCTTCCGGGCCGCCGACGTGCCGGCCGCCGGCGTGTCGGGCGTGGACGCGGCCATGATCCGCGTGAAGAAGCGCCCCCCGCGCTCGATGGACGTGGACGGCGTTTCCACCCTGGTGGATTACGGCCGCGTCGGGGACGTCGTGTCGGTGGACCCGGCGCTCCTCAACAGCCTCCTGCAGGCCGACATCGTCCCGGTCGTCAGCCCCCTGTGCGCCGACGACGCCGGGCAGGTGCTGAACGTCAACGCCGACACGGTCGCCGCCGTACTGGCCATCCGGTTGAACGCGGAAAAGCTGTTCTTCCTGACCGACACCGCGGGGCTGCTGGAGCGCCTGGACGATCCCCGCACCCTCGTGTCCTACGTGGACCTCGCCGGGCTGGACGCCCTGCAGGCCCGGGGATGCATCGGCGGCGGGATGATGCCCAAGATCGCCGCCTCCCGCGACGCGCTGGTTCGCGGGGTGGGGCGCATCCACATGGTCGGCTGGAAGGTGCGATCGGGCCTCCTTCGCGAGGTGTTCACCAACGAGGGCGCCGGCACGCTGATCGTGCGCGACGCTTCCGAATTGCGGCCGGCCGAGCACGCCGAGCCCGAGGGGACGACGACCCCATGACCGACGCCGAGCTGCTGTCGTTCCACCGCAGCCTCGTGGCGACACCGTCGGTGTCGGGGGACGAGGGGCCCATCGCGGACCTCGTGGCGGCGTTCCTGGCGGACCGGGGCGTTTCGGTGCGCCGCTTCCATGACAACATCTGGGCGATCCTCGGGGAGGTCGGCCCGATCCTGTGCCTGAATTCCCACCTCGACACCGTGCCGCCCGCCCCCGGATGGACCCTTCCTCCCTGGACCCCGACCCTGCGGGAAGGGCGCGTCCACGGCCTGGGCAGCAACGACGCGAAGGCCCCCGCGGCCGCGATGACCGCCGCGTTCCTGCGCGTGAAGGCCGGCGGCGGCCTGCCGGGGGCGCGCCTGGCCCTGGCCCTGGTGGCGTGCGAGGAAACCGGGGGCGACGGCGCCGAAATCCTCGTCCCCGAAATGCAGCGACTGGGGCTGGCGCCGGCGGCGGCGGTCATCGGCGAGCCGACCGGCCTGGACGTGTCGGTCGCGCAGAAGGGGCTGCTGATGCTGGAGCTGCGCGAAACGGGCATGGCCTGCCACGCCGCCCACGGCCGTGCGCTGGGAGCCCGGAACGCCCTCAGCCTGCTGGCGCGGGACCTCGTGGACCTGGAGGCGGCCGATCTGGGGCCCGACCACCCGGTCCTGGGCCCGGTGACGCTGGAGCCGACGACCGCCCAGGGCGGTACCGCGCGGAACGTGATCCCGGCCGCGGCGTCGTGCACGCTGGACGTACGCACAAACCCGGGGGAATCCCACGAGGTGCTGGTCGAACGCCTGCGGAAGTCGGTGTCCGGCGAGCTGGCGGTGTACATCGACCGGCTGGTTCCCTGCGACGTGGATCCGGCCGATCCGCTGGTGCGCGCTGCCCTCGAGGCCCGCCCCGGGGCCGTCGCCTTCGGGTCCCGGGCGGTGTCCGACTGGGTCTACTTCCGGGACGTGCCGTCGATCAAGGCGGGGCCTGGGCGCACCGAGCGCTCGCATACCCCGGACGAGTACGTGCTGGAATCCGAAATCCTGGACGGTGCACGGTTCTACGAGGCCCTGGCGCGCGGCTGGGCCGCAGGCGCAACGGGGCAGGGGAGGGCGCCATGACGCGGCTCTGGGATCGGGGCGAGCCCCTGGACGAAACGGTCCTCCGGTACACGGCGGGGGACGACCCGTCCCTGGACGAACGCCTGGTGCCGTACGACCTGCACGCCACGGCCGCCCATGCCTCGATGCTCCATGCGGCGGGCTTCCTGACCGCCGCGGACCACCAGGCGCTGCAGGCCGCGATCCGCGACCTTCTGGACTCCCATTCCCGGGGCGAATGGCACATCCAGCCGGACGAGGAGGACTGCCACACCGCGATCGAAAACCGCCTGACCGCGCTGGCGGGCGATGCCGGCCGGGCCGTGCACCTGGGGCGCTCCCGGAACGACCAGATCCTGGCCGCCCTGCGCCCGTGGCTGAAGGATTGCCTGGAGGAACTGGCCCTGGCCGCGGGCCTCGTCGCCGCGGCGCTGGACGACGTGGCCGCCGCCCAGGGACACCTGCCGATGCCCGGCTACACCCACCTTCAGCGGGCGATGCCGTCCACGGTGGCGCTGTGGGCGGGCGCGTTCGCCGCCGAGGCCCGGGACGACGCGGAGGGCCTCCGGGCCGCGAAGCGCCGTGCCGATCGGAACCCCCTGGGGTCCGCCGCCGGGTACGGCGTGCCGGTCCTGCCGCTGGATCGGGAGCACACGACCCGCGCGATGGGATTCGCGTCGACCCACGAACCGGTGACCGCGGTCCAGTTGTCGCGCGGCAAGGCCGAGGCGTCCGCCCTGTTCGAGGCCGCCCTGCTGGCCCAGGATCTGGGCCGCCTGGCCGCCGACATCTGCCTGTTCGCCTCGGCGGAATTCGGGTTCGTGCACCTGCCGGCGTCGATCACGACGGGTTCGTCCATGCTGCCCCAGAAGCGGAACCCGGACGTCTTCGAGATCGCCCGGGGGCGCACCGCCGAGGCCCAGGCTGCGCTGGTCGAGGTCCTGGGCGTCACGGCCAAGATGACGTCGGGGTACCACCGGGACCTGCAACTGCTGAAGCGTCCCCTGTTCCGCGGCCTGGACGGGGTGCTGGATACCGCACGGGTCCTGGCCCTGGTCCTGCCCCGGATCACCTTCGACCCGGACCGCCTGGCCGCCGCGATGGACCCGTCGATGGACATGGCCGCCAGGGCCTACCGGCTGGTCCGCGACGCGGGCATCCCCTTCCGGGACGCCTACCAGCGCGTTCGCGACGATCCGGACGCAGGGAAGTGAATCGGCGGATCAGGCAGCGGTCAGGCGATCCAGCAACGTGCGGACCTCCTCCGGCAGGGGCGCGGCGCCGCTGAGGGCCGCCGCCGACATCACGAATTCGCCCTGGGCGACGCCCCATTCCACCCGGACCATCGTCCCGTACCGTCCGTGCAGCGCGGCCAGGATCGCTTCCACCGAACCGCGCGCCCGGTCCAGGTCCCCGTCCACCGGAAGGACCGCAAACCAGTATGCCCCCCCCAGGGTGAAGGCCCGCGCCAGGGGCCCCGCGACGTCGCCCAGCCAGCGCCGGTCCTCGGAGGACGCCAGTCGCGACGGGGGCAACCGCGCACCGACCAGCAGGTGCCGCGCCGCGCTGGCCGCCGGGGGTGCGTCCACCAGCGTCGGACCGAACTCGTCGGCCAGATCGCGGGGGATCGCCACGGCCGAGGCGACGGGGCGCGAAGGCGGCGCCGGGACCGACAGGTTCGAGTCCTGCCGCACCGCCCCGGCCAACCGCTCGGCGAATGCCCGGGCCGTCGCCGGACGCCCGGAAGCCTCGATGGACAGGGATTCCAGCATCAACCGCACCAGCCCGGGTGGCGGCGGCGGATTCGACGGCGGGAAGATGGGCAACGGCACGGGCAGGACGGCCCGGCGCAGGACCGACTCCATTGTCCTGCCGCCGAAGGGGAGGCTCCCGGTCAGCATCTCGTGCAGCATCAGGCCGACGGCATAGAGGTCGGACCGCGCGTCGATCGGCAGGTTCATCAGGCGTTCCGGCGCCATGTATCCCGGCGTGCCCACGACCATGCCGGTCCGCGTGTACTGCGTCACGCTGGTCCCCTCGGGCCGGGCGATCCCGAAGTCGATCACCTTCACGCATTCGGGCGCGCCGGCGGCCAGAAGCACATTGCTGGGCTTCAGGTCCCGGTGCAGGATGGCGGCGCCGTGGATCGCTTCCAGGCCCGTAAGGATTCCGGTCGCCAGATCCACCGCCTCGGCCCAGGGCAGCGAACCCCGGCGACCGATCCGCGCTTCCAGGGATTCGCCGGCCACGTGCTCCATGACGATGCAGGGCACGTCGGGTGCGATCAGGCCGAAGTCCAGCACGGACACCACGTTCGGGTGCCGCACCCGGGCCATCAACCGCGCCTCCCGCTGGAAGCGCTGCAGGGTTTCCGGGGACTGGTCGGTCAGGACCTTGAGGGCGACGGGAAAGCCCAGCGACGCATGGTGCCCGCGGTAGACCTGCCCCATGCCGCCTTCGTCCAGGAAGGCGTCCACCAGGTAGCGATCGAGGATCGTCGCACCAGCCAGCAAGCGCACGGCTTCAGCCTCCCGCAGCCACGACGGCCGGCGACACCAGGGACACGGGGTCCCGGGGGACGACGATCCGCCCGTCCACGAGCACCCTGGGGCGCAAAGGGTCGCCGTCCTCGCCGACGTCGATGACCGACCCGATGCGTCCGTCCGACAGCTTCACGAACGCGCCGGGCGGCAGCACGCCGCACACCGATACCAGCGTCGCCACCCACTCCGGGTCGAAGCGCCGCCCGGACTGGGCCGAAGCCATGGCCAGCAGGTCCACCCGTGTCAGGTCGAAGGGGACCGCCTCGGCCCGACGGGCCTTGCCCAGTTCGTAGCACAGGTCCACCAGCGGCATCACCCGCGGGCCGCCTTCGATGCCCGGATGGGCCAGGCCGTGCAGGATGGCCGACGTGCGCAGACGATGGGGCTCGACCCCGCTTCTGGACGTCACGGGGGCCCGCATCGCCCCGGGCAGGGCAGCCTCGGCGGCCAGGGCCAGCAGCGCGCCCCCACGTGGGCGGTATCCCGCCAGCCCCAGGATCAACACCGCATGCGCCGTCGCCCGGGCCGTCGCGTTGCTGACCGCCAGGCTGCGCAGGACCAGGATCACGTCCATCGCGGCCGAAACCGCCCGGCGGGCGACGTCCCACTCCCCGGGCGCCAGGTCGATCACCCGGATGGCCGCGGCCCGATCGGCTGCGACCGCCCGCTCCAGGCGCCGGATGACCGACACGCCCTTCACCCAGGGCCAGGGCTCGCCGGTCCCGGCCGGCATCTGCTCGGCCTCGGCCAGCGCCAGGGTGATCTGGGTCAGCACGAACAGGCCCGGGTCCACCAGTTCGGCATCGGAGGCTGCGACGTTCTGGATTTCACGCCACTTCATCCCATCGATGCGGGTCACCGACAGCAGGTCGCTGGGACCGGCCATGCCCCGTGCCATCGCGATCCCGAACCTCAGCAGTTCCCCTTCCTCGGGGACCCGCTCGACGGTCAGTTCGTTGGCCTCGAGGTTCCGCAGGGCATTCCCGACGTCGATGGCGTTCAGGTAGGCCTCCAGGTCCATGGGCAGCAGTTTCGTGTCCCGGAACAGCGCCTTCCCGACGAACTGCAAGGAGAACGGAGGCGCCGCCTCCTTCATGTCGGCGGCCAGGGTCGATGCGGCCTTGCGGGTCAACGGGTGATCGGGTCCGTGCGAGGACGCCGTGCGCATCAGCAGGAACAGGTCGCGAATCACCGCCAGCGTCTGGGTGCCGTGCGACAGGTCGGCATGGGAACCGGCGGGCTCGGGGGTGCTCATGTCTTCACCTCGCCGTCGCGCTTGCGGACCTCGCGCAGTCGCTCCCGGACCTCGGGCGGGTCCAGCAGCGCCTCCCGGAACGACCAGCGGGAGATCCGGCTGAGGATCTCGGGGCGCCTCTCCAGCGAGCGTATGGCCGCCATCCGAACGTCGGTCGAAGCCGAACTGGATCGCGCCAGGTGGACCAGCGCCTCGGAACCCGACGGCGTGGACACCAGGGCTTCGCAAGCCGACTTCAGGACGCGGGATGGCCAGCCCTTCGCCAGGGAGTGCTGGATCGCCTGTCCCAGCACCACCAGCAACCGGGGGTCCCGGGCTTCGGCCAGCGCACCCAGCAACGGCGTGGCTTCCTCGGGAGTGGCCTCGTGCAGCACCCGCGCCACCTTGTCCTCGCTGCCCGACAGCGCCCTGGGCGGCAGGCCGGCCAGCAGCCCGCACCGGACGGCCATCGGGCAGACCTCCGCCAGTTTCAGGACCAGGTCGCCGCCCCCCCGGACGCCCTGTCCCAGCATCCGGGCCAGGGCGAGGGCCTGGGGCAGGTTCAGTCGGTTCGGGTCCAGGACGGACAGCATCCGGTCGCCGCCCCCCTGCGCCGCGATCCGGCCCAGGGCCTCCATCAGCGCCGGATCGGCCGCGCACCGCTCCAGCAGGCCGTGCATCAGCCCGGACGACAGGTGGCGCGGCGCACGGGCCAGGCAGTGCCCCAGGGCCGTCGTCCCGGGGCCGTCCAGCACGATCTGGCGCGCCAGGATTTCCCCCAGCGGCTCCTTTTCCAGGTTGGCCAGGACCGCCTTCGAATAGGGATCGTCGGTCGCCGCCAGGGAGGTCAGGAACTGCAGCAGCCGAATGTCGCAGTGGGCCGACAGCAGCGAAACGATCCGGCGGGCCAGGCGATCCGGCGGGATCGTCGCCCGCAGTTCGGGATGCCGCAGCACGGCGTCCATCTCGACGTCGGCCCAGGAGGCCCCCTGGTCCGAGCCCTGGCGGAGGTTCGCCTCCTGCTCCATCGACAGGGCCCGCGTCCCCGAGGCGGCCTCCCGCTGGAAGGCCAGAAGGGACATCTGGAACGGCTGGCGCAGGGAGGCGACATCGACATCCCGCGCACTGACCTGCACCATGTTGCGGCTGAGCATCGTGCCGGTCAGCGACCGGACCGCGGCGGCGCTCCAATCCTCCCAGGAGGCCTGGGAGTCACTGGTTTCCAGCACTTCCATGAACGAGACCTGCAGTTCGACTTCGAAGCCCTCGGCTCCGTCGGACCACAACCAGTCCCGGAAGGCCGCAAGTGTCTCGGGGTAGGGCTGCACCTGGCACAGTTCCTCGGCCAGGCGCAGCACGTCCCAGGCTCCGGCCTCCGGTCGCAACCGCAGGACGCGCAGCCCCGCCATGAAAGCCGGCAGCAGCCACCGGCCCTCGCTTTCGTTCGCGGCCAGTCCCTCCTCGCCGTCGAGCCCCAGGCTGGTGGCGTCGATCCGCAGGCCCGAGCCGGGACGCTCCGACCACAGATCGATGACCCGACGGGCGATGGAGGGCAGCGCGTTGCTCTGGGTCCCCGACGAGCGGATCAACCCGTCGAACGCGGACGTGATGACCTTCGAGGCCTTGGTCCCGTGCATCCCGGACGACAGCCCCGGCTGCGGCACGTTCGTCGCGGCTCCGTCGCCGGCGGCGAACGTCGGACCACGGACGGCCTCGTCGCCCGCGGGCGGCTTCATCGACGGGAAAACGGGGTGGGGAACCTGCGGCTGCTGAAGTCCGGGAGCCACCGCTCACCTCCTCCCCTCGACGGGGCCCGCGACGGGATGCACCCGTCCCGCAGGGCAGGCTGCGCCCGGCGCCATGGGCCGGTGGGCAGCGGGACACGTTGTCTGAGGTCGACGGTCTACTCACTATCGCGGCTCTCCCTCGATGTCAATCGCGGCGGCGTCCGGCGGCAGTCCGCACCGCTGCGTCCCGACGGGTCCCGCGGGCTTCGGCCCCGGCGACCCGATCCAAAATGAAACGGTGTGCCGTTTTGCAACGCGGATTCGGCGTGTCCTGTTTCGTGCCGTCCGTCCGGGAGCAACCCATGGCGGCACGCGGGGGGATCGGTCCGATTCCGTTTCACGCTGAGACATTCCCTGGTGGCTTCCTCGGGCAGGTCTTCCGGGCCGGGCCGGTCCGGCGCCCTGCCGGGTTCAAGGCGGCGCGCCGCATGGCACAGGGCGCGGGCTGCCTTCGCGACCCTTGTGGAACCCGCTCCTGACCGCGCCGTTTTCGCCGTGGCACGACGGATGCATCAGACCTCCTCGAAGGGTGTGTCCGGCGGGATCCGGAACCCGCGAACTTCGTGTCGCGAAGTGCCCTGATGTGATCCTGGTCTGCGGTTCCTCTGCGTCACACATGCGACCGGGTGAAGTCTGCGCTTTGGGCCGAAGTGCGCCACGCCCCTCTTCCCGAGCGTGCAGGCGGAGGCGACGGGTTTCCACGGGAAACTCGCGCCGGAGCCGGAACCGCCTCGGGACGTTCCGATGGAAAGGGGTTCGCCCCGGGAGGTAGTCCATGAATCGCACAGCCACACTGGTTCTTCTTGCCTTCTTTGTCGCCGCCTCCGGGTGCGCCGGCGCCAGCAGCAACGACGATCTTCTGCCCGTGTCCTTCGATCCGCCCGCGGGGGCTTCGATGGACACCGCGCGCGTGCAACCCCTGATCGGCACCCTGGCCGAGGCCGACATCGGACCCGCCACGACGCCGGGAAGCACCACGTCCTCCAACGGGACCTTCACCGTCACCAGCAGCGGAGCCGACATCTGGGGTCCCTCGGATGCCTTCCACTTCGTGTACCAGACGATGGTCGGCGACGGCGAGGCGATCGCCCGCGTCGCCAGCCAGCCGAACACGAACGCCTGGGCCAAGGCCGGCTTCATGATCCGGGAGTCCGTGGCCGTCGGGGCGCCTTACGCCTTCATGGCCCTGACGCCCGGGAACGGCGCCCTGTCCCAGTACCGGCCGATCGCGAACGGGGGCAGCCAGCAGACCAGCAAGGCCGGCGTCGCAGCCCCCTACTGGGTGCGCCTGGTCCGCGCGGGAAGCACGTTCGCGGGGTACACGTCCGCGGACGGGCTGGCCTGGACCCTGGTGGCGACGGTGACCGTGCCCATGGGCACGAACGCGCTGGCCGGCCTTGCGGTCACCAGCCACAGCGGCGGCGCGACCGCCACGGTGACGTTCACCAACGTGTCGGTCGCGGCCATCGGTACCACGCCGATCGCGAACGTCCCGCCGACCGTGACGCTGACGTCCCCGGCCGCGGGAACCACGTATACCGCCCCCGCCTCCCTGAACCTGGTCGCCAGCGCCGGCGATTCGGACGGCGCCGTCGCCAAGGTCGACTTCTTCCAGGGGACCACCCTGGTGGGGACCGCTACGACCGGCCCGTTCCAGGCCGCGATGACCGGCCTCGCCGCGGGCACCTGGTTCCTGACCGCCAGGGCGACCGACGATGACGGCGCCTCGACGACCTCGGCACCTGTTTCCGTCACGGTCAATGCCGCGCCCGTGGTGACCACTTCCTGGAAGGACCAGGACATCGGCTCCACCGGCGCCGCGGGCAGTTTCGTCAACGCCGGGGGAATCCTCACGGTTTCCGGTGCGGGTGCGGATGTCTGGGGCACCGCCGATGCGTTCCATTTCGCGTACCTGCCCCTGGTGGGCGATGGCGAGGTGATCGCCCGGGTCGCCAGCCAGCAGAACACGAACGCGTGGGCCAAGGCGGGTGTCATGATCCGCGAGTCCACCGCCGCCGGGGCGCGCCATGCCTTCATGGCCATGACCCCCTCGTACGGCGCCTCGTTCCAGCGTCGCGCGACGGCAGGCGGCAGCAGCCAGAGCACCACCGTGGCCGGGATCAAGGTCCCCTCCTGGGTGCGCCTGGTGCGCGCGGGCAGCACCTTCACGGCCTACACCTCCGCAGACGGCATCACCTGGCGCCAGATCGGATCGGCCACCAACGCGATGCCGGCCAACGCCCTTGCAGGCCTGGCCGTCACCAGCCACAAGGCCGGAACGCTGTCGAAGGCCACCTTCACCGGCATGGTCGTCAAGTCCGCCACCGTGACGCCGCCGCCGCCCGCGAACGTGCCCCCGACCGTCGGCATCACCTCCCCGGCTTCGGGCGCGTCCTTCACGGCCCCGGCCACCCTGACCGTTTCCGCCGGCGCCGCCGATTCCGACGGCTCCATCGCCAAGGTCGAGTTCTTCCAGGGCGCCACCCTGATCGGCACGTCCACGGCCAGCCCCTTCCAGGCGTCCTTGTCGGGCCTGGCGGCGGGGTCCTACGCCCTGACCGCGAAGGCCACGGACAATGCGGGTGCGTCCACGACGTCCGCCGTCGTGTCCATCGCCGTGGCCGCCGCGCCCGTGGCCAACGTCGCACCCACCGTTTCCATCACGTCCCCGGCCAACGGCGCGTCCCTGACGGCGCCCGCGTCCCTGACCGTCATCGCCGGCGCCGCCGATTCCGACGGCACCGTCGCCCGGGTCGATTTCTTCCAGGGCTCGGCCCTGGTCGGAACGTCCACCGTAACCCCGTTCCAGGTCGCCCTTTCGAACCTGGCGGCGGGGACCTACGCCCTGACCGCGAGGGCCACCGACAACGCCGGCGCCTCCACGACGTCGGCGGTCGTGTCCATCACCGTGGCCGGCGCGCCGGTGACTCCGCCGCCCGGCACCACGACCACGATCCTGAAGCCCGAAGTGTTCAACGCCACCTCCACCAGCCTCAAGATCCGCTGGACGGCCCCGGCCGGCGCCACGGCCGTCCGGGTGTTCCTGGCTCCCGAGCCCCCGGCAACCGCCGGCGCCGCCATGCCCGCCCAGAAGCAGTTCGCCTCGCTGGCCGGCAGCGCGACCGAGGCCCAGCTCACGGGCCTGGCCGCCGCGGTGGACGTCTTCCTGCGCATCGACGTCGACACCCCCTCGGGCACCGTGTCCGAGGTCCAACACGGCCGCACCCTGGGCGGCCCCCGCGAGCCCCTCGACAACGCGGTGCGCGAGGTCCACGGCTTCGGTCCCAACGTCCTGCAGATCGTCCTGTTCAACGGCAACGGCGCGACCTTCCAGGCGGGCCCCTGGACCGTCACCCGGTCCAACGGAGCCGCGATCAACGTCACCAAGGTATCCCGCCAGTCGCTCCCCATCAGTGCGCCGTCCTACAAGGTCGGCTACGGTCTGGATTACAGCGACTCGATCATCGACGCGGATCACCGGATCTACCTGACCCTGGACGCTCCGATCGGCGGACCGGACCTCCTGACCGTCAAGGGTCCCGGCGTGTCCTTCCTGCTGCCCTTCAGCGACAACTACCTGGAAACCCCGATCGTCCAGTTGAACCAGGTGGGCTACAACCCGCGCGCTACCGAGCGCTACGCCTACGTCTCCGGCTGGATGGGCGACGGCGGGGCCCTGTCCCTGTCGGGCCTGTCGACCACGGCCGACGTCCTGGCCGAGCCCGTCGACGACAGCCAGCCGCGCACCGCCGTGAAGTCCGCCCTTCCGATCACCGTGCGGTCGACCCTCGACGCGGACACCCAGGCCGAGGTGCGCCAGATCGACCTCGGCGGGGTGGCTGCGGCGGAAGGCGTCCGCCTGCGCGTCCGGATCCCCGGCGTGGGCGTGTCGTGGCCGACCCAGATCAGCGCGACGGCGGCCTACAAGGCGCTGTTCACCGTCGAGCGCGGCCTGTTCTTCAACCGGTGGGGCGCCGACATCGAGGCCGTGTCCATGGAGTTCCCGCGCCCGAACCTGGACCACCCGTTCGTGTACACCGCCGAGTCCACCATGGACTTCGACACCAAGTTCCCGACCACGCAGCCCCTCACCGGCAAGCGCAGCCTCGTGGGCGGCTACCACGACGCCGGCGACTTCGACCAGCGGCCCATGCACCAGGTCATCCCGCAGGTCCTGATGCGGGCCTACGAAGTGAATCCGGCGAACTACCTGGATCGCCAGTTCGACATCCCCGAGGCCGGCAACGGCATCCCGGACCTCCTGGACGAGGCGATGTGGGGCGTCAACGCCTGGGTGCAACTGCAGGAAAGCGATGGCGGCGTGCGGATGGGCGTCGAGTCCACCCGGCACCCCTGGGCCTTCTACCACGCGGACGACGACCCGCTGATCTACTGGACCTACTCGCGCTGCCCCAATGCGTCGGCCCGCGCGGCCGGCCTGTTCGCCCAGATGTCCCGGCTGATCGCCCCGTTCGACGCGACGAAGGCGGCCGACCTGAAGACCCGCGCCATTTCGGCCTTCGCCTGGGCCAAGGCCAACGCGGCGGCGCCCCAGTTCCTGATGTACGGCGCCAGCGAACTGTTCCGCCTGACCGCCCTGGCGCAGTACGACACCGAGTTCAAGGCGACCTGGACGTCCATGGGGACCTACGGCGCCTTCAACAACCTGGCCGAATCGCACCTGCTGTTCTCGGACTACAAGAACCCCGGCCAGGTCATGGCGGACTACTTCCTGGGGTATGCCAACGCGGCGGGTGCCTCGGCCGACGTCCGCTCCACCTCCGTGACGTGGCTGACCACGCTGGCGAACAAGTGGGCCGACGCGGTCCGCGGCAACGGCCACGCGCACCGCAGCCCCCGCCCGGGCAACTACAACTGGGACTGGGGCGTCGGCACCGGCACGGCCCGCTTCATGGACACCGTCATCGCCCGCATGCAGTTGGGTGGATTGACCGCGGCCGATCAGCAGAAGTACCTGAACGCCCTCAGCCTGTCCGCCGACTACGTCCTGGGCGGCAATCCGAACGGCTTCGTGTACTTCACGCGCCTGGGCTCCCGGCACCCCGAGGAACCCCTGGACCTCGACTCGCTGGCCTGGATCAAGGAAGGGCAGGGCGCCTCCCCGGGCAAGCCCGTGTACGGCCCGATCGAAAGCCTGCCGGCCGCCTCGTACATGGACGCGACCAAGGCGCAGTTCTACCCGACGTTCTCGGCCATCCCGCGCGGCATGCGCTACGCCGACGTGCGTACGATCGTGAACACCAACGAGTACAGCGTGTGGGAGGTCAACGGTCCCTTCGTCGAGATGTTCTCGATCCTCCTGGGCCCGAACATGACGGCCCCGCCCTCCTGGCTCACCGGCGGCGCCCATACGGTCGATCCGCTTCCGTAGCCATGGTTCCGATTGGTGTCCCTAGGCAGATTCGAACTGCCGACCCCTCGCTTAGGAGGCGAGTGCTCTATCCAGCTGAGCTACAGGGACAACGCGGCAGCAAACTATCACCCGGCATGGCCGATCGTCAACCCGCGACCAGCGCCGCATACGCCGCGCACGCCCCGCACGACACCAGCGGCACCGTGAAGTTGTCGTTGATCCTGCGGCTCAGCAGACCTTCCGCCACCGCACCCGCCAGGACCGCCACCGCGGCAAAGCCCAGCGTCCACGCGATTCCGGACGACGGGTAGGCCGCGAACCGGAACGCCGATACCGCGACGAACGCAGCCGCAACGAACGCCAGCGTCCCCTCCAGGGTCCTGCCGGCCCCGATGCGGACACGACCGAAACGGGTCCCCACCAGCGTGGCCGCGGGATCGCCGAAGCCCATCACCAGGCACCCGCCCTCGACGGCCTCCTTCGGGTAGATCGCCAGCACCAGGGCCACGCCCAGCACGAACCAGAACGCCCCGGACAACCGGTGGTGTTCCGACGGGCGGATGACGTTCCGGAACAACGGGTGGTCCAGGACCTGGGCGTTCAGGGGTTCCGACCGCAACCGCAGGCCCTCGACGATCCCGAACGCCGCGGCGATCGTTCCGATGGCGGCGGCGGCGACGACGCGCGGCACCACAAAATGGTACGCCAGGACGCCCCACAGGCAGTTGAAGGCGTGGAACGCGGCCCGCAGGACCCGTGCCCGGTCCAGGGATCGCGGAACGGGAGGCAGCCTCGCGTTCACGTCATCGTCCTTCGTTTCGTTCGCAGCGAGCGTGCCACGACGGGCCCGTCGATGCCAGCCCCCCCCGGAATACCGCCCGAAACCCTTGACCCTCCGGCGCTCCTGCGGCATCCTCCGACCCGACCAATCCGGGAAGGACGCCGGCGCCGCCGGGGCCCGGGCGTCCACGAACCGCGAATGCACACGGAGGCACCATGGCCGCGAACCTCAAGGGTCGTTCGTTCTTGAAACTGCTGGACTTCACCCCGGGCGAAATCGCCGATCTGCTGTCCCTGTCGGCCACGCTCAAGGCCAACAAGCGCGCCGGCGTCCGCGGCCAATCCATGGCCGGCAGGAACGTGGCCCTGATCTTCGAAAAGGCCTCCACCCGCACCCGCTGCGCCTTCGTGACCGCCTGCGTGGACGAGGGCGCCCACCCGGAATACCTGGGCAAGGGCGACATCCAGTTCGGCAAGAAGGAAACCGTCGCGGACACCGCCCGCGTGCTGGGGCGCATGTTCGACGGCATCCAGTTCCGCGGCTACTCGCAGAACGTCGTCGAAACGCTGGCGAAATACGCGGGCGTGCCGGTGTGGAACGGGCTGACCGACGACTGGCACCCGACCCAGGTGCTGGCGGACCTCCTGACGGTCCAGGAGGAGTTCGGCACGAACCTGCGGGGCCTGTCCCTGGCCTACGTCGGCGACGGGCGCAACAACATGGCCAACGAACTGATGGTCGGCTGCGCCAAGATGGGCATGCACGTCCGCATCGTCGCCCCCAGGTCGCTGCACCCGAAGGCCGACCTGGTGGACACCGTCCGGGCCATCGCCGCGGAAACCCACGGCGCGCTGACGATCACGGACGACGTGGCCGAGGGCGTCAAGGGTGCCCACGCGCTGTACACGGACGTCTGGGCGTCGATGGGCGAGGAAGCCAAGATCCCGGAACGCATCGCGGTGCTGAAGCCCTACAAGATCACCCGCGCGATGTTCGAGGCGACCGGCCGCCAGGACGCGATCTTCCTGCACTGCCTCCCGGCGTTCCACAACCTGGACACGGACGTGTCCCGGCAGTTCCCCGACATCTGCGAGGTCGAGGACGAGGTCTTCGAGGGCCCGCGCAGCCGCGCCTTCGACGAGGCCGAGAACCGCGTCCACACGATCAAGGCCGTCATGGTCGCGACCATCGGGCGCTGATCCCGTCGCACGTCCGGAACCCCTTCGACACGCTCGCCCATCCCCCCCGGACAGGCTCCGCACCTCCCTCCACGCTTGACTTGGGTGGCCCCGGGGTGTACAAAACGCCCCGTCTGCCGGACTTGGTACCGGTGGGCAAACGGCGGTCTTGACCGAGGATTCCATGGACGATGGTGCTAGTACCGAGGGTCCTGCGCGGAAGCGCGGGGACCCGGACGCCACGGTCATGGGACGCACGGTCCCCTGACCGGTCGCCGGCTCCCGCTCCCACGCCTCGACCTTCCACGAACGACGAACCCGGTTGCTGAAGCCTGGTCCTCGATGGACGAACGAGACGGGAGCGGCCCATGTACTGGCTCAGCAAATCCTTTCACAAGATGCACCGGATCCGCCGGCGCGCCCTGATCCTCTTTGCCGTGCTGGGCCCCGGCATCATCACCATGGTCGCCGACAACGACGCCGGCGGCATTTCCACCTATGCGGTCACCGGGTCCAAGTACGGTTTCAACCTGCTGTGGATCCTCCTGATCCTGCTGCCCATGGTCTACTTCATCCAGGAAATGACGGTGCGCCTGGGCGCCGTCACGAAACGCGGCCACGCCGAGGCGATCTTCGAAGGCTTCGGCCCCTTCTGGGGCTGGTTCTCGTTGATCGATCTGGCGGTGGTCAACTGGCTGACGCTGGTCACCGAGTACATCGGCATGACCGCGGCCATGATGCTGTTCGGCGTGCCGCCCTGGATCACCGTGCTGGGCGTGACGGCCATCCTGGTGGCCATTTCCGTCACCGGCAAGTACTGGACCTTCGAGAAGCTGACCCTGTTCTTCTGCGCCTTCAACCTGGTGTACGTGCCCGCCGCCTTCTGGGCCATGGACACACCCACCTCGCCGGGCTGGGGCGCGGTCGCCGAGGGCCTCTTCATCCCCAGCCTCCCGGGCGGCTTCAGCGGCGAACTGCTGTTCATCATCCTGGCCAACATCGGAACGACCATCACCCCCTGGCAGATCTTCTTCCAGCAGTCGTCGGTCGTGGACAAGGGCCTGGACCTGCACGACATCAAGTTCGGGAAACTGGACACGCTGGTCGGCGGGCTGCTGACCTGCGTGATCGCGGGCTTCATCATGATCGTGACCGGCGCGGCCTTCCACTATGCGAACCCGCCGATCACGGTCGAGGACGCCAAGGACACGGCCAACGCCCTGGCGCCCCTGCTGGGCAACCACGGCGAACTGGCCCGCAAGCTGTTCGCCATCGGCCTCTTCGACGCCGGCTTCCTGGGCGCGCTGTGCGTGTCGCTGTCCACCTCCTGGGCCTTCGGCGAGGTCTTCGGCTGGGCGCACTCCCTGAACCGCAGCGTCCGCGAGGCGCCCTGGTTCTACGTGATCCACGGCCTCATGCTGCTGACCGCGGGCGCCGTGGTGCTGATCCCGAACGCGCCGTTGATCGACATCACGATGTACGTGCAGGTCGTGGCCGTCACGCTGCTGCCGTCGCTGCTGGTGTTCCTGATCCTTCTGCTGAACGACGCCTCGTTCATGGGCGAACACGTCAACACCCGTTGGCAGAACTTCGTGAACTGGGCGATCGTGCTGTTCGTGATTTCGATGTCCACCCTGTTCGCCGTCAGCACGCTGTTCCCCGAGTTGCTCGGGATGGCGGGGGGAGGCTGAGATGAACACGCCCCGGACCCATGCTCCCGCGTCGTCGTCCGAACCCCCGGCCGAGATGGGCGGCACCCGGAACCTCTTCTTTTCCCAGGTCCTGAAACTGCCGGTCCGGGCCCAGGGCCACAAGAGGCCCCTGGGCAAGGTGGCCGACCTCGTCTTCGCGGTGAAGGAACCCTATCCCGAGGCCGTGGGCATCTTCATCGAGCACGGCTGGGGCAAGCCCACGGAATTCATCCCCTGGGATCGCGTCCTGGAACTGGGCAGCAAGGCCGTCTACGTCATGCCGCCGCCCGAGGGCGAGCAGTACCCGCCCTTCGTCGATCAGCCCGGGTGGCTGCTGCTGGACGCCCACCTCATGGGCAAGGACGTGCTGGACCTGGAGGGGCGCACGGTCGAGGTGGTCAACGACGTCCACCTGCTGGACGCCCGGGGCCGCCTGCTCCTGGTCCACGTGGACATGTCGTTCAACGGATTCCTGCGCCGGTGGGGCCTCAAGAACGCCCGCTGGATGAAGGACGAGTTCGTGTCCTGGAAGTTCGTCCAGCCGCTGTCCCACGAGGACGCGGTGGCGACCGACCGGGTGTCGCTGTCGATCACCAAGAGCCAACTGGCCGAACTGCCCCCCGAGGACCTCGCCGACGCCCTGGAAGAACTGTCGGGCACCCAGCAGGAAGCCCTGTTCTCGGCCCTGGACGCCGAAACCGCCGCCGAAACGCTGATGGAGGCCGAGCCGCGCGCCCGGCGCCAGATCATCGCCGACCTGCGCCGGGAGCGGGCCAAGCAGATCCTCACGGAAATGTCCGTGCCCCAGTTGGCCAGCCTGTTGTCCGTGCTGCCGCACGACGACGCCAGCGAGTTGCTGGAACTGGTCCCCGAGGACGACGCCCGGCGCATCAAGGCCATCCTGGCCGACCAGGAAGCCCGGGCAGGCGACCTGATGGATTCCGACTTCGTGACGTTCCCCCTGACGGCCCGGGTGGGCCCGACGCTGGCGGAAATCCGCATCTCGGGACGCGAGCCCCACGTGGTTTCCTACATCTACGTCACCCAGGAAGACGGCCGGACCCTGGCAGGCTGCGTGGACCTGCGCGAACTGGTCATGGCGACCGACGCCCAGACCCTGGGCGAGATCATGACGGCGCCGGTCGTGGCCGCCGAAACGGACGACACGGTGGACGATCTGACCCAGATGTTCTCGAAGTACCACTACCGCATGGTGCCGGTCACCAACGCGGAGGACCGCATCCTGGGCGTGATCCGCTTCAACGACATCATGAAGGGGCCCCTGGTCCCGGCCCGGAGGTAGAATGCCATGCCGCGCGTGAAGACCACCCCCATGGTGCGCGTCGCCCTGGGCGCCCTGGGCGTCTACCTGGTCCTGCTGCTGGGACTCCTGGCCCTGAGGTTCATCCGCGGCATCGGTTGAGTGAAGGAAGAACGCATGGACGACCGGACCCTTGAAGACCTGCAGTTCCCCCGGATCCTGGAAGCCGCGGCCGACGCCTGCCAGACGGCCCGGGGCCGGTCCCTGGTGCGCTACCTGCCGCCCCTGCGAACGCCGGCGGACGTCGCGGCGGAACTGGCCCTGGTCGAGGAAGCCCGGGACCTGCTGGACCTTCCCGACCATCCCACCCTGGACGGCGTCGAGGACGTCGCGAACGCCTTCGAGGTCGCGGCCAAGGGCGGCGTCCTGGCGGCGGCGGAACTGATCGCGTGCGCCCGCCTGCTGACGGCCGGCGCCGAGGCCCGGAAGGCCCTGGCGAACACGCGCCTGCACGCCCCGGGGATCGCGGCGTTCTTCGAGGGCGTCGCTGACCTGTCCGCCGTGGCCGACCACGTCGCGTCCACCTTCGACGCGGACGGCAACATCCGGGACGAGGCCTCGCCGCGCCTGGCCGACCTGCGCCAGCGGGTGGTCGCGCTGTCTCGCGGCGTGAAGACCCGCATCGAAACGATGCTGCAGGACCCGAAGATCCAGGTCCTGATCCAGGACGAGTACTACACCCTTCGGGAGGGCCGGTACGTCCTGCCGGTCAAGGCGGAAGACCACCGCTTCGTCCCCGGGATCATCCACGGGACCAGCCAGACGGGGCACACGCTGTTCATCGAGCCCCAGGCCATCGTCGAGGACAACAACCAGTTGAAGGTGGTCCTGGACGGGATCGGCGTCGAGGAGCGCGTGGTCCTGGCCGACCGGTCGCGCCTGCTGGGGAAGTACGCCGCCGAGGCCCGCACGATGGCGGACGCCCTGTGGCGCCTGGATTCGCTGCTGGGGCGCGGCCGCCTGGCACGGCGCCTCCATGCCGCTCGACCCACGATCGGCGAATCCTCGGACGGCCTGCGCCTGGTCGACGCCTTGAACCCCATCCTGACGCTGCTGGGCCGGGACGTCGTCCCGATCACCCTGGACATCGCCTCGGAAGGCCTGGGCTACGCCCTCGTGGTGTCGGGCCCCAACGCGGGCGGCAAGTCCGTCACGCTGTCCACCGTGGGCCTGTCGGTCCTGATGGTCCGCCACGGGATCCTGCCCCCGGCCGGGGAGGGCTCGGTGGTCCCCTGGTTCGACGGGGTCTACACGGTCATCGGCGACCCGACGAACATGGACCGCGCGGTGTCGACCTTCACGGGCCAGTTGGCGCGCCTGACGGAAATCATCGGCCGGCGGCCCGGACGCACCCTGGTCCTGCTGGACGAACTGGCCACCGGGACGGAACCCAAGAAGGGCGAGGCCCTGGCCACCGCCGTCGTCGAGGCCCTGGTGTCCGGCGGCGCCGAGTGCCTGACCGCGACCCACTACGACCTCCTGAAGCACCGGGCCGATTCGGATCCCCGGTTCGGCAACGCGCGGGTCGGCGTCGATCCCCGGACGGGACGCCCCGACTACCACCTGGAGCAGGGCGCCTCGGGCGAATCGAACCCCTTCGACGTCGCCGCGGACTCGGGCTTCCCGGCCGCCATCCTGGAGCGGGCCAAGAGCCTGGTGGGCCTGCGCGAGCGCGAACTGGAGGAGGCCCTGTCGGAGGCCCGGCGCCTGAACGCGGCCCTGGCCACCGAAAAGGCGGAAACCGAGGATCTCAAGACGCGCCTGACCGCCGACAAGAAGAAGTACGAGCGGGAACTGACCCGCCTGCGCACCGATGCCGATCGCCTGGTCCACGAGGCCCGGCGGGAGGTTCTGCAGAAGATGAAGCGCCTGGAAGAGGATCTGGACGTCATCGCGAAGCAGGCCCGAGTGGAAAAGGCCCTGGCCACGCGCCCCACGGTCCAGCCGACCGTGATGGCCCGCCGCCAGGAGGTTCGCGACAAAAAGGCGGAGGTACACCGGGACATGGACAAGGAAGCCGCACTGCTGCATCCCAGCGAGCCGTTCCCCGCGTCCGGCCTGAAGGTGGGCGCCGTCGTGTTCGTGGCCACCCTGAAGGCGGAAGGGAAGGTCGTCGAGGTGTCCGGCGACGGGAAGCGGGCCACGATCCAGGTCGGCCTGATGCGCACGCAGGTCAAACTGGCGGACCTGCGGGTGCCGAAGGCGAAGGGCGCCAAGTCCGCGCCGCCCAAGGTGTCCCCCTCGGCGCAGGCCACGCGCCCCTCGTCCTCGATGGCCGGCGCCCCGGACGAGGACAAGCCGTTCATGCGCAGCGACCGCAACACCGTGGACTGCCGCGGGATGCGCGTCGAGGACGCCGTGGGCGAAGTGGATCGGGCCCTGGACGAGGCGTTCCTCCGGGAGGAGCCCCTCGTCATGATCATTCACGGCATGGGCACCTCGGCCCTGCGCAACGCGATCCGCGAGTACCTCAAGACCTGTCGCTACTGCCGCAAATTCCGGACGGGCCAGCAGGGCGAGGGCGGCGAAGGGGTCACCATGGTGGAGATAGGCTGATACCCAAGGAGGAATGCTTCATGGATCTGGTGATGTGGTTCGTCGATTTCATCCTGCACCTGGACGTCAAACTGGTCGAATTGGTCGCCGACTACCAGGTCTGGACGTACGCGATCCTGTTCCTGGTCATCTTCTGCGAAACAGGCCTGGTCGTGACGCCCTTCCTGCCGGGCGACTCCCTGCTGTTTGCCGCCGGTGCCTTGTCTGCCGCCGCCTCGATCGAGGGCGGCGCCCAGAACCCCCTGAACCCGGTCTACCTGTTCCTGCTGCTGTCGGTGGCCGCGATCCTGGGCGATACCGTGAACTACTGGGCGGGGCGCTACCTGGGCCTGAAGGTCTTCGAGCGCTTCATCAAGCGCGAGCACCTGATGAAGACCCACGCCTTCTACGAGCGCCACGGCGGAAAGGCCATCATCATCGCGCGCTTCGTGCCGATCGTCCGTACCCTCGTTCCGTTCGTCGCGGGCGTCGGCGTGATGACGTACCCGAAGTTCATCCTCTTCAACGTGATCGGCGGGATCGTCTGGCCGCTGCTCTTCGTTTTCGGGGGCTACTTCATCGGGAACGCGCCTGTGATCAAGCAGAACTTCAGCCTGGTCATCTTCGCGATCATCATCGTGTCGGTGATGCCGGCGGTGATCGAAATCCTGCGGGCGAAGTACGGGAAGAACAAGGCCGCGTAGGTCCGCAGCCCTCATCCTGGCGCATGCCTACGGCCTGACGAAAACCGCGTTCGAGTACAGGTACGGCACCTCGTTGTCCGCCAGTTGCTCGACGCCGCTGAGGGCCGCCGCCAGGTGCTTCGGCGTGATCCACACCTCGACGCGATAGGCGCCGGGCGTCGCGGCCGCCAGCTTGAATTCCCGCCCCTGTCCCGGCTGGTCCAGCACCAGGTCGACGCCCTCGGCCGTAGCCTGGTACACCTTCGTTCGCATCATCGCGTTGCCGTAGGCGCCCGCATCGACGAACGGGATGCCCCACAGCGGCGGGGCCAGGACGGGCGACCTCACGTACAGATCCACGCTGGTCGCGCCCGCGATCTCCTTGCCCATCTCGACGGCGTTCCCGTCGGCGACCGCGAAGAAATCGAAACCCGTCGGCAGGCCCATCATGTCGAAGGCCATGAACGAGCGCCCCAGGCCGATCGCGTTCCGCACCTCGTCCACGTCGCCGGCCTTGTCGGTCGGCACGCGGGTGTGGTTGGACATCCAGCGGAAGGACCTCTGGAACGAATCCATGCGGTCCCCGTCGGCCAGGATCGCCGGCCCGCCGGTCACCAGCAGTTGCGCGAAGTTCGGGTAGTCGTACGTGTAGTTCCCGCACGAATCCAGGTCCGTGCACAGCGTCGGAACCTCGACGTTCCGGTGGATGTCCGTCGCGCCGAAGGAACTCAGCCGGATGAACGGCGAGGCCCCGTCGAACTTGATCGGGTCGTTGGCGACGGGCTGCAGCAGCAGCAGGATGGCCAGGTCCGGCACCGGGTTCACCTGGCCGGGGGTCATGAAGGCGTCCATGCGGATGAACTGCTCGAGGTTCAACTGGAGGGCGTCCATCAGCATCGGGTGGAAGTTGAAGATCTCGATGCCGTCCAGCGGCGCCGCCTTGATGCGCTCGATCGACAGGTCGTCCTGCTCGGGGTGGCAGACGAAGGCGTAGCCGCCCAGTTCGTGCACCTTGGAAATGGCCGCCTGCGCCAGGTCCAGCGGAACCGAATCGTCGTAGGAGGTGCTCAGCACGTCCTCCGGGATCTTGCCGGAAATGCCGACGGGCATGTTCTTGCTGCCCTCGGTACCGCCGTAGTACAGGAACGAAGACACCAGGCTCCCGTTCGGGCACATCACGCGGTTCGCGGTCGGGCGCCCCAGGGCGTCGTTCACCATGACGTCGCCCTCGTCGGCCCGGAAATGCAGCGCCTGCTCGAACGTCGCATCCCGGAGGTTCCCGGGATGGTCGGTCTGCATCACGAAGTCCATCCCGGCGACGCACGGGGCGTTGCGGTGTTCGGTTTCGCAGGCCGTCAGCAGCGCCGGGTCGATGTCCTCATGCTGCGGGAAGCAACCGTCGTGGGACAGGTTCGAGTGCAGGTGCACGATCCCGCGCAGTTCCTTGAAGCCGCGGTTCTCGCCGCCGAAGGGCAGGGGGGGATTGACCGTCTCCCAGCCCGGGTCCGCAGCCACGTCGGGCGCCACGTCGGGCGCCACGTCCACGGCCGGCGCGTCCTCGATCACGTCCGTCGTCGGGACGTCCAGGGCCGGCACGTCCGGCGTCACGTCCAGCGTCCCCGGGTCGGTTCCCACGTCCGTCGTCGTCGACGAGGAACTGCAGGCCGCCAGGAACGTCGCAACCAGGATCACGGTCAGGTTCGTCCGCATGAAGATTCCCTCCGGAAACGTCCGCGTAGTATCGAGGTCCACGGCCAAGGAATCAAGGCCCCGCGTTGCCTCACGCTAGATGTATCCGAAGGGGCATCGTTGCCTCACGAAGGAAAAGTATCTGAACGAGGGCAGGAAGTTAGGGGGGGACGTACCTTTCTGGCGTGGAGCCAGGAGGTCG
>CAINDP010000101.1 GCA_903847405.1 uncultured Myxococcales bacterium | reverse complement strand
TGAAGCCCGTCGCGGGCGCGGTAGCTCCGGCCCCGGTGGAGGCCCCGAGCCACTCCGGTGGGCGGGGGGGTGCTCGTCGCGGAGACGGCCGCCCCGCCGGACCCTTCACCGGATTGGTGCGTCCTCCTGCCAGACCTTCTCAACGATTCCCATGTGTACCGATATCTGACGGTGAATCACGGAACCCGGTGTTCCTCCCGAGCGCGCAGGCGCAGGCGACGGGTTTCCGCAGGAAACTCTCGCCGGAGCCGAAGCCGACTCGGGACGATCCAAGTATGATAGGGGGGCACGTCGGGAAAAGGAGGATTCCATGGGCACAAGCGATCCTGGGACCGACGGCCGCACCGTGGCGTTCGTGGCAGGCGCCACCGGCTACGTGGGGCAGCAGGTCGTGCGGCAACTGGTGGCCGCGGGCTTCCGCACCGTCGCCCATGTCCGGCCCGATTCGGCCCGCCTGTCCGAGTGGTGGACCCGCTTCACCGAGATGGGCGCCGACCCGGACGCCACCCCCTGGACGGTTCCGGCCATGTCCGCCACGTTGAAGGATCTGCAGCCCCGCGTCGTGTTCTGCCTGGTCGGCACCACCCGCCGGCGCATGCAGTCCCTGTCCCGGGCCGGCCGGTCGCCCGACACCGCCTCGTATGAAGCGGTGGACTACGGCCTGACCGCCCTGCTGGCCCAGGCGGCCGCCCACGCGGGCCACGCGCCCCGGTTCGTGTACCTGTCCGCGATGGGCGCCGGTCCCAATCCGAAGGGCGCCTACATGCGGTGGCGGACGAAGGCCGAGCATGCGGTGCTGGGGTCGGGCCTCCCCTACACGATCGTCCGGCCCGCCATGATCACCGGGCCGGATCGCGAGGAGAACCGCCGGGGCGAACGGATCGCGAACTCCGTCCTGGACGGGGCGCTGGGCCTGGCCCGATCCCTGGGCTTCCAGGGCCCCTGGCAGCGATATCGATCGATCGATGCGGCCGGACTGGCGGCGGTGATGATCCGGTTGGCGATGGAACCGCAGGCGGCGAACCACACCATCGAGCGGGAGGAACTGGTCGCGGGGGCTCCGGGGCGGTGAACCGATCCGCGGCGGCGGGAACGCCGTGAGGTCAGGCGCCCGGGCCCTCGTCCGACGGCACGCTCTCCAGGATCGACGCATACCGTTCCGCCACGGCCCTTCGCTTCAGTTTCAGCGTCTGGGTCAGCAGGCCGTTCGCGACCGTGAAGTCCTCGGCGACGAAATGGTAGTGGCGCGGAATCTCGTAGGCGGCGAAGCGCCCGCGCAGGTGGTTCGAGATGTCCTTCCCCACCAGCGTCCGGACGGCGCGCCCCACCTCCTCGTCGCTCTTGAACAGCCACTCGGGGTCCACGGACAGGCCCAGTTCCTTCCCGTACTGCCGCAACCGGGCCAGGTCCGGCACGATCAGGCAGTCGTTGAAGGCCTTCCCCTCCCCGAACACCATCGAGTTCAGCACGTAGGGAATCAGCTTGATTTCCTCTTCCATCGCCGCCGGGAAGACGTATTTCCCGTTTTCCAGCTTGTACTGTTCCTTGAAGCGGCCGGTGATGTGCAGGAAGCCGTCCTCGTCCAGCCGGCCTCGATCCCCGGTACGGATTCCACCGTCCTCGGTCATGACCTCGGCCGTGGCCTGGGGCTTGCCGTGGTAGCCCAGCATCACGTTCGGCCCGTGTACGATGATTTCGCCCTCGCCGCTGTCGTCGTCCACGCGGCTGCGATCGATGGTCACCGTCACCTTCTCGACGGGGCGGCCCACGGTACCCAGCCTGGACGACGTCGGGCAGTTCATCGTGATGGCCGGGGACGTTTCCGTCAGGCCATAGCAGTCGTAGACCGGGATCCCGATGTCGCAGAAGAACTGGGCGATTTCCACGTTCATCTTGGCGCTGCCCGACAGGGCGCCCTGCAGGCGGCCGCCGAAGCGATCGCGCACCTTCTGGAACACCAGGTGGTCCAGCAGCCGGAACTTCAGGCCGGACCGGCCCGTTTCGCGTTTCGCGCGGGCGGCGTCCACGGCCGCCTGGAACAGCTTCAACTTGATCCCGCCGGCCTCGCGCACGGTGGACCACACGACGTCGTAGATGCGGTTGAACACGCGGGGCACCGTGATCAGGTAGGTCGGGCGGACCTCGCGCATGTCGTTCGCGACCGACGCCGGGCCGCCGGCGATGCCGATGGAACCGCCGAACGAGATGAAGTGGTACAACTCGGCAGTCTGGCCGTAGACGTGGGCCCAGGGCAGGATCGACAGGCTGCGGTCGTCCGAGGTCAGGAACGGGTACAGGTGCTTTCCCGCCTGGTAGTTCGACGTGAAGTTGCCGTGGGACAGCAGGACGCCCTTGGGCTCGCCGGTGGTGCCCGACGTATAGATCAGCGTCGCCACGTCGGTCGGACCGGGAATCATCGAGGGCACCGGGGCCGCGTGTCCCGCCGCTTCCAGGGCGGCCAGGCTGGACTCGCCCTCGCCATCGACCACGACCACGCGGGTCAGTGCCGGAAGGTCGGACAGGTCGCCCAGCATTTCCAGCACCCGCGGCCCGGCCACCAGCAGCACCTTGACCCCGGCATCCTTCAGGATGTAGCGCCAGACGGTCGGCAGTTCCGCCTCGTACATGGGCACGAAGCGCGCGCCACGGCCGTAGGTCGCGAAGGCCGCGATGGCCCACTCGGGGCGGTTGTTCGCGATCAGGCCCACCGCATCGCCCGGGCCGACACCCAGGGCGGCGAGGCCCGCGCGCAGGTCGTTGACCCGGCGGTCCACCTCGCCGTACGTCGTCCAGACGAAGAACCCGTCCAGCCCGCGCGTGCCGAACAGCGGCCGATCGGGATAGGCCGCCGCGCTGCCCTCCCAGAGTTCCACGAGATTGGTGGGCGCGTCGTACCAGTCGGTTCGGATGGCCATCGTCTGTCCTCCCGGCGTCAGAAAGGAAGGTAATCGACCCCCCAGGCAACCTTGCCGCCCCAGTGTCCCGCGATCGAAACCAGCACGACCGCGACAGCGATCAGGGCCAGGTACGCGCCTTTCCGCGCGCCGACCAGTTCGCGACGGAATGCCAGCCGCCACAGGAACGCGGCGGCCGCGACGCCCGCGGTGACGAAGATCAGCGTTTCATGGGTGTCGACCAGCGCATGGACGTCCGGCGCCTGCGACACGAAGTCCTCGCGCAGGAGCCCCGTGAGGATCCCGGGGACGAACGACACCAGGGTGCCGCCCAGGGCCCACAGGCCGGCGACCTCCAGGTCCTTCCGCCGGAAGGCGAAGGCCAGGACGTCCAGCATCAGGACCATCATCAGCCAGCCGATCGGCACGTGGACCACGGCGTTGTGGAATCGCCCGACCACGTCCTGCCAGCCCCCCCGCTTCCCGTCGATCGCGGCGGCCGCCGGGGAGGGCGCCACCTCGACCGCCTCGACGTCTTCCACGTCGTCGACGTCGTCCTTCCCCGCGCCGGGCGCGGCAGGCGGGGGCCCGGCCAGCAGGTTGCCCACGGCCAGGACGGTGGACAGGAACACGGCCAGGCGAACCATTCGCAGCAAGGTCTTGCCTCGGCAAGGGGGGGTGCGGATTCACTGTGCATGCAATTGCCGTCGGCCGTCAAGGACCGGTGGTAGACTTCGGCGCATGGATTGCCGGGACAACGTCGGTACGTTGGATCGTCCCGAGTCGGCTTCGGCTGCGCGCTCGGGAGGCACAAAGGGCCGATTCGGGGTCTTCCTCCTCGTCGCCGCCCTCGGCGTGCTGCTGACCTCCGGGAACCTCCGGGTCGGCGATTCCTCGGTCGTCTACAGCGTCGCGGGCAACCTCCTCCAGAAGGGAACGTTCGAGGCCACGCCGCTGGCCGGCCACGAGGAGTTCGTCGTCCTTGCCGGGGCCGATGGGAAGGTCTACTGCCGTTTCGGCCTGGGCCACGTCCTCCTGGGGGTTCCCCCGTGGCTGGCCGGGTCCGCGCTGGCGGCCGTATGGCCGGGATCCGCCGCAGTGTTCGACCTTCCCCAGATCCGGTTCACCACCCTCGACGACGTGCCCGCCGCCGTCCGGGACTTCACGGCCAGCCTGGTCAACAGCTTCGTGATGGGGTTGCTGGCGGTCGGGGTCCTGGGACTGGCCCGGCGACTGGGCCTGTCGCACCGGGCTGCCGTGGCCGCCGCCGTGACCGCGGGCATCGCATCGCCCCTGTTCTTCCTGGCCTCGGACCTGACGTCCGAGCCCGCCTCCGGGGCCGCGCTGGTGTTCGCGGCCGTCGCCCTTGCGCGCCTCGAGTCCCAGGCGGCGCGGGGCCGGGCATCGACGACGACCGCCGCGCTCGCCGGGGCGGCGCTGGGGGCCGCCGTCCTGTTCAAGTTCGCCCACGGGGTCCTCCTGCCGGCCGGAGCCCTCGCCTTCCTGCTGGCCGTCGGGTGGCCCTCGCGCCGGACCCTGGCCGCGTGGGCCGCGTTCCTGGGCGCCATCGGCGCCTGCCTGGCGGCGATCGCCGCGTACAACGCCGTGCGGTTCGGGTCGCCGCTGGAAACGGGCTACACCGACGCGGGCGACTTCACCGCGTCGATCCTCGAAGGGGCGTTCGGGCAACTGGCCAGCCCCGGCCGCGGACTGCTGGTCTTCTTCCCGGTGGCACTGGCCGCCCTCGTCGGGGCCCCTGCCCTCTGGCGCGCGTCCCGGTCGGTCGCGGCCCTCACCTTCGGCGCCCTGCTGTCCCTGTGGGCGCTGTATTCCCAGTGGCACGGCTGGGACGGGGGATGGACGTACGGCCCGCGCCTGCTGTCCCCGGCGACCGCGCTGCTGGCGATCCCGGCCGTGATGGCCGCGCGCACCGCGGGCAGCCTGCCCGGGCGTGTCGCGGCCGCTGCGGCCTTCGCCCTGTCGTTCGGGATGTCGCTGCTGGGCTTCGCGGTGGACTACGAGGACTACTGCTTCTACCTGTGGCGAACGCACGGCGAGCGGATGCTGGACGTGATTCGCTGGTCCTTCGCCGACGCCCCGATCGCCGCGTACTGGACCTTCCCCCTCCGGCGGCAGACCCTGCTGGAGCACGCCCTGGACCCCGGGTTCCCCTGGCCGCTGCACGTGGTGCTGGCGGTCGCGCTGACGGCGTTCGTGGTGGCGGTCGTGCTGCTGACCCGGGCGATCCGCGCCCCCGAAAAAGGCTCGGCCCCCTAGCCACGGGTCCGGATCTGGCGGGTCAAACTCACCGGGCCTTCAGCAGGTGGCGCGCGATCAGCATCCGCTGGATCTCGTTGGTCCCCTCGCCGATCTCGCACAGGCGTGCGTCGCGGAGATATCGCTCCACCGGGAAATCCCGGGTGTACCCATACCCCCCCAGGACCTGGATCGCCATGTCCGCCGCCCGCACCGCCACCTGCCCGGAATACAGCTTCGCCATCGACGCCTGGGCCTGGAACGGCTGCCCCGTATCGTGCAGCCACGCGGCCCGCCACGTCAGCAACCGCGCCGCGTCGATTTCGGTCGCCGCATCGGCCAGCATCCACTGGATCGCCTGGAAGTCGCCGATGGGATGCCCGAAGGCGACGCGCTCCCCCGCGTACTTCGTGGCCTCCTCCAGCGCCGCCCGGGCGATCCCCACGGCCAGGCCCGAGATGGCGATGCGCCCCCGGTCCAGGATGCGCAGCGTGTCCGCGAACCCGTGGTCCACCTCGCCCAGGCGGTTCCCGTCGGGCACCCGCACGTCCTCCAGGATCACTTCCGTCGTGTCGGTGGACCGCATGCCCATCTTCTTGATGTGCGGCCCGGAGGACAGCCCCGGCGTGCCGCGCTCGACGACGAAGGCCGTGATGCCCTTCGCGCCCTTCGCCCGGTCGGTGGCCGCCATCACGACGTAGACCGACGCGACGGACCCCTGCGTGATGAACATCTTGGAGCCGTTCAGGCGCCATCCGCCGTCGGCCCGCTCGGCCCGCATCCGCACGTCCGCGGCATCGGATCCGGACCCCGCCTCCGTCAGGCACCACGCCCCCAGGGCACGACCCGACGCCAGGTCCGGCAGCCAGCGCCGCTTCTGGGCCTCGGTGCCGAAATGCTTGATGTGGGCCAGGCACAGGCTGTTGTGGGACTCGACGGTCAGGGCCAGGGACGCGTCGCCCCGGGCCAGTTCCTCCAGCAGCACCGCGATGGTCACGTAGTCCAGCCCGGTGCCGCCGTACTCCTCGGGAGCGACCATGCCCATCAGGCCCAGTTCGCCCAGGCGGGGCATCATCTCGATGGGGAAGCGCTCGGCCTCGTCCCAGGACGGGGCCCGGGGGATCACCTCCCGGGCCGTGAAATCGCGCACCGCGTCCCGCAGGGCCTTCTGCTGGTCATCCAGTTGGAAATCCATGAGGACCTCCGGAATCACGCGTCGGCCGACTCCCCTGTCTCACACCGGTTCGAACCACACGTCGGTCGGTTTCAGGCGGGACAGGCGCCGGAAGCGCGCCTTGACCTTCATCCCGATCCAGTCCAGGGACGGCGCGGTCGGGTCCAGGCCCACCACCCGCGTCAGGAACAGCGAGTTCACCCCGTCGAACTCCACCAGGGCCAGCACGTAGGGGCACTCGGGCAGGAACTCCTCGCTGCCGAAATGGCACACCGTGAAGGAGTGCATCCGGCCCTCCTGGGGCAGTTCCACCCACTCGCACACGCCGCCGCACTCCATGCAGGCCTTCCGGGGCGTCGCGAACGTGTAGCCGCAGGACGTGCAGTGCGTGCCCAGCAACCGCTTGTTCGCCAGGCCCGCGAAGAACGGCGAGTCCTGTCCGTACGAGTGGATGTAGTCGACCTGATACGGACTCTTGACGATGATGGGCGCCATCCCGTCCATGTCCTTCAGGTCCTTCGGAATGGGCACGTTGTAGACGACCGCCCCTTCCATCGACTCCTCGACGGTCCGTTCCTGCTTGCTCATGGCGTCCCTCCCTGGCCTTCGCGCTCGAGGATCGACACGGTGACGTACGTGCCCGTCCCGGCGTGGCTGTGGATCGCCCCCCGGCGCGCATTGGCCACCTGCAGGCGCGGGTTTCCGAAGTGACGACCGATGGTTCCCTGCAACTGCCACAGGGCGAACACGCCCTGCATCAGGCCCGTCGCGCCCACGGGATGCCCGCAGGCGATCAGGCCTCCCGACGGGTTCACCGGGCATTCCGACGCGGCCGGGAACCCGACCCCGTAGTCGATCCCCGGCAGGAAGGTCCTGCCGCTGACCGCCAGGGGCCCGCCCTCGCCATAGCGGCACAGGCCCATGTCCTCGTAGGTCTGGATTTCGGACGAGGTGTAGGCGTCGTGCAGTTCGACGAAATCCAACTGCTTCATCGGGTCCTGGATGCCGGCCCGCTCGTAGGCCTGCTTCGACGCCATGCGTCCCGCGCGGAACGAATGGATCCCCGGATACCGCGCGCCCCGCTCCCACAGATCACGGTAGTAGGAACGGCTGGCGGCATCCTGCTCGATCGGCAGGGCGTACTTCGCGGTGAACGTGTCCAGGTCCAGGTGGGGCCGGTCGGACATGCGCATCGCGTCGGTGCCGCGGCCGATGCTGGCGACCTTCACCCGCGGCAGGCGCCGGCCGGTCGCCTTCTCGATCCGGGCCAGCCCCTCCTCCGACGCCAGCCACATCGCGGCGGCGCCGTCGCTCATCGTGCAGATGTCCAGGCGCGTCAGCGGCCAGGCCACCATGGGCGACCTGCGGACGTCCTCGACCGTGATGGCCATGCGCTTCTGGGCATAGGGGTTGTGCAGCGCGTTGCGGTGGTTCTTCACGGACACCATCGCCATCTGCTCGACCGTGGTCCCGAATTCCTGCATGTGCCGGACGACCATCATCGCGTAGTAGCCCGAGTAGAAGCCCCCGACCGGGTAGTCGAAGGACACGTCGGACGCCAGGGCGATGAACTCGTTGCCCTTCCAGGTCTGGACGTGGCTCATCGTCTCGAAGCCGTATGCGACGCAGACCTCCATGCTGCCCGACGCGACCGACTTCCAGGCTTCCTGGAAGCACAGGCCGCCGGTGGCGCCCCCGCCCTCCACGCGATGGGAGGGCTTGGGGACCAGGCCAAGGTAGTCCTGGGCCATGATCCCGCTCATCAACTGCCGCTGGAAATGGTCGCTGAAGTAGGACGCCACCGAGCCGTCCACCAGTTCGATGGCCTGCTTCGGCTCCAGGCCGAGGTCGGCGATCGACTCGTCCCACGCCTCCTTCACGAGCCCCTGGAAGGTCTTGTCGGGACGGGCCTTGGCGAACTTGCTGACCCCGCCGGAAAGGACGTAGACCGGGCGCATGGTCCCCCCCCAAGTTTGCGAATGCGTTGGCTTTCAGACTAGCACTGCGCCGGGGGGCGGGAATGGAGGTCGGGGAAAGGCCGCACCCGGCCTGGACTATTCCGGTCGGAGTGGGGGAATAGCGACATCGGGGCCGTAGAAGTCGATGGGCCGGAGTTCCGGGTACAGGCCGGTGCCCGCCAGGTGACCGCGCACGTCCAGGCACAGGTCGCACCGGGACACGTACCCCGCGGGCCGTTCCACGAAGCCGTGGCGTTCTGCGGCCAGCCGCATCAGGCCATGGGGGCCCGCGGTGGCCAGGCAGTCGAACAGCGGATGGGCGCCGGCCGTGATGTCGGGGTGCAGGTCGTCGATCGTGGCCACCGCCAGGCCCACGCACAGCCCCGTGAACAGGTTGCCGTCCGGGTCCAGGTGGAAGTGCGACGTGGACGTGAGGTCCTGGTAGCAGTCGATGCTGCGGTAGGCCGACGCCGGGCGCGCGGTCCAGCAGGAACGGAGCCCCGCGACGGCCCTTCCCCCCGGCACCACGGGATACACGCGCAGCACTCCCCGGGGATCGCCGTCGAGGCCCCACGCCTCCAGTTGCCGGGGCAGCGGGTGGCGGCCGTCGCCGGGCAAGGCCGACAGCATCTCGTACGCCAGGGAGGTGTAGACGAAGGTGCCGCGGGCGCCGAAGACCTCCAGCGCGGCCTCGACGGCCAGACGCGTGGCATGGAACGGAATGAACTCGTTGTGGTAGGGCGACGCGCTGACCAGGACCGCCCGCAGCCCGGCCTCCCGCAGGCGCCGCATCCCGTCCAGGGCGACCTCGCGACTGTGGCACCATCCCGCGTTGGTTTCCAGGTAGTCCAGGGGGATGCCGCGGCGGACGGCCAGGCGGACCACGTCCAGCAGGAGGTCCATCCGCAGGGTCGCCTCGCCACCGGCCAGGTGGATGCCCTCCAGGCAGGATTCCCGGGCCAGGGCCGCGAAGGCCCGGTCGGCCATGTCCGGGTCGATCCAGGTGTCGGGCCTGGCCGGCGATCCGCGAACCAGGCAGTGCCGGCAGGCGCTGGAGCAGCGGTAGGTCAGCAGGAGCCCGCCCGAGACCAGCGGAGGAACGGCCAGGCGAACGGCAGCGGCACTCCACGTCATCGTGTGGTCCCCTGGGTCGCAATCGTCGTGCAGTCTGAGGCGAGTATCCCAGCGCGGGATCCGACCGGCAACCGGAACCCGGGAAGTCCCGGCCCCTGCTGACGGATGACCGACGCCTCTCCCGGTTCAACCCCCCGCCATCATGGCAGGACTCCGCGCAGAACCTTGACGGGCGCGTGACTCGGCAGCATCCTAGGCGTCAAGCCGGTCCGACGAGGCCCGCATTTGTCCGATTTTCCGGGCACCTGCGGTCCACACGGGCCACATGAGGAGCGCCCCATGCATCCGTGGCACGACGTGTCGGTGGGCCCTGACGCCCCCGCAGAATTCCAGTGCATCGTCGAGATTCCCAAGGGCAGCAAGGTCAAGTACGAGATGGACAAGACGACCGGGCTGGTCCGGGTCGATCGCGTCCTGTACTCGTCGGTGATCTACCCGGCGAACTACGGCTTCATCCCGCAGACGCTGGGCGACGACCACGATCCGCTGGACGTCCTGGTGCTGATGCAGGAGCAGGTCGTTCCCATGAGCATCCTGCGCGTCCGGCCGATCGGCATGATGACGATGATCGACCAGGGCGACAACGACGAAAAGATCATCTGCATCCACCTGGACGACCCGGAATACCAGCACTTCACGCACATCGACGAACTGCCGCCCCACCGCATCGAGGAACTGCGGCGCTTCTTCGAGGACTACAAGAAGCTGGAAAAGAAGGAGGTCCTGGTCCAGGACTTCCTGGGGCCGGAAGAAGCCATGAAGGCCGTCAAGCACTGCATGGGACTGTACGAGAAGCTGTTCTCGGGCATGACCTCCCGCCAGGGCAGCGGCTACCGCTAGAACAGCGGGCCGGCCCCCCTTTTCGGCAACCCACCCCCAATCCCCCCTTCCTGCCCTTGCGTCGTTCGCGGCCGCCGTCCTATGCTCGCCCCCGTCCGGCGGGGGCGCCGGCGAACAGGCCCCAGGAATGTCTTGGAGGAGATCATGGCCGATACCGTCCACCTGAATTTCGACACGCTGCCCACGCTGGGCTCCGGGTATCTGCGCGCCCTGTTCAGCCGCAAGCGCGGCCTGCGCGTCGGCGACACCCTGGGACGGTTCGAGGCCACGATTCCCGCGGTCACCCTGGACGCCACCCGCATGGCCGCCTACCGCGAGGTCTGCGGCTTCGCCCCGGGGACCGGCGTGCCCCTGACGTACCCGCACATCCTGGCGGCGCCGCTGCACCTGGCCGTGCTGACCTGCCCCGGTTTCCCCGTCCCGGCCATGGGCATCATCCACGCCCGCAACACCATCGTGCAGCACAAGGCCCTGTCGGCCGGCGACAGCCTGGCCATCCAGGTCCTGGTGGACGGCCACCGGGACGTGCGCAACGGCTTCGAGTTCGACGTGGTGACGAAGGCGTCCCTGGCCGGCGAACTGGCCTGGGAATCGGTGACCGTCGTGTTCGTGCGCCGCAAGGCTCCTGAAGGCGCCCCGAAGGTGGCCCACGAGAAGGCCGCCGACCCGGCCCCGATGACCGACACGAAGCCCTGGTCCATCGGCGCCGACACCGGCCGCCGCTACGCTGCTGTGTCCGGCGACTACAACCCGATCCACCTGTGGCCGATCACCGCGAAGCTGCTGGGCGGCTTCCCCCGCCCCATCTGCCACGGCATGTGGTCGCTGGCGCACTGCGTGGGCGAACTGGAAGGCCGCGCCCCGGCCCCCATCGCCCGCCTGGAGGTCGAGTTCAAGCGCCCGGTGCTGATGCCCACGAAGGCGACGTTCGGCGCGACGCCGATCGACGGCGGGTTTGCATACGATCTGCGGGACAAGGACGGGAAGAAGCAGTACCTGACGGGGACGTGGACGGTGAAGTAGACCGCAAGGCCCCCCCCGACCGACCGTACCAAGAGCATCATTTCTTCAGGTGCCGGCCCGCTGGGCGATCTTCAAGAACAGCGGGAGCGCGGTACCGATCACGAACCCCTCGACCTCGGTCGCGATCGCCTCGTCGTATGTGTGCACCGTCAGATTTCTGTACCGCAGGACATCCCATGCGGTCGTCTCGTCCTCGGGGTCCAACAGACCCGTTGCGAGGGCGTAATGCAGAGCCTTCCGGGGAGTCGCGGCCTCCAACCCATCCGCCTCGGCCCGCATCTGCAGCAACTTCCAGGCGGCTTCGAAGGTGAACTCGAAACGCTGGATTCGGGAGTCGCGCAGGATGGAGGCGGGCACGGAGGCGAGGTCCGGGACGACTTCCTGCAGCGCGGCCAGGGTCTGCCTGAACCGGGCCAGCCTCACGCCGCCTTCATCGATCGATGCCATGATTCCCCCTCCGCTTCCACCAGTTCCGTCAGCGCAGGATTCGCCCGGGACAGGTCGACCAGGTCGAAGTCCCGCAGCAAGGGGATGGACTCTTCAAGATCAGCGACGATTTGCGCGGCAGTCGCCATCGGCAGAGGCGACGGCCCCCTCACAGCGATGTCGATATCCGAGCCGAGGGTGGCCGTCCCGCGCGCGAAGGAACCGAACAGCGTGACGTCCCATTCGGCCGGGGACAACCGCCGCCACAGGACTTCCAGGATCTGCAGGCGAACCTGCTCGTTCAATCGCGCCGTGGTCCGCATCGTCATTCCTCGTAACGCGAATCAGGATATCCGCGCGGTCGGCGGTCGTCAACGGACCGGGGCTGACCGCAATCCACCGCCTGGATAGGAAGGACTCCGTCCGGGCCGCTTCGGAGAGAGGTCCGGGGCGCCTTGAGTCGCTTATCGGCCCAGGCCGGGCCCAGCACGCGACGTTACCACCAAGGTCCGCGGGGTCCGGCGGGGCTGCCGGCGGAGCGACCTGGCTCCCACCGGAAGTTGGCTCGAGGGCACGGAACCGGGGCCGGAGCGTGAAGCCGCGAGCCGCGCGGGCGCAAAAGGAAGTGACGCGTCGCCACGGCAGTTGAAGCCCGTCGCGGGCGCGGTAGCTCCGGCCCCGGTGGAGGCCCCGAGCCACTCCGGTGGGCGGGGGGGCGCTCGTCGCGGAGACGGCCGCCCCGCCGGACCCCTCACCGGATTGGAAACGCCACGCAATACCGGGGCGGATCCAACCTACACCGGCTTGGCCTCGATGGACCCCAGGATCGGCCGCTTCTGGCACTCGCGTTCGAACTCCTTCAGGCGCTGGCTGTTGATGTAGTCGGCCTTCTGGAAGGGGTACACGAACCTGGTGTGGTCGTCGTAGGTGCCGT
>CAINDP010000100.1 GCA_903847405.1 uncultured Myxococcales bacterium | reverse complement strand
GGCCGCATGGACAGCGCCGCCGACGCCTCGGGCACCCGGGCGGCCTTCGCCTACGGGCCGGGACGCGAACGGCTGGTGAAGCGGGAGGACGGCCACCTGACCTGGAACCTGGGCGACGACTTCGAGGTGCGGGACGGGACGGCCATCACCTACGTGACGATGGACGACAGCCGGCGCGTGCGCATCGAGGAACCGGCCTTCGCGGCCATCGTGCTGCCGGACCTGGCCCCGGCCAGCGGGGTTGACGCGGCCCTGGCCGCCGCGCCCGACGGGCGGATCAGCGCGGGGGACGCCTGGCTGGCGGCTGCGACGGCGGCGGGCACGGTGGCCTTCGCGGGCACGGCGCCGGTCCTCGAGGACCCGCGGGTGCTGCTGCACGCCAGCGCCCGCCGGATGCTGTTCGGGACGGACCCCCGCGTGACGTGGCTGCACCTGGATTCGCGGGACAGCCCCGCGGTCGAAACCGACGCAACCGGGGCGGTCGTTGCCCGCACCCTGGCCTACCCCTACGGCACCCCGCGGTATGGGCAGGGGGAGGCCGACCCCCACGGCTTCACGGGCAAGGAGCGGGACGGCGGCACGGGCCTGGTGGACTTCGGCGCGCGCCAGTACGACCCCTGGACCGGGCGCTGGACGATGCCCGACCCGGGCTTCCAGGCCCAGGACGAGGTGGACGTGCCCCGGGCCGCCGAGGCCGCCGGTGCCTACGGCTACACCGACGGCAACCCGGTCAACAACCGCGATCCCGACGGGGCGAAGTACTACGGCACGCGCACGAACCGCATCGCGCGGCTGATCACGACCATCCGCCTGTGGCGGGGGACCATCCGGCCGGCGGTGGAATGGAACGCGTTCCTGCGCCACGCGGACCCGTCCCTGCGCCAGATGGCTCCCAAGGACCGCCTCAACTGGAAGACCGCGTCGAAGATCGTGAAGATCGCGTCCATCATCCAGAAGCGACAGGGCACCGCGTTCGGGGCCTTCGTCAGCAGCCGCAAGACCGTCAACCACATCGAGATCGAGAAGGGCAAGGAGCACCTGCAGCAGTCGCCGGTCCTGCTGGACCTGCACCTGGGCTCCAGGGAGAAACTGGGCATCCCGCTGGTCAACGCGACGCGCGAGGGAGCCCTCCAGCACCTGACGATGGAGATGCGGCGGATCGAGATGAAGCACGGCGCGACGGGCAATCAGCGTCTGATCGGCGGCAACAACGACCCGAACCGCCACGTGCGGAACCAGGGCAAGAACTAGCAGCCCGCCGGGACGGTGCACCCCGCGGGGTGCCGGGGAGGAGGACCATGGGGCACCGGGCCATTGGATGCGCGTGGGCGGGGTGGGTGCGGGGCAGCGCGGTGCTGTTCTTCCTGGCGGTCGCGGGCGGTTGCGCCGGCGGTGGCAACGGGGCGGACGCGGGCCTTCCGGACGGCTTCGATCCCGGGGGCACCGACCAGCCCGGCGGCGAGGGGATGCGCGCCGACGTGGTCTGCCCGGTAGGCTCGGACGGGTGCCCCTGCGCAGGCGACGGCATCTGCGGCGTGACCTCGTGGGGCGAGGCCCTGTCCTGCACGGACGGGGTCTGCAAGGCCGCGTCGTGCCCTGCCGGCACCACCGGGTGCGCGTGCCGGGACGGCGCCGCCTGTGACGTCGAGGGGGACACCTGCGCCGACGGCAACTGCCGTCCGGTGGAATGCCCTGCGGGCCAGTTGAACTGCGCCTGCGCGGGCGGGGCATGCGCCCCGGGCCTGACCTGCCGGGACGGGACCGTCTGCGTGGACGGCACCGGGTGGCCCCAGGGCCCGTGCTACAGCGACGGGACCTGCCGTTCGGGCAACCGTTGCCAGGGGGGCCTCTGCGTCCCCTGCACCCGGGGTTCCGAGGCCTGCGCGTGCCGGGACGACGGCACCTGCTACCCCGGCCTGGCGTGTGCCAACGGGCGGTGCGCCGACGCCGACACCGTCGCGGTGCCCCCGTCGGACGCCCGCTGCTATACCCCGTGCAGCCGGGACCTGGTGCTGGAGGACGGGACCTACAGGCCCTGCGGCGTCGATGGGCTGCTGGAGGGCTGCGTCGGGGGCCTGGCCTGCACGGACGGCTCCTGCACGTTGTCCGGCCAGCCCGCGCCGACCTGCGTGGGCGACGTGGACTGCCCGCCGTTCCAGGCGTGCATGGCGGGCCGGTGCTACTCGAACTGCACGACCAACAACGACTGTACGAACGGCCGGGTCTGCCACCTGCGCGTGTGCCGTCCGGCCTGCGACCTCGCCGGGGGCTCGCCATGCCCGGCCGGCGCGACCTGCGAAAGCGCCGACGGCGTGCTGGGCACCTGCATGCCCACGAAGATGCCCGGGGCCTTGCAGCAGATGGTCGTGGCCGGGACCTTCGCCCTGGACGTCGTGGCGCTGGACCTGTCCAACGTCCGTACCGGCGCGCAGATCGTGGTCACGAACCTGTCCCCCGCCCGCGAGAAGTTCACGCTGCGCAAGCGCCAGCACGCGCGCTACAAGGCCGACGGGACCGTCGAGACGCTGGACGATCCTTCCGGCGACGGCGTGGCCTGCGACCCCGTCCGGGACTGCCCGCTGACCTGGCTGAAGATCGGCAGCAACGGCGACAACCAGGTCGTCCAGTCGGTGGAGGTCGGTGTCGAGGGGAACGGCGGCACGGCCACGCTGACCTTCGAGGGCGCCGCCGGCGCGGGTGTGCCCCGCTGGGAGGGCGTCCTGGAGGTCGTGCACGCGAAGCTGGGCATCGGCCAGGTCGGCCTGGAGTACGTGGAGCGCCCCGAGGGGCGCTGGGTCGGCACGCTGCAGTACTTCGCGAACTTCGGGGACGAGGGCCTGCCGGCCTGGGCGGCCACCCCCGTGACCAAGAAGAGCCCGGCGCTGCTGGCCCAGGTGGGCAACGCGCTGGTCCAGCGCTGGGGCGCCTTCCGGACCGGCAACCTGAGCTGGCAGGAGTTCCTGGCCGTGCTGAAGTCCACCGAGACCCAGTCCTGGCGCTGGGCCAACGTGAAGGCGGACTGCCCGGCCCAGGGAGGCGCCTGCTACCCCTACGACAGCAGCACGCTGGGCCTGTCCGTCTACACGTCCGACCTGTTGTCGCGCCCCGTGCCCACGGGCGTCAGCGAACTGCCCTTCGCGGTGAACCTGCGCCTGCCGGACGCGACGGGCCGCCCGGCGCACCTGGAAGGCCTCATCGACAGCGCGTACGCCCTGCAGTATCCGGGCAACCCCTCCATCGCGCTGGACCTGGGCGCCGACCCCTCGGGGTGCCAGGTCGCCAGCGGAAGCAACTGCCTGGTTTTCGTGGATGCGCTGCAGGCGAACGTGTTCCTGGGCGGGCACTACGAAACGGACGCGGAGGACACGACCTGCGCCCGCCGTCCCGGCGCGGGCTTCCAGCCGGTCAAGACGCCCTGGCTGGTGCCGGGCTTCGTGCGGGCGACCCAGGCGGACCAGGACACGGGCCTGCGCTACCGCTACGACTGCCGGGACACGCGGCTGCCCTGGGGCGACGGGGCGGCGGGAACGCCCACCGACGCCGTGGCCAGGCGCAACCTGTCCCTGGTCCAGGCCAACCCCGTTCCGGACGGCCGCGACCGGCGCCGCTCGATCGAGCTGATCGACGGGGCGCTGGTGAACCAGCGGGACCTGTTCCTGATCTTCCGCGAAACCTACCCCTCGTTCCTGCCCGACGACACG
>CAINDP010000099.1 GCA_903847405.1 uncultured Myxococcales bacterium | reverse complement strand
TGGCTGTAGGCGTGGCGGACCACGGCCACCGGCGCCCCGACGGCCACCTCCCAGCCGGTCTCCTCCCGCATCTCGCGCCGCAGGGCCTCGGACGGCGTCTCGCCGGCCTCGATCTTGCCCCCGGGGAACTCCCACAGGCCGCCCAGCAGCCCCTCGGGCCGGCGCCGCTGCACGAACAGGCGCCCGTCGCCGTCCCGCACGATCCCCACCGCCACGCGCACCTCGGGGATGACCTTCGCCTGCGCCCGGACGGGCAGGTCGGCCGCGCTGCCGGCGGCCCGGGCCCTGCACCCCTCGGCAACGGGGCATACGTCGCACCGGGGCGACCGGGGCAGGCACACGACCGCGCCCAGTTCCATCATCGCCTGGTTGTGGAGGCCCGCGTCCGGCGCCGCCGCGATCCAGGCCTGGGCGGCTTCCCACAGGCGACGATCCACCGCGGGCTTCCGGGGGTCCTCCCGTTCGTCCAGCAGGCGCACCGCCACCCGCCGCACGTTGCCGTCCAGCACGGGCAGGGCCGCCCCGAACGCGATGGACAGGATCGCGTTGGCGGTGCTGCGCCCCAGGCCCGGCAGCGCCGCGGCCAGGTCCGGCGATGCCGGAAACGCGCCGCCGTGGACCGACGCGACGATGGCGGCGGCGCGGTGCAGGTTGCGGCAGCGGGCGTAATACCCCAGGCCCTCCCACTCCCGCAGGGCCTCGCCCAGGGGGGCCGCCGCGAAGGCCGCCGGGTCCGGGAATCGCGCCAGGAATCGATGCCAGTAAGGGATGACCGCGTCGACCCGGGTCTGCTGCAGCATCACCTCGGACACCCAGATGGCCCAGGGATCCCGGGTGTCGCGCCAGGGCAGCGCCCGGTGGTCCGCCTGATACCAGGCCAGCAGGAGGGCAGGATCCATCGGGGTCCGTCGCACACGACGACCGCAGTCTACCGGCCGCCCGGCCATGGCGCCATCGAACCGCGAATGAAATGCCCTCAGCCATGCACCTACCCACGGAAGAGGAGCCAACCCCCGTGGAAGCACCGACGGTCGCCCGCACGAACCGAACGCCGCAGGCTGGGGGTTCCAGCCGTCCCGGGTGGACGATCGTCCCGGCGGCCTTGATTCTCATTGCCGCGCTCTACTACCTCGGCTCCGCGATCGTGACGGTCGCGCTGAACCTCGACTTTCCCTACCAGTTGGACTGGATCGAAGGCCCGGTGTACGCCTCGGTCCTTCGGATCGCCGCCGGGCTGCCCGTCTATGCGCCACCCAACCTCGACTACGTGGCCACGCTCTATCCCCCGGTGTTCTTCCACCTGTCGGCCGGGGTCCAGGCCCTGACCGGCGGCTCGTTCCTGCCGATGCGCATCGTATCGCTGGCCTCGACGCTGGGGATCGTCGCCCTCCTGGTCGCATTCGGCCGGCGGTACCGCGCGCCCTGGTGGGCCAGCCTGGCGGTGGTGACGTCGTTCGTCGCGTTCTGCGGGATCTGCCGGAACTGGTTCGTGGTGGGGCGCGTCGATCTGCCGGCGCTGCTCTTCGTGCTGTCCGCCGGCGTGCTGCTGCTGGAATTCCGCACGCTCCGCTGGACGGCGTTCGCGGCGGGCCTCCTGGCCGCGCTCGGGGTGCTGACCAAGCAGAGCAGCCTGCCCATCGTGGCCGTCGCTGCCGCCTGGAGCCTGGTGCGGATGCCCCGGGAACGGACGCTGCTGTTCGTCGGCGGCGGTCTGGCCGGGACCGTGGGAATCCTGGCCCTGACGGGGGATCTGGCCAATCCCTGGTTCTACCGGTTCACCCTCTCTGTGCCCGCCTCCCACCCGGTGCGGCCGGAGGCCCTGTTCCTGCTGGTTCCGGCGTTCCTGGCGATCCATGGGTCGGGGTTCGTAATCCCCGCCCTGTTCGGGTCGGCGGCGTTGTCCGACCGTGGCTCCCGCTGGCGTGCGTTCCTGGCCGATCCTTGGAACCTGCTGTGCCTGACGGCCGTCGCCGTCGGCGTGGTCAGCAATGCGAAGATGGGTGGCAGCCGCAACTGCCTGCTGGCTCCCGCGGTCTTCTGCTCGTTCCAGGCAATGCGCCTGGCGGGCCGATTCTGCGTGCGTTCCTCCGGCCGGGCCTGGATCCTGGCCGCGGCCCAGGTCCTCATCGTGGCCCATCCCACGTGGGCGCTCTGGGTGACGCCGGCGGATGTCGAGGCTGGCAACCGCCTGGTGCGGACGATCGCGTCGCAACCCGGCAACGTCTTCTTCCCGGCGTTCCCGGCTTACAGCCGCATGGCCGGCAAGAAGCCCTGGGCGGACTTCATCTCGATCTGCGACTACGGCTTCCTGGATCCCGGCATCCTGGACGAGATGAAGGCCGGGATCCGCGCACACCGTTTCAGCGCCGTCATCCCGAACAACGACGTGGCCCGGGAAGCGGCCGGACTGTGCGATGTCCCCGATCTGGACCGCTCGTACCGCCCGCTCCAGGGCTCCCTGGTGGACGTGCCGGACTCGACGCTGTTCGGGGACGTCCACAACCAGCGGTTGGGGTCGATCTACCTGCCGGACACCGGCCCGCCGCCCGCCACAGTGGAGGCTCGCACCAGCGTCTCGGCGATACGAGGTCGATCCGGGCATGACCTATAATCGCGCCATGAACGATCAATCCCGCCTTTCGCCGATCCTGGCGTTCCTGCTGGTGTTCGCCGGCGACGCCTGCCGGCGGGTCGTGAACCTTGACCCGCAGAAGGGGGCGTGGGATCCGGGCACCTTCGTCCTGGACCCGGGATTGGGCGAGGTCCAGGTCCACGCCCGCTGCGCTCCGTTCTTCGAACCCGTGGCGTTCGACTTCCCCGGCCGGTCCCTGGGATACCTGCAGTACCTCTCGGAAGGGGACTGCCTGAACGCCTCGACCCAGCCCGGCGATGCCGTCGACACGGTCCTTGCCATCTACGGTGTCGTCCCGGGCTCGCCGGACGCCCCGCCGGACGTTTCCGACTTCCTCGACCTGAACGCTCTGGCCTTCAATGACGACGCCCGCCCGGGCTACCGCTACTCGTCCATCGAGCGGTTCGTCGCCCCGACGTCCGGGTGGCACCTCCTCTGGGTTTCGACCTACCGGGAGGGGTTCACCGGATTCGCCTACCTGGACATCAACGATCGCGCCTGCGACAAGCCGTGCATCGCCGGCGACACGGACACCGGGATCGCTGCCGCCGCGAACTCCCCGGACGCGGCAGGATGCGACGCTCCCGAATGCGATGGGGAGGTCCCGTGACCGGCCGCCTCGCCGCCGCGTGCATCACCGGCATGGCACTGCTCCTGTCGACGACCGCGTCCGCCATGCCGGGAGACGTGAACCCGGGTTCCGGGGTCCTGTGCCTGGTGGTGGGCCCCGAATCGACCGAGGGCCTCGACGTCACGTCGCTGCGGGACGCCCTCGAGATCGAACGCCAGAAGGCCGGCGTGGATGTGCGCCCGGTCGTGGCCCAGCGGATCCAGGAGTGTCCCGTTCCGGACGAGGGGGCCCGGTGGCTGGCGCTGCGGCTGGAGGGCGGGGTCCTCCTGCAGTGGGCCGACGGATCGACCTGTCCGCTGGACCTGGCGGGTGTGGAGGTGTCCGACAGGGCCCGGGTTGCCGCCCGCCGGGTGGTCGGGCTGCTGGCCGACCCGCAGCTGGCACGCAAGGCGCGCCTGGTGGAAGGGGACCTCGCGTGGCGCGCGCCTGCCCGGATCCGGATCCAGGAACCATCCCGCGTTCCCCCGGTCGACGGCTATCTCCACCTCGGCGGCCGCGGGGTATGGCAGGTCGGTCCGAACCGCGGCTCCGGGGATCTCGAGTTCGAGGCCGGCCTGCTGCTGCTGCAACGACGCTTGTGGATCGGCGGCCGCGTCGGCTACGAACCGCTCCGAAGCGTGCCGGGGCCCCGGGGCGCCGTTCACGTCCAGGCGGTGCCTGTCGGGCTCATGGGTCGATGGACCTTCCCGGTGGGTCCGGTCGGCATCCGGGTCGGCCTGGGTGCGCTGGTGGTCTGGCGGCAGGCGAGGATCGAGCCCCAGGGCTTCGCGGGATCGGGCTCGGCCACGTCGGTCAATCCCGCCTTCGACGGGGAGGTCGAGGTCACGCACGTCCTCTGGGACACGATGCACCTTTCCGCGGGCCTGACGGCACGCATGCACGCGACCTGGTCGGACTTCCGCTGGTTCGACGCCAACGCGTATCGCGGCCCTCGGTTCGAGGTTGGGGCCGTGGTGAGGGTGGCCGCGATACTTCGGGGGAAGCGGTGAACCGGAGCGACGCATCCCCGGAACACCCGGGGCCGGACGACGAAGCCCAGCTTCTGGAGCGATGCCGCCGCCGCGATCCCGAAGCCTGGACGTCCTTGTATCGCGCGCAGGTGTCCCGGATGGGCCGGTTCCTGCACCGAATCCTGGGGCCCGATCGGGACATCGAGGATCTCGTGCAGCAGGCGTTCGCCGAGATGCTGACGTCGATCGACACCTACCGGGGCGAAGCGGGCTTCACCACCTGGATGTACGGAATCGCGTCCCACGTCGCCCACCGGCACATCGGGCTCGAGGTACGGTGGCGGCACCGGCGCGAGGAATGGGCGGAATGGCTGGCGTCGGGCGGGTCGGACGGACCGGATACCCAGGCGACCTCGGAAGCCCGGGAGACCCTGCGCAGGCTGGGCGAGGCGCTGGCGTCGCTGGGCCTGCGCGAGCGCGAGACCTGGGTCCTCCGCGTCTGGGAAGGACTGTCCACGGAGGAGGTCGCCGTGGCGCTGAACATCCCCCCGGGAACCGTGATGTCGCGGCTGTTCCGCGCGCGAAAGGCGATCCTGGAGGCCCTGCCGGACGACTGCAGGACCGCGGGGCTCGAAACGCTGAGCCCCCTTCGAACCGACGAGGTGTCCTGATGGAGGAATGCGACAACATCCGACGCCTCATGGCGCTGGGCGAGTCGGGTGTCGAACTCCGGGCGCACCTCGCCGTGTGCCCGGCATGCCGGAGCCGGTTCCTGGGGTACCAGCGCGCGATTCACCTGGGCCTGGCGGCCACGGACCGCCTGTCTCCCCCCATGGCCGACGTAACGCCCCGTTTCCTGGAGCCCCGGCCCAAACGGCGCCCATCCCGGCCCCTTGCCGCCGCCGCGGGCCTGGCGTTGGCAGCCGCGATCGCCGTATTCGTGGCACGCCAGCACCTCCCGGAGGATCGGGGGGCGCCGAACCCCGTCGTCCAGCAGGCCGTCGTCCCGCCCGACGGGGCAGGTCCGGGAGCGGTCGAACCGGGCCCCGAGGGGCTGCTCCAGACGAACGAAACGGGGACCGTCCTGGAGCGCAACGGCCTGGCGAAGGTGGCCGTCGGCCCGCGCTGCCGGGTCCGCGTCGAGGCCTGGTCCGATTCCCGCACCCTGCTGTGGCTGGACCACGGACGGCTGGACGTGACGGTTTCGCACCGCGAACCGGGGCAGACGTTCGAGATCCGCACCGAGTACGGACGGGCCTATGTCGTGGGAACCCGCTTCATCGTCGAGCATCAGCCCGGACGGCACACGGAGGTCACGGGCCTGGAAGGCATCGTGCGCCTGGAGGACCGCGAGGGCAACGAGGTCGCCCGGGTGGTGGCCGGCCGGGTCGTGCGCCTGATCCCGTCGTCCACCGGAGTCGGCGTCGAAGTGATGCAGGAGCCCGCGGCGGCGGATCGTGACCTGGCGGCGCCTTCCACCCGGGAACCGCAAAAGCCGCCCGCCGCACCGCCGCCGATCGTCGCACCGGCACCCGCGACGCCCCCGATGGACGTCGAGGCACTGGCCCGGGAGGTCCAGCGTCTGCTGTCCGCGGGACGAAAGGCGGATGCCATCCGTCACCTGACCGCCGCCCTCGCCGATCCCTCCGCCCCCCGGGCCCACCTGCTGGCGCTGCTGGGGGACGCCCATCGGGCCGCGGGAAGCCTGGAGGAGGCTCGCGCGGCCTGGGAGGAAGCGCTGCGGGTCGGTCCGCCGGTGGAAGGCGTCCTGGTGGACCTGGCGTCGCTGCTGGGAGGCCCCCTGGAACGGCCCGGCGAGGCCGTCGCGCAGTGGCGGCACTACCTGGAAGCCTTTCCCCGGGGGCACTACGCGGGCCGCGCCCGGTGGGAACTGGCGAAACTGGCCCGAAGCGGAGGACGCGACGCGGAATCGACCGCCTTCCTGCAGGACCTGGTGGCGGACCTCCCGGGCTCGCCCGAGGCCGTTCCTGCCCTGGTGGAAGCGGGGCGGCGCACGCTGGCGGCCGGAAACGCCGAGGAGGCCGCCGGGTTCTTCCTACGCTTCGTCGATCATCCCCGAACGGACCTGGCCGAGGCCGCCCTGGTGGGCCTGATGCGCGTACGGTTCCAGCAGGGTAGCGCGGCCGAGGTGCGGCGCCTGGGCGACGAGCATCGCCGGCGATACCCCCAGGGCGTGCGGCGGGCCGAGGTCCAGCGGCTCCTGGAGGCGATTTCGGAAGCGCCCGGCACCCCCGCCGTCCGATGACCGACGGCCATGTCGCGCCCTTTCGCACCGCGGTCCCCCTGTGGCAGAATCGTGCGCCGGGGACCGGCCCGGATGCGCCGGACCGGAGCCGCTGCGGGCACACCGAGGGGGACGGAAGATGAAACGCGGTCTGGGATTCGTTCTGGCGCTGGGACTTGGCCTGGCGCTGCCGGCGACCGGGTGGGCCGAAAAGCCCCAGGGCAAGGCGCCGTCGAAGGTGCAGAAGGGCCCGCTGGACAACGTGACCTGCGCGCTGGTGGCATACGAGGCTCCGACCAGCCGGCTGACCGTGACGCTGGCGGGGCTGCCGGCCAAGAAGACGGTCTACGGCGCCGCGGCGCTGGACAAGGGCGACGAGGGTGGCGTCTGGGTCCAGGTGGGCCAGGACCTGAAGGACGACGGCCAGGTCACCTTCGAGGCCTCGGACTTCCACGGCAGGGCCCTGGTGTTCCTGGCGAAGAACGTCGCTGGAAAGGAGTTCCTGAAGAAGGCCCAGAAGGGCTCGGCCCAGGGCAAGCCCGCCACCGGCAAACTGGTCCGGGGCGCCGCGATCATCCCCGTCTGCAACTTCGATCTGCCCTGACGGGGCCCGCCGTCATCGATCCGCCAGCCGTCCGGCGCGCCGCACCAGGGGCAGGTTCACCGCGTCCACCAGGGAGTGGGCGACGACCGCGGCCAGGATGCCGCCGGTCGCCAGGCGCAGGCCGCCCAGCAGCACGCCCGTCGCCAGGGCGAAGGCCGACCAGGTCCGCAGGCCCGGCCGGAACATCCCGTGGACCAGCCCGAAGGCCACCGAGGTAAGGATCCACGCCGCTTCGGCCCCGGCCGCCGCCTCGATCGCGCTCCACAGGGTACCGCGGAAGACGGCCTCCTCGGCCACCCCCGCCGCGAGGGCCAGGGGCAGGGAAGCCCACGCCGGCAGTCCCCGAAGCGTCCGGCCCAGGAGGTCCGCCAGGCGCCGTCCCGACGCCGTCCACCGGATCGATGCCCAGGACGCAGCGATGACCACGCCGCCAGCCAGCAGGCCCAGGACGACGTCCGGCACCACCCGGTCCGGAAGGACCCACGGGACGCCCACGACGGCGGGCCAGAAGGCCGCGGCTGCCAGGGAGGCCCCCAGCATCAGGGCATAGAACAGCAGGCCGAAGATCACCGTGCGGCCATCGAGGGTCTCGTTCACCGGAACTCCCTGCGGGGGGACGGGCGGAACCGCGACGCCGTGGCGCCGGTCACGCCGGGGGCGGTCCGTACAGGACCTGGGGGGTGTCGCCCGTGGTGTCGGCGGCGGCATCGTCCGTCGCGTCCACCTGCACCGGCCCGTACATCATCTGCGGCAGGTCGGCAGCCGGCCCCGGGTCCTCGGACACGTCCGCGGGCGGCGGCCCGTACAGGACCTGGGAAACGTCCCCCAGGACGTCCTTCCCCGAATCCTGCGACTCGCACCCCAGCGGCGCCGTGACGAACAGCCCGCCCGACAGCACCAGCCACAGCCAGCGCGTCGCCGCGTAGACCTTCATCCGCCCCAGGTCGATCAACGCCATCAGCACCAGGTAGACCATCAGCACGGCTCACCTCCCCCGGTTTCCCGGGCCTTTTTCAGCAGGTCCCGATGGCACAACTTGGGCCCGCCCGTTTCGGCGTCCCACAGGTGCAGGCTGTTGCCCTTGCAGATCCCGAAGTCGCTGCAGGCCGCGCAGGCGCCCTGGCGCATCCAGGAGCGGTCGCGGTACTTCGCGAACCCGGTCTCCCAGACCTCCTTGACCGACTGCTGGCGCACGTTTCCCTGGACCAGGCTGCGGGGGATGTTCGGGCACCCGGAAATGCCGCCGTCGGCCAGGATCGACGCGATACGCACGCCCGCCAGGCACGTGAAGTAGAAGTCCCGGACGCGGCGCTCGTACCCGCATCCCAGGTAGCCCTCGTCGCCGTACGACACCTTGATCGGGCGCGGTTGCGACCGCTTTTCGCGGATGAAGTCCAGAAGGTGCTGCAGTTCGGTCGGCTCCAGCAGGAAGTCCGACTGGCGCTGGGCCCGGCCGTTCGGAAAGACGGACACGATGCGCCAGTCCCGGATGCCCTTGCGCACCAGGAAATCGTACATGGCCTGCAGTTCGCCGATGTTGCGTCGATGGTAGGTCGTCGTGACCTGCAGGCTCTTCAGGAAGCCGGCCCGACGGTACCGGTCCAGCGCCGACACCGCCCGGTCGAAGGACCCTTCGCCCCGCAGCCAGTCATGGGACTCGCGCGTCACGCCGTCCAGGCTGATGACCAGCGTCCGCATCCGCGATGCCCGGCTGGCCTCGACGACGGCGTCGTCCACGGCCCAGCCGTTCGACACCATGCCCCAGGCGAATCCCAGGCGCGACACCCGCCCCATCACGTCGAACAGGTCCGGCCGCACCAGGGGCTCGCCGCCGGTGACGGCCAGGAACACGTTCCGCGGCCCGAAGTCCGTCGCGACCTGCGTCAACGCCCGGACCGCCTCCTCGCCCGACAGTTCCGTGGCCAGGTCCGACGACCGGTGGCAATCGCTGCCGCAGTGCCGGCAGGCGAGGTTGCATCCCAGCGTGGCCTCCCAGAACAGGTAGGACAGCCGCGGGTGGGCGAACTCGCCGTCCACGTAGTGGCGCCACGCCCACAGCCGGAACCGGTCCCGGGCGTTCTGCCAGGCTCCGCGGGACTCCATCCCGTCCTCCCTTCGATGGCGCAAGTATCCATCTTGGCGCCCCGCCTTTCAAATCCCGTCGCGGGCGCCTACGGGACCGGGGCGGAGGGGGGTTGGGCCGACCAGTCCACGGGCTCGATCCATTCCCAACCGTAGGCGCCTGCGTGGGACACGATGACGACGGGCCGGCCGATCGGGATGGACGCGTATTCGGACTGCGACACCACCAGGGACAGCGGTTTCTGACCGGGATGCCAGGGACTGATGAAGAGAGTCGGGTAGTCGCCGCCTTCGTTGTTGCGCTCCATCAACTTGCGCACGACGGTCTGGACGTGGACAACCGGCGGGGAGGTGTCCCGGTGGGCGTTCAGTGAGGCGGCTGCCTCCCGTCCCAGCAGTCCGGCATATACCGAAACGACGGCCAGCAGGAGGAACAACATCTGGAACTCGGAGGCCGCCGCGGACTTCCCGCGCAGGCCCAGCAGGCCGATCAACAGGCCGACGAACCCCACGCCGCCGCCGGTGGCCAGGGCCGGGACCAGGCTCATCCCCGGCGTGGTGGGCCTGTCCATCAGGACGGCGGCGAATACGAAACACAGGCTCAGCACGAGGAAGCCGATCACGTAGCCGATCCGTCGACGCTGCGAATTCCGGAACGCGCGCCGACGACCCTGCGGGCCGGGCAGGGCCAGACGGAGTTCCAGCAGCCGGGCCAGCATGGGTGCCCACTGCGCCTTGCCGAGGGTCGTGCCCGCGGGAAACGTGGCAACTGCGCCCGAATCGTTCAGGCCCACGGCAACTGCGCGGGGCGTCCCGTCCAGCAGGGCGACGATCGCCGCGCGCCGCTTGCGCGACGACAGCAGTTCCCGGGCATACCCGGTGTCGTCGCACTCCACGTGATGCAGGCGGTCGAACTCCGGATCCCCGGACGGGATCCGCCGGTACAGGCCCAGGCTTCGGGCCAGCCGCAGCCAGGGGGTCACGCGGCGGACCAGGGTCGTGACCGCGATCGGACCGCCCAACTGCAACAGCAGGAAGGACGTATCGGCCCCCCGCGACCGCGCGAAGCGGCTCGACACCCCGGAAAGACGGGCCTCCATCCCGTGGAACTTCCTGGGCATGCCCAGGTCGTCCTGGGACACAGGCTCCTCGAGGATCTCGTCCTTGACGCCCATCTCGACACCCTGCCGATTCCAGCATGAGGGGCAAGGGTACCACCGGGGGACCGAAGGCATCCCTGTCAAACGCCATGCGGATGACGACCGGGGCGCCCCGGGGCTTCCGGCCCGCAAGGCCGGGGAACGGATTGCCAGTCCCGAATGCCGTGGAATCGCGGTACGCTCCGGGGGTCGGAAGGGGAATGCAACGTGGACGGTCTGGACGGGCGAATCCGGGTGGTCAAGGGCGACATCACGACGCTGGAGGTGGACGCCATCGTCAACGCGGCAAACGCCAGCCTGCTGGGCGGCGGCGGCGTGGACGGGGCCATCCATCGCGCCGCGGGACCGGGCCTCCTGGCCGAGTGCCGCACGCTGCACGGGTGCGACACCGGGTCCGCGAAGGTCACGGCGGGCTACCGGTTGCCGGCCCGGTGGGTCATCCACACCGTGGGTCCGGTCTGGGCCGGCGGCACCCGGGGCGAGCCCGGCCTGCTGGCCTCCTGCTACCGGACCAGCCTGGTCCTGGCGGCCACCGCGGGGGCACGGTCCGTCGCCTTCCCGGCCATCTCGACCGGCGTCTACGGGTATCCCATCGAGGCGGCCGCGCGGATCGCCGTCCGGGAGGCCCGCGCCTTTCTGCGCGCGTCCAGGGTCCCGGAAACCGTGTTCTTCTGCTGTTTTTCGCAGTCCGATCGGGAGGTCTACGAAGCGCTGCTGAATCAGCCCGAAGGCGCCTGACCCCGGGGAACGACGGGTGCCCCTACCCGGTGTGGATCCCGGTGGCGATGCCGCCGACCGCGACCCCCTCGAACACCACGGCATCGCGCACCACCGAGCCGGCAGCCGCCACGGCGCCCGAACCCAGGACCACCCGGGGACCCACGACCGCGCCCGCCTCGACCCGGGCCCCGTCGCACAGGAACACGGGCCCCTCCAGTCGCGCCCCGGCCGCGACGAACGGCGACCCGGTGGCCAGGACGCCCGGCGCGATCTCCCGGGGCGGCGTCAGTCCCCGCAACGCGAACAGCGCGGCCGCCCGGGGGAACACCTCCCACTGGAGGGCCAGGTAGCGTTCGGCGGTCCCGATGTCGCAGAACAGCCCGCCCGGCAGCGCGGCCGCCACCCGTCGCCCGGTCGCCATCATCGGGATCAGCCCCCGCTCCACCAGGCACGACGCCCCTTCGCGAGGCAGCAGGTCCAGCAGGTCCGGGGTCAGCACCGACACCCCGGAAAACACGTACCGGGGGCCGTCCCCGGAAAGAGGGCGTCCGCGGATCCCGACCACGTCGCCCCCGGGCCCGACCTCGACCAGGCGCGCCTGGGGCATGTCCGGCGGATCGGCCAGGACCAGCGTGGCGCCGGCGCCGGACCCGTCGTGGCGATCGCGGACCGGCCCCAGGTCCCAGTCGGTGAACACGTCGCCGTTGTGCAGGAAGAACGCGTCCTCGCCCGCGAAGAAGCCCCGCACCGCCGACAGCCCGCCGCCGGTTCCCAGGATGTCCGCTTCCTCGCTGAACGTCAGGGCCATGCCCAGCCGACGCCCGTCGCCCAGGCGCTGCCGGACCGCGCCGGGCAGGTGGTGCAGGTTCACGATCGCGGCGGTCACGCCGGCCTGCCGCAATCCCGCCAGCGCCCACTCGATGGCCGGCACGCCCAGGACCGGGAACAGGGGCTTGGGCACCCGGTCGGTCGCCGGCCGCAGCCGCGTCCCGAGCCCCGCCGCCAGCACCATCGCCTTCATCGGCAGACTCCCGGAAGTTCACCCCGCCCGAGCACGCAGGCGGAGGCGAGGGATTGCGCATGCAATCTCTTGCCGCAGCCGAAGTCGACTCGGGCCCTCCTAACTGAAGTGTTCGGGCAGGTAGCCCGCCAGGACCTCCCGCGCCGCCGCGAACTCGGGGAAGCGCTCCAGCGCCTCCCGGGCATAGGCCAGGGACCGCGGGATGTTCGGCAGGAATTTCGGGTTCTTCTTGACCCGGTCGATGTACACGAAGCGGCCCGCGTCCTTCATCTTGCGCTGCATCGCCGCCAGGAAGAAGTGGTCGTCGAGGTCCGCCGGGTCGGGAACCCACAGCCCCCGGGCCACCCGCGCGTCCCGGAAGTGCCGCCGGATCCCCGCCGCCTCGGCCGGCTCGAACGCGACGTACGAGTCCCGCAGCAGCGCGACCAGGTCGTACAGGTAGGGGCCCACCAGGGCGTCCTGGAAGTCGATCAGCCGCAGCCGCCCGTCCTGCACCATCAGGTTCCGGCTCTGGTAGTCCCGGTGCACCAGGCCCGACGGCAGCGCCACCAGGCGCCGCACGACCTCGTCGTAGAACGCGTCCAGGACCGCCTTTTCGGCCACGGTCGGCGTCCTGCCGGTCCATGCCCGCAGCAGCCACTCGTCGAAGTGCTCCAGTTCCCAGCGCAGCAGGCCCTCGCCGAACCGCCGCCGGAACGCCACGCAGTCGGGCTCCGGCGACCGGGCGCCCCAGGCCTGGAGGTCCGCCAGCAGCTCGATCGCCGCGTGGTACAGGGCCGCCTTGTCCTGGCCGGCCGCCAGGGCCCGCTCGACCGTCACGTCCCCCAGGTCCTCCAGCAGGATCGCATGCCGGGGAAGGTCCACGTGCAGCACCGCGGGCACCGGCATCCCGCCCCGGGCCAGGTATTCGCCGACCTCCAGGAAGGGCATCTGCTTCGGCCGCTCGCCGTCCACGACCTCGTCGCTCTTCAGCGGATCGTCGGCCAGCAGCATCAGGACGACCGGAGCCGCCCCGTCCACCTCGATCCGCGCGTAGGACCGGGCCGACGCGTCGCCCGTCATGGGCGCCACCCGCACCCCGTCCCGAGGCGCGCCCGCCAACCCGTCGAAAGCCGCCGTCAGCAGCGCCGCCCAGTCACGCTCCATGGGAACCTCCCGAGGGGAGAACTGTCGTGGAACCGCGTCAAGCCTACACGCCCGCCGTGCCGGGTGCCAAACCTGGGCCGGACGGGTCGTGATCGTGGACGTGCAGGTGGACGTGGACGTCGACGTGGACGTGGACGAACGTCTCCCCGCCCCCGCCCGCCGAATTGACAGAGCCCGGTATCTCTTCTACTCTTTCGGGCCGTTCTAGGTGCGGTGGAGTTGCCATGATGTGCGCTCGGACGACCTGGGTGCTGCCGATCGCCTTGACCCTGACCCTCGCCGTCGGCGCCTGCAAGAAGTCCTCGTCGAAGGAGGACGTCCCGGCCTCGTCGATGGAGCAGGCCGACGACGAATCGCCCGCCCCGTCCCGGCCCCCGGCCCGCGCCACGACCGAAACCCCGCGGCCCGCACCCGCCCCGGCGGAGCAGGCCGAACAGGACACGACGGCCGCCCGCGGTACCCCGGCCGAAGGCGCGCCGACGGCCGCACCCGCGACGCCGACGGCCCCGGTCGCACCGGCCGTGGTCGCCCCGGCCCCGACGGCCCCCCGAACCCCCCTGCTGGATCCGCGCCTGATGCTGACGCTGAAGGACGTCCAGGACCTGGCGAAGGGCAAGGTCGAGTTCCGGCGCGTCGCGCTGCAGGGCGTCCCGACCGACGACGACACCGACGCAATCCTCTATGAACCGGAAAAGGGCACGTCCTACGGCGCCGCCCTCCAGGTCTTCCGCGCCCGGACCCCCGAGGCGGCGCGGGAGCGTTTCGCGGCCATGCTGGCTTCGTACCCGTCCGCCACCGAAATCCCGCCGGTCGCCGGCAAGACCTTCTTCGCCTACTGGGAAGAAATCCTCTATGTCGGCTTCCTCATCCCCACCCGGAACATGGTGGTGGTGATGTCCTGCGGCCGTAAATTCTGCGATTCGGACGGGCTCTACGAGCTCGCCCGGAAGGTGGGAGCCCGGACGAACGGATGACCGCGCGCGTCAAGGTGCTGGTCGCCAATCGCGGCGAGGTCGCCGCCCGGGTGATCCGTGCCTGCCGTGAGCTGGGCATCCCTTCCGTCGCCATCTGCTCGGACCCCGATCGCGTCGCCCCCCACGTCCGCATGGCCGATTCCGTCGTCAGCATCGGGGGCAGCCTGCCCGCCGAAAGCTACCTGGATTCCGGGAAGGTCCTGGCCGCGGCCCGGTCCGTCGGCGCCACGATGATCCACCCCGGCTACGGGTTCCTGTCCGAGGACCCGGCCTTCCGCGAAGCCTGCGACGCGGCCGGGGTGCGCTTCGTGGGACCCACCGCGGACCAGATGCGCCGCCTGTCCCACAAGCTGCCCGCCCGGGCCGCCATGGCCGCCGCGGGGGTCCCGGTCGTGCCGGGGTCCGACGGCGAGGTTCCCGACGCCGAACAGGCGCGGCGGGTGGCCGATCGCGTGGGCTGGCCCGTGATGCTGAAGGCGTCCGCGGGGGGCGGCGGCAAGGGGATGCGGCGGGTCGAGGGGCCCGACGGGATGCCCGCGGCCTTCGAGGCCTCGCGTCGGGAGGCCCTGGCGGCCTTCGGATCCCCGTCCCTGTTCGTCGAAGCCTGCGTCCCGTCGCCGCGCCACGTCGAGGTGCAGTTCCTGGCCGACGGCCGGGGGGACGTCGTGCACCTGGGCGAGCGTGTCTGCTCGGTCCAGCGCCGCCACCAGAAGGTGATCGAGGAGGCGCCGGACCCGGGCCTGGACCCGCTGCTGCGCCAGGCGATGTACCAGGCGACCCTGCGGGCCGTCACGTCCTTGGGCTACGAGGGGGCCGGCACGGTCGAGTACCTCGTGGACCCGGCCGGCGCCTTCCACTTCCTGGAAATGAACACGCGCCTCCAGGTCGAGCACGCGGTGACCGAGGCCGTCCTGGGCGTGGACCTGGTCCAGGCCCAGATCCGGATCGCGCTGGGTGAACCGCTGCCCTGGCGGCAGGAGGACCTGGTGCCCCGGGGCGCCGCGATCGAGTGCCGGGTGTGCGCCGAGGATCCCTACAACGGCTTCGTGGCCTCGCCGGGCCGGCTGTTCCGGTACCGCCCCCCCCTGGGACCCTTCGTGCGGGTGGACGACGGGGTCGAGGAGGGCGGCGAGGTCTGCTCGTACTACGACACCCTGCTGGCGAAGGTCACGGTCTGGGGCCGCACCCGGCCCGAGGCGATTTCCCGGATGGAACGGGCGCTGGGGGAATTCGAGATCGGCGGCGTGCGCCACAATCTCCCGTTCCTGCGCCACGTCCTGGCGTCCCGGGAGTTCCGGGCGGGGACCTACGACACGGGCCTGGTGGTCCGCATCGGGCCCCTGCCGGCCGCGGACGTGGTGTCCGTGGAGGACGTGGCCGCCGCGGTGGCGGCACGGTCCTTGATGGATTCGGCGCCGGCGGGGACGACGATCGCACCGTCGTCGCCCGGACCGTCGGCGTGGCGCCGGGCAACGGGATCAGCGCCTTCCTGGCGCAGAGGGTGAGCGGCCGATGAGCTGCAAGCAAACCGAGGTCCCGGTCGTCCCGGGGACGCTGCTGCCCGAGGACGGGCCCGACGCCGGGACGACGAAGGTCGCCGCCGAGCACCGGCGCACCCGGGTCGAGGTTCGCACGCGGGCCGACACCACACTTCATGCCGTGATCGAGGGCGCGGACGACGCGTGGATCTGGGTGCGCGTCGGCGAGTCCCGCGTGCCCCTCAAGGTGCTGCGGCTGCACGGAACCGTCGGCCTGATGCTGCCGTCGGGGCGCGTCGTGGTGCCTGCCGTCGGCCCCACGGGTCCCCTGACCGAGGTCGTGGTGGGGACCCACAGCCTGTTCGTGTCGCCCCGGCGCATCGGCTCCGTCGCGCCGGCGATGCCCGAGGCCCAGACGGGCCGGGTGGCGGCGCGCATGGCCGGACGGGTCGTCCACATCCGGGTGGCGGTCGGGGATCGGGTCGTGAAGGGGCAGCCGCTGCTGGTCCTGGAAGCCATGAAGATGGAAGACGAGGTCCGGGCCCCGCGGGACGGCCAGGTGACCGAGGTCCTGGTGGGCGAGGGCGATCGGGTGGAACGCGACGGGGTCCTGGTCCGGCTGGATTGACGGAGAATCGATGAGCGGGGACCGGAACGAGGAACTGCGGCGCTTCTTCCGGGACGCGGGGGCGGACTCCGAGGGCTTCCTGCCGGACGACGGCACGCACACCCTGTCCACGGGCGAGTCCCAGCCCTTCCTGTTCGTCGATCCGCGCCCGGGCGAAAGCGATGCCGCCCCGGACCTCCCCGGGCGCCCGCCCTACCGGCGCGGCGTCTTCGCCACCATGTACCGGGGCCGCACCTGGACCATGCGCCAGTACGCCGGCTTCGGGACGTCCGACGACACGAACGGCCGGTTCCGGTACCTGCTGGAACGGGGCCAGACCGGCCTGTCGATGGCCTTCGACCTGCCGACCCAGATGGGGATGGACCCCGACGATCCCCGGGCGGTCGGCGAGGTGGGCCGGGCCGGCGTGTCGGTGGCCACCGTGGACGATCTGGCGCGCATCTTCGACGGCATCCCGCTGGACCGGGTGTCGATTTCCATCACGGCCAACGCGACCGCCCCGATCCTGGTCGGGATGCTGCAGGTCGTCGCCGAGGAGCGGGGCATGGACCCGGCCCGCCTGGAGGGCACGGTCCAGAACGACGTGCTGAAGGAGTACGTGGCGCGCGGGACCTACATCTATCCCCCGCGGCCCAGCCTGGCCCTGGCCGCGGACCTCGTCGTCCACCTGCAGCGGACGATGCCGCAGTTCCACTCGATCAGCATCAGCGGCTACCACATCCGCGAGGCCGGGGCGGACGCCGTGCAGGAAGTCGGCTTCACGCTGGCCAACGGCCTGACGTATGTCCGGGCGGTGGTCGCCCGGGGACTGGACGTGGACGCCTTCGCGCCCCGCCTGTCGTTCTTCTTCGCCTGCCACAACAATTTCTTCGAGGAAATCGCGAAGTTCCGGGCGGCCCGGGTCGCCTGGGCCACCGTGATGAAGGATCACCTGGGCGCGAAAGACCCCCGATCGATGGCCATCCGCTTCCACACCCAGACCGGCGGGAGCACCCTGACGGCCCAGCAACCCGAAAACAACGTGGTCCGCGTGACGCTCCAGGCGCTGGCCGGGGTGCTGGGCGGAACCCAGTCGCTGCACACCAACGCGCTGGACGAGGCCCTGTCCCTGCCTTCGGAGGCCACGGCCCACCTGGCCCTGCGCACCCAGCAGGTCATCGCCGAGGAGTCCCATGTCCGCGACGTGGTGGATCCCCTGGGGGGCTCGTACCTGGTCGAGGCGATGACCGATCGCATCGTCCGGGATGCCCTGGCCCTGGTGGACCGGATCGAGGCCCTGGGCGGCGTGGTCCGGTGCATCGAGGACGGCTGGATCCAGCGGCAGATCGACGACTCGGCCTATCGCGCCCAGCGGGCGATCGACTCCGGGAAACACCGCATCGTGGGCCTCAACTGCCACCGGGAACAGGGGCCCGAGGCCGATCGGGGGGCGCTGACGCCCCGGCCCGCGGGAGGGGATCGTCCCCCGGAGGCGGCCGAGGCCCTGGAGGCCGGACGCTGCGACCAGATGCGACGGTTCCGGGCCGCGCGAAACCAGCAGGCGACCCAGGCGGCCCTGGCCCGGGTCACCGCGGCGGCGGCAGGCAACGGCGAGGTGGTGCCCACCATCGTCGAAGCCGTCCGCAGCCGCGCCACGCTGGGGGAAATCGCGCGGGCCCTGGAAGCCAGTTACGGACGGGCACGGCCCGCGGGGGCACGGTAGGTTCCGGGTCCCTTGGGACGGGGAGGCGATCCATGGACGTGATGGCCCTGGCCCGGGACCGGCAGGTCCTGGTGGTCCTGGGGGACGGCGGGGTCGGCAAGACCACGGTCGCCGCAGCGATCGCGACCCGCCTGGCCCTGTCGGGCCGACGGGTGCTGGCCGTCACCGTGGATCCCGCCAACCGCCTGAAGGACGCCCTGGGGCTGTCGGGCCGGCCGGGCGTCGAGGAGCCCGTGCCCCTGGGCGCGCTGGGGCCCGTCGCGACCGGCGGCGCCCTGTCGGCCATGGTGCTGGACGCCGCGACCGAACTGGACCGCCTGGTCAACCGCGTCGCGCCCTCCGACGAGGCCCGCCGCCGCATCATGGACAACGTGTTCTATCGCAAGGCCGTGACCCGCATGGCCGGCACCCACGAGTACATGGCCATGGAGCGCCTGCTGGAGGCCCTGGAGTCCGGCCGCTACGACCTGGTGGTGCTGGACACGCCCCCCGAGCGGCACGCGCTGGACTTCCTGGACGCGCCGGACCGGCTGGACGGCCTGCTGGGATCCGAGGCCTTCCGCCTGTTCGTGGGCGCCTCGGCGGGACTGTCGCGCGTGGGGCTGGGCGCCGTGCGCTGGCGCAGCGTGGTCCTGAAGGGCATCGGCAAGTTCGCGGGCGAGGACACGTTCCTGGCCACCCTGGATTTCCTGCTGGCGTTTTCGCCCCTCTTCGACGGGTTCCGGGAGCGGGCCGTCCGGGTCAAGGCGCTGCTGTCCGGCAAGAGCACCGCGACCGTGCTGGTCGGCCGGCCCCAGCCGGGGGCCGCCACCCGCCTGCGGGACGCGGCGGACGAACTGGCCCGTCGCGGCCTGCTGCCGTCGGTGATCCTGGTCAACCGGGTCCACGCCTGGCCCCCGCCCGGGTGCGCGCTGCCCCAGGGAGCCGAGGTGGACGTCGATGCCCTCCGGGAAACGCTGCTGGCCGAGCCGGCCCTGCAGATCGTGGACCGGGAGGCCCTGGCCCGCCTGGCCACCGAGGCCGGAGTCCTGGCCCTGGAATACCGGGAGGACGCCACCGAGGATGCCGGCCGGGTCGCCGAGGTGCGGGAGGCCGTGGCGCCGGTACCGGTGGTGGCGATCCCGTTGATGCGGGGGGAACTGCGCGATCTGACCGCGCTGGCGACGCTGGTAGGGTACCTGGACGCCGCAATCTGAACCGTCAGGACGTCTTGCGCCCGCCGAACCGCAGGCGCCAGGGCATCTTCAACGACTCCCAGAAAATCCCGCTGCCCAGCTTGGACTCGCCGCGGGTGCGATCGGGGAACGTGATGGGGACCTCGATGATCCGGAATCCGCGCCGGTGCGCCCGGAAGTTCATTTCCATCTGGAAGGCGTAGCCGGCGGCGCCGACCTCCTCCAGCGCGATGGCCTCCAGGACCTCGCGCTTCCAGGCCTTGAAGCCGCCCGTCAGGTCGATGACCGGCACGCCCAGGATCACCCGGGCGTACAGGTTCCCGCCCATGCTGAGGATCTTGCGCTTCAGCGGCCAGTGCTCGGTTTCGCCGCCCTTCACGTACCGCGAGCCGATGACGACGTCGGCCCGGTCCAGGCCCGCCAGCACGTCCACGAGGTAGTGCGGCGGGTGGCTGAAGTCGCAGTCCATCTGCACGATGACGTCGTAGCCCCGGTCCAGGCACTCCCGGAACCCCGCCACGTAGGCCTTGCCCAGGCCCTGCTTGCCCGCCCGGGACAGCAGGCGGACCCGCGGGTCGGCCGCGGCCAGGCCCTCGACGATCCGCCCGGTCCCGTCCGGCGACGAATCGTCCACCACCAGGATGTCCGCCGCCGGGACGACCTGGTGGATCGCCGGGATGATCAGGCCGATGTTTTCGGCCTCGTTGTAGGTGGGAATGACGATCACGACGCGACGATCGGCCATGGGATGCCTCCGTGAGGGGCGGCGCGATCCTGCCACGGCCGGCCCCGCGAATCCAGTATCCGCCACAGTTGCCGCGCTCGGGCCAGCCCCGGGGCCGCTTTCTTGACACTCCCACGACCGCGGCATACCGTCGTCCCGTCGGGAGGACTCCATGCGGTTCGCGCGTGTTTCAGGCATCTTCGGAATCGTCGCCGCCCTGGCGCTGGCGACAACGCCCGCCCTCGCCCGGGAGAACGGTGCACCGGCCCGGGCCCTGGGCATGGGCGACGCCGTCCGGGCCCTGGGCATGGGCACGTCGGGCCTGTACTTCAACCCGGCGGGCATGGCCCAGACCATGAGCTACGCCATCGACCTCGGCTACGGGTACAAGTCGTTCGCCAACGGGCACAACGGCCACCTGTCGTTCGTGGATTCCAAGACCAACCAGGAACTGGCCGGCGGCGCGGGGTATTCCTATTCGTACGCCGACAAGGGCGGGATGAATACCCAGACCCACGACCTGCGGTTCGCCGTGGCCTCCCAGTTCCGGTCCAAGAGCATCCAGTTCTGCTACGGCGGCGGCTTCCGGTACATGAAGGTGGAGCAGGACGCGTCGGGCGGCATCAACGATTTGAACAAGTGGGCCCCGTCCATGGACCTGGGTGTCCTGGTGGGCTTCAACGATCTCTTCTACATCGGCGTGGCCGCCCAGAACATCATCACGATGCAGAAGGTGAAGGGCGGCGCCAACCTGCTGGTCCGGCGCCCCATCGCCCCCCGCTCGGTGGGCATCGGCCTGGGCATCAACTATTCGATCCTGCACTTCGGCGTGGACGTGGACCTCGACCTCGAGTCCAAGGGGACGAATACGGTCACCCCCAGTCCGATGGCGGGCCTGGAACTGACCCTGGCGCAGATGATCGCCCTGCGGGCCGGGTTCGTCTGGGACCGGGTCGGCACCTTCGACCACACGCAGATGCGCATCTCGGCCGGCCTCGGCTACGTGTCGAAGTACGTGGGCGTGGACGTCGGCTATGCCCACGACGTCACGCACGTGTCCGACTGGATGATCGAATCCTCGTTCCGAGTGTTCTTGCCCTGATGCGGGCGGGTGCCGTACACTATGACCGGCGCACCTTTTTGTCTTGGAGGCTGCCATGACCGTTCGATCCACGCTTCGTTCGCCCCTGTGGGCCGCCGTCCTCGTGTTGGCCCTGGCCTGCGGTGGCAGTTCGGCGCCGACGGACATCCCGATCGAGGATGTCGATGACGTCGAATTGATCGAATCGGACGTGCCGGACGGAACGACCGTCGACGTGCCGGTGGATGGCACCGTGGATCGGGACGACCAGGCGGAAGAGGGCGTGGTGGTCGACGTGGAAGTTCCGGACGAAGGCATCCCGGACGGGGAAACCATCGAACCGACAGACCCCGGCGTGGAAGTGCTGCCGTCGCAGTGTCCCTGCAACGAGACCGTCGTGGGCGCGGAAGTCTGCCTCCAGGGTCCCCTCCCCGGCCTGGCACGGACCGAGTTCAAGAGCGACGTCTGCGCGAAGTGCGCCCTCTGCGCCCCGGGCCCCAACTGCGTAGGCTGCACGGGCGACAAGACGGACTGCGTGGACCTGCCCGAGGCCAACTACTACACCTGGCGCGGCGAGTGCGCCGTCTGCCCCTGCGACAAGACCGCGGAATGCGAGCGCCTGTCGTTCGCGACGTGCGGCCCGGTCTGCGGCGACAACGCCGGCGTCAAGACCGACTTCGCCGACGTCTGCGCGATGAAGGATGCCCTCAACTGCCTGTTCACCTACGACACGAAGATCCAGAACTTCGGGATCTGCCCGCCGCCGGTGTGCGAGGCCTGCCTGGGCCAGCCCGAGGACAAGGTCTGCGGCAGCGACAACAAGACGTACGACAACCAGTGCTCGCTGGCGACCTGCGGCGCCGGGGCCACCCGGGCGTGCCGCGGCGAGTGCCTGGGCCAGGGCTTCTGCCCGTCCTGCCCGACCACCTGCTCGCCGGTCTGCGGCGAGGACAACATCACGTACGGCAACGCCTGCGCGGCCACGACCTGCGGCACGGGGACCAAGCAGATCGCCTACGCGGGCTTCTGCTGCCCGCAGTGCGACAGCGACCCGATGGTCGAGGTATGCGGCAACGACGGCAACGCCTACCCGAACCAGTGCACCGCCCTGTGCCACGGCGCCTCGCCCTGCCCCACGACCGGCACGGCGGTCTGCGGCAACGACGGCAAGACCTACGCCAACGCCTGCCAGGCCGCCTGCCACGGCGGCGTCCTGCACACCGGCGCCTGCACGCGCATCTGCGAGCAGTGCCCGACGACCCTGTCGCCGGTCTGCGCCGCCAACACGACGTACCAGAACGCCTGCTTCGAGACGTGCCTTGCCGGGACCAGCATCGGCACGGCCGGCCAGTGTTCGTTCTGCACGACCCAGTGCGGCACCATCGCCAGCCCGAAGGCCGGGACCGAGGACGGCGTGCACTGCGGCGCCGACGGCATCACCTACCCGACCTCCTGCTTCCCGACCAAGTGCTTCGGCGAGACCTCCACGGTCGGCGCCTGCCCGTAGCCGCTCCGCCCCTCCCACGCCGACCCCCAAGGTCCCTCGGATCCCCCGTTTGACTTCCACCCTTCTCCATGACAACGTTCGCCCCGGAATCCCCTTGCGGGTGGACGGGGAGGACCCCCGTCCTCGAGGGAAGCGGGTGTGAATCCCGCGCGGTCCCGCCACTGTAAGGGAGCAGGCCGGACGGGCGTCGCCGATGCGGCGCGCCTCACGGCCGGGAACCGTTCCGAGGCCACCGGGGGCGACCCTGGGAAGGCGAACGGTTCCTGGGGACGCCCGATCGGGTGCGCCCCGGCCCCCAAGCCAGGAGACCTGCCCGCAGGATGGCCCGGTGCGCGACGGCTCCCCCGCCTTCGCCCCGGTCAACCTCTTCGAGGACAAGAGGCGCCCCGTGAGGCTCGACCCACCCCATCCGTCGTTTCGGCGGGCTGTTGCCCCCTTGGTGGCCCCCTGCCTCCTCGCCATGGCCCTGCTGCCCGCCCTCGCCTTGGCCCAGGAGGCCGTCGTGGTTCCGCCGGTGGAGGTCGAGGCGACCGCCGATCGGAAGGACGCGGTCGCGGCCACCCAGCGCATCACCACCCCCGCCGACCTCGAGGCGCCCAACGGGCCGGCCCAGGCCGTGGACCGGACGCCCGGGGCCCACGTCCGGCAGGCCGGCGGTCCCGGACAGGCCGCGTCCCTGTCGGTCCGGGGCGCCGACCCCCAGGGAACGCTGGCGACGCTGGACGGCGTGCCCCTGAACTCGCCGTTCCTGGGCGGCGCGGACCTTGCGGCGCTGTCCCTGCTGCCCCTGGACGCCCTGGAACTGCAGCGGGGCGGCGCCTCGGCTCGCAACGGCACCGACGCCGTGGGCGGGGTCCTCCGGGCCGTGATCCCCGATCCCCTCGACGGCCCCTTCCTCCGGGCCTCGACCCTGTTCGGGTCCTTCGGAACGCACCGCCTGAAGGCCGCGGCCGGCGGGACCTCGGGGCGGTTCGGCGGGATGGCGTCCGCCGGGATCCTGACCTCGACCGGGGACTACACGTTCCGGGACGCGAACGGCCGGACCCGGCAGCGGGATCACAACGCCTCCCTGGCGGTCGAGGGCCTGGCGCGGGCCGGCTTCGAGCCGGCGCCGGGGCATCGATGGGGCCTGCTGCTGGAGGGCCTCCGGGAAGAACGGGACGTCCCCGGCCTGGAGCAGTTCCCGTCGACCACCGCCCGCCAGCGCAACGATCGCCTGATCGCGCGACTGTCCTACGAGGGCCCCCGGCTGTTCGGCCGCGGGGGCTCGTCGGCCGTCCGGGCCTGGGTGCGTCGCCTGGGCTTCGCCTTCGCCGACGCGGCGCCGCCGATGGGTCCCGCCGTCGATACCCGGCTGGTCGCCTGGGGCCTGGGCGGCGAGGCCGAGGCCGAGGTCGCGCCCTGGGACCTGGCGTCCCTGTCCGCCGGGGCCTCGTTCACCTGGGACCGGGGCGACGTGCAGCGCAAGAGCCAGGCCTCCTATGAACCCCGGCGGACGACCGCGGCGGGCCGCGTGGGAAGTCGCGTCGGGCGGCCGGGCGGCTGGTGGGGGATCGAGGCCGACGTTCGCGTCGAATGGGACGAGGGCTTCGGCGTCCGGGCCCTGCCGCGGGCCGGGGCCTTCCTGCGTCCCTTCGGCCCCTTCCGGATCACCGCCAACGTGGCCCGGGCGTTCCGCCTGCCGACCCTCGAGGAACTGTACTTCGACGCCGGCTACGTCCAGGGGAACCCGGACCTCCAGCCCGAGGACGCCCTGACCTGGGACGCCGGGATCGAGGCCACGGGCGCCGGCTGGAGCATCAAGGCGGCGTACTTCGAGAACCGCGCCCGGAACCTGGTCGTGTTCCTGCCGCGGTCCGCCTTCCTGGTCCGGGCCGAAAACTCGGGCGGCGCGACGATGCGCGGCGTGGAAACGTCCGCAGAGGGACGGTGGAGGTGGCTGTCGGCCCGGGCGTCCTACACCTTCCTGCATGCCCGGACCACCGACACCGGGAAGCCCCTGCCGGGACGCCCCGAACACCGGGTGGCGGGCGAGGCGGCAGTCGAGGTCGGACCCCTGCGGGTGGCGATCCTGCCCTCGTGGCAGTCGGCGTTCACGCTGGACCGCTACGGCTCGCTGTCCGAGGCGGGGCGCTTCCGGCTGGACGCCCGGGTCGAACTGCGGCCCGCCCGGGGGGTCGCGCTGGCCCTGGACGGGATGAACCTGACGAACGACCGGGACGCGGTGGACTTCCTGCAGTCGCCGCTGCCCGGGTGGTCCCTGTACGGATCGATTCGACTGGACCTGTGACGGGCCGGCGGCCGGGAGGACGAGGGATGGTGCGCAGGAACCTGGGGAGGGCGAACGCGGCGGCGGCAGTGCTGGCGGCCGGGATGGTCCTGGCGCTGGCCGGCTGCGACCAGATGCCGCAGACCGAACTGCCGGGGAACTTCGACATCCCCGCGTCGGACCCCGGCACGGGCCTCCCGGAGGCCTCCTTCGCGTCCCCCCAGGGCGTGGCCGTATCCCGCGGGATCGCCTTCGTCGCCAACCCGAACGTCGGCTGGTCCGGCCAGACGCTGGTCTACGGCCCCGGCTTCGTGACCGTCGTCCGGCTGGCCGACGGCGGCATCCTGGAACGGATCCCGGTGTCCGCCCGGAACCCCCAGGTCGTCGCCGCCGCGGGCGACCGGGTCGTCGTGCTGTGTTCGGGCGCCACGGCCTTCGACGGGACCACCGTCCGGCCCGCCGGCGACGGCTCGGTGGTGGTCCTGGACGCCGCCCGGGCCGCCGCGGGGCAACCGGCCCTCGTCCGGGAAATCCCGGTCCCGGCGTCCACGGTGCACCCCCTGGTGGGCTACCCGTCCTCCCTCGCCCTGTCGGCCGACGGCCGCCGGGTCTGGCTGGGCAGCGGCACCGCGCCGGCGGTTCTGCTGGTGGATCTGGACGCCGGCACGGTCCTTCGGGGAACCACGAACCCGGTGGCGCTGGGGGACCTGGACGCCCAGGACACCATCGTGGTCCGGCCCGGCCCGGGCGGCACGCTGCTGGCGGGCCGGTTCGAAAACAACGCGGTGGTGGTCCTGGACGGGACGACGGGCGACCTCAGCCCGGCCTACCTGGTCCCCTTCCCGGTCGGAACCGGCACCCAGTCCGTCGGCGTCCAGGACATCGCCCTGCGCCCCGGCGCCAGCCCCGACGTCTACGTGCTGCTGGGCCTCGCCTCGTCGATCTCGGCCGTCGATTCCGCCCAGGGCCCCGCCGGGGTGCGCAACGACTTCGCGACGACCGGCCTGTACCCCAACCGCCTGCTGCTGGACGGCGACCGGCTGCTGGTCGTGAACTCCGGGGACAACAACGTCACGGCCCTGGACCCGAACACCGGGCGCCTGCAGGGCAAGGTCGCCATCCTCCCGACGGGGACCAATCCCTACGACATCGCGGTCTACGCCGACGGCTCCCGGACGATGGCCGCGATCACGGGCCAGCAGTCCGCCAGCCTGTTCGTGGTGGACCTGGACACCGCCGCCATCGTTCGGGAGGTGCGCTAGATGGCCCGTTCCCTGGCAATCCTGCTGTCCCTGGTCCTCGCCGGAGCCTGCAAGCCCCCGCCGCCGGCGGCCCAGGGCCCCCGCCCGCGGATCGTGTCCCTGCAACCCAATGCCACCGAAATCCTGTTCGCCCTGGGCGTGGGCCCCAACCTGGTGGGCGCAACGCGGTACTGCGATCGCCCCGACGCAGCGAAGGCCGTCCCCCGGGTGGGCGGCATCCTGGACGTTTCGCTGGAAGCGGTCCTGGCGGCCCGGCCGGATATCGTGGTGGGCTCGCCCTCGGTCCTCCGGGGACACCTGGCGGACATGCTGGATGCCTCGGGCGTGCGCCGGGTCCCCGTCGTGTTCGAAACGGCCGACGACGTGGAAACGGGCATCCGGGCGATCGGCGCGGGCGTCGGGCGCGAGGCGGCGGCCGAGGCCCTGGCCGCGTCGTACCGGGCGGACCTGGCCATCCTGGCGGGGCGGGCCGCAAGGACGCCGCCGATCACGGTGCTGATGGTGGTCGGGCGGAATCCCCTGGTGGTGGCTGCCCGGTCCTCGTACCTGGGCGACCTGCTGGCCCGGATGGGAGTGACGAACGCCGCGTCGTCGGACACGATGCCCTACCCGACGTGGTCCCTGGAACAGGTGATTCGCGCCGCGCCGGATGTCGTCGTGGACGGTGCCCTGGAGGCTGGCGACCTCCCGGCCCACCTGGCCGACGCCGGGCTGACCGCGGCCCGGGAAGGGCGCGTCGTGCGGGTCCGGGACGAGGCCCTCCTGCGGCCGGGTCCCGGGACCGGCAAGGCCGCCCTGGACCTGGCGGATCAGATCGTGCGGGCGGTAAACCCCGCACCCGTACCCGAGCCCGCACCCGCGCCACCTTGACGCGCCCCCCGCACGGGGCTAGCGTGCGTTTCCCCAATCGAGGGTTCCATGAACCTGGTGTCCCGCCCCCGCATTCCGGCCTTCTTCGCGGGCCTCGCGGTCCTGCTGGGCGCCTCCGTGCTGCTGTCCCTGGCCCTCGGCGCGACGCCGCTGGACCTCCTGGGGGCCCTGACCGGCAGCGCCCCGGCCGACCGCCTGGTCCTGCTGCACGAGCGCCTGCCGCGCACGATCCTGGCGGCCATCGTCGGCGCCTCGCTGTCGGCCTCGGGCCTGGTGTTCCAGGCCGTCCTGTCGAACCCCCTGGCGGACCCGTACGTGATCGGCGTCGCCGGCGGCGCGGCCCTGGGCGGCACGCTGGCCCTGGTCATCCCGGGCATCGCCCTGCTGGGCCACGCGGGCGTGTCCGCCGCGGCCTTCCTGGGCGGCCTGGGCGCCGTCGCGCTGACCTGGCGCCTGTCCCGGGACCGCCGGGGCCGGATGCGGGCCTACGAGGTCCTGCTGGTCGGCGTCGTGTTCAACACCATCGCCTCGGCCGCCATCATGTTCCTGAAGTCCGTGGTCCGGGCCGAAAAGGCCCAGGAAATGCTGCTGTGGCTGATGGGCACCCTGTCGTCGGACGTCCGCAGCCCCGGCGCCATCCTGGGCACCCTGGCCGTGGCCCTCTTCGCGCTGGGCATGCTGTTCGCGTCGGCCCCCGCCTTGAACGCCCTGGCCCTGGGCGAGGAGGACGCGGCCGCCGTGGGCGTCGACCCCGGCCGGACGACCCGCCGGGTGTTCCTGGCGGGATCGCTGCTGGTCGCCGCCGCCGTGTCGGTGGCGGGCATGATCGGCTTCGTCGGCCTGATCGTTCCCCACGCGGTCCGGGCCCTGGTGGGTTCGGACCACCGCGTCACGATCCCCGGCAGCGCCCTCCTGGGCGCCGCATTCCTGGTCCTGGCCGACCTCCTGACGCGCCTGATGTTCCCGGTCTTCGACACCGAGGCGCCGGTGGGCGTCCTGACGGCCCTCATCGGCGGGCCCGCCTTCATCTGGCTCCTCAAGCGCGGAGGCGACCGGCCGTGACTCCCGCCCCCGCCAACACCACGCCCCTGCGCCTGGAAGGCGCCACCTTCGCCTACCCGGGCGCCGCCGCCCCCGCGGTCCTCGACGCCCACCTCGTGGTGGCGCCCGGCGAGTTCGTGGGCATCATCGGGCCCAACGGCGCCGGGAAGTCGACCCTCCTGCGCCTGGCGGCGGGCCTCATCACGCCGACCGCCGGGTCCGTCCGCACCGCCGGATTCGACCCGGCCCGGGCCTCCCGCCCGACCGTGGCCCGGACCGTCGCCCTGGTCCCGGCCTCCCTGGCCGTGGGCTTCCCGATGACCGTGCTGGACTTCGTCGCCCTGGGCCGCACCGCGCGCCTGAAGGGCCTCTTCGAGTCCGACGACGACCGGACGGCCGTGCGCCGCGCCCTCGAGATCGCCGAGGCGACGCCCTTCGCCCGGCGTCCCTACCAGGAACTGTCCGCCGGCGAGCAGCGCCGCGTGCTGGTGGCCCGGGCCCTGGCCCAGGAACCGCGCCTGTTGCTGCTGGACGAGCCCACGGCAAACCTCGACGTCGCCCACGCCGTGTCCCTGGTCTATCGCGTCGCGGATCTGGCCCGAACCCAGGGCGTGGCCGTCGTGGCCGCCATCCACGACCTGAACGTCGCGCTGCTGGCCTGCGATCGCATCGTGCTGATGCGGGACGGCGCCATCCGCGCGGTCGGCGACCCCGAGGAGGTGATGCGCTGGACGACCTTGCGGGAAACCTTCGGCTGCGACCTCTACATCGGCCGCAACGAGGTGAACGGGAGGTTGTTCGTGGTTCCGATGGGGCGGGAGGGGGAACCCGTCACGGGCACTTCTTCCCGACGTCGTGGGCAATCTTCGTGACCCAGTCCGTGTCCTTGGCGGCCTCGATCCAGGTCTTGGTGAAGGACTGGGGCGTGTCGAACCCGAATTCCTTGTAGATCCCCAGGATCTTGTCCATTTCGCCCTTCTTCTGGGCGCAGTACACCGCCAGGTAGGCCTTCGCCAGCTTGTCCTTGTCCACCGCCGGGGCGGCCTCGGCGGCCCTGGGGGCGGGGGCCTCGCCGGCCTCGCCCGCCTCGGCGCCCTTCGCGGCCTCGGCAGCGGGCTGGCCCGCCGGGGGCGTCACGACGGCCGCGGGCTTCGGGGCTTCGGCAGGGGCCGGGGCGGCGGCGGGGGCCGCTTCGGTCTTCTTCGGGGGCTCGGACTTGCCGCACCCGACGCCGATCGCCAACGCCAGGACCGCCATCATCGCAACGAACCGGATCGGATGCCTCATCGATTCCTCCAAAACAACCACGTCCGGGGCCGATTGTACCCGCCTCCCGGGCCGGGTGCCATTGCGTGTCGCCGGGTCACACCAGGATCAAGTCCCGCTGGGCAGGGCCCGTGACCTCGACGACGCCGTCGTGGCGCACGAACACGTCCACCTCGGACCGCACCGCCATCCGGCCCGGCAGGTAGATGCCCGGCTCCACCGAAAAGCAGATGCCCGGCACCAGGCGGCGCAGGTCGCGGGTTTCCAGGTTGTCGATGTTCACGCCGTTGCCGTGGACCGCGGTCCCGATGGAATGCCCCGTCCGGTGGATGAAGAAGTCGCCGTAGCCCGCGGCCTTCACCACGGCCCGGCACGCGTCGTCCACTTCCCAGCCGGCGCAGCCCTCGCCCGTTTCGAAACGCCGCGCGGCGAACGCCACCGCCGCATCCCGGGCGTCGCGCACCACGTTGAAGATTTCCACGTAGGCCGCCGGGGGCGTGTCGCCCGCGAACCCGCACCACGTGATGTCGTGCCAGATGCTGCCGGGCGCCTTGTCGCACGCCCACAGGTCGATCAGGAACGTGTCGCCATGCTTGATCACCCGGGCGTTCTGCGGCGTCGGCTCGAAGTGCGGGTCGGCCGGATGGTCGTTCACGCCCACGATCGGCCACTCGCGATGGCAGGTCAGGCCCTCCTCGTCGAAGCGCCGGACGATGAACTGCTGGACGTCGAACTCGGTCAGTTCGCGGCCGGTCGCCAGCGCCTCGCGGATCGACGCGAAGGCCTCGTCCTTGATGGCGTGGACCCGCGTGCCCGCCGACAGGTGGGACTGGTAGCCCGCCTCGTCGATGACCGCCTCGAAGACCTGGACCAGGTCGGCGGACGACACCACGGTGGCGCCGGCCGAGCGGACCAGGTCCACCATGCCGCCGTCCACGGTGCTGACGTAGGGAATGGCGTCGTCGGGGGACCACTGCATCGCGATGCGCTTCCCGCCCACCAGGACCTTCAACGACTCCAGCAGGTCGCCCCACGACAGGTACTGGCGCTTTTCCCCCGGCAGATCGTCCAGGCGCGACGGCTCGACCCGGCTGACCAGGCGCACGGGCTCGCCCGCCGCCGGCACCAGGTAGAACCAGCGCCGCGACGTGAACTTGCCGAAGTCCATGCCCAGGATGCGGTACGCCAGCGCGTCCCGGTTGTGGAAGTCGCAGAACAGCCACCCATCGAAACCGGCGGTCCGGATCGCCGCCTGCAGCGCACCCTGGTCCATGGGTCCTCCTTGCGTCGTCAGGCCTCGACGGCCTCCTCGATCACACCCTCGACACCCTCGACGGCCTCGACCACGGCCGGGGCCGGGGGCTGCTCGCCGATCATCAGGTCCACGAACACCTTCGCGTCGCCCAGGATGTTCGGGATCCACACGTACTCGTTGGGCTGGTGGGCGGTTTCGTCCTGCCGGGCCCACACCACGACCGGCCAGCCCAGCCGGCGCAGATACGCCGCCACGGTGCCGCCGCCGATGCCCTTGGGACGGGCGTCCACGTTGTAGACCTTCCGGATCGACTTGATCGTCTTCTGGACCAGGTCGGCCGTGGGCGGCGTGGCCGGGGCCGCATCCTCGCGCTGGATCACGTCCACGTTCACGACGACGCGGTTCTGGCGGGACACTTCGCTGGCGATCTCGCGGACGGCCAGTTGCACCGCCTCCACGGACACCGAGGGCAGGATCCGGCAGTCCAGGTAGAACACGTCCTCGCCCGGGATCGTGTTGACGTTCGGGACGTTGGCGTCGTGCTTGGTCGGCTCGAAGGTGGACGACGGCGGGTCGAACAGCGGGTCCCGGGCGTCGAACCGCTGGTACAGTTCGTTCAGGCGCACGACCAGGTGCGCCCCGGCCGTCATGGCGTTGCGGCCCAGGTGCGGCGTGCTGGCGTGGACCTGCTTGCCCAGCGTCTTCAGCCGCAGCCACAGGATGGCCTTTTCGGAAACCTCCACCAGCGTGCCGTCCTCGTTCCCCGCGTCGGGGACCAGGAACGCGTCCTGGGGCCCGAACAGTTCCTTGTGGTGGTCCAGCAGCCAGCGCAGCCCGTGGATGCTGCCCGTCTCCTCGTCGGACACGAACAGCAGGCCCACGTCGCACTCGGGCACGACGCCGGCGACCAGCAGGGCCTTGGCCGCCAGCAGCGCGCACACGATGCCCTGGTGGTTGTCCTCGACGCCCCGGCCGACCAGCTTGTCCCCCTCGACGCGCAGCACGAAGGGCTCGCTCTTCCACAGGGACGCTTCGCCCGCCGGGACGACGTCCAGGTGCGCCATCACCCACAGCCGGCGCGAATGGTCGCGGCCCGGAAGGATCACGGCGAGGTTCGGCCGCGGCACGCCGTTGTCCATGGACGTCAGGCGGCGGACGGGGGGGAAGCCCTGGCCGGCCATCCAGGACTCGACGAAATCGGCCTTCTCCAGTTCGCCGGGGCCGCCGTTCAGCGGGCCGACCGCGTTCCGCTTGACCAGTTCCCCCTGGAGGGCGATCACCCCGTCGGTGGCGTTGTCGATCCAGGCTGCCGCCCGGCCGAACGGGGATGGATCCTTGGACGCCTTCTTGCGGGCCGACATGGGTCACCCTCCTGTGGACGGGCGCATCATGCCACGGGCCCAAGCGGTCGCGCAAGGCAGCGGGGCCTCCGGCGGCCGGGGGGTGCGCCCGGGGCAAGGCCGCGCCTGGACGGGCACCCCCGTCGGTGGTATCTGGTACCGGCCCGAGGGAGAAACCGATGCGCGACGACGTGCCCACCCCCGATGCCCCCCCGTTCGTGGGCGCCGTGCCGGCCTGGGTCGACGGCCTGCTGGCGTGCCGGTTGACCCCCCTCCGCCCGTTCAACCAGGGCGCCGACGGCCGGGTGTCGATCCGCGTGCCCCGCTTCGACGGCAGGTTGTTGCGACGCCTGCTGATGCCCTTGCTGCGGCGGCCCGATTTCGGGATCCGGCTGGACGACCTGGGGTCCGCGGCCTGGATGCTGTGCGACGGGGCCAGAACCGGGGAGGACATCGCGACGCTGCTGGTGGACCGCTTTCCGGCACAGACCGACGTCCGCCTGCGCTTCGCGGTGTTCCTGAAGGCCCTGGTGGCCCAGGAGCACCTCCGGGCGGACATGCCGGCGTAGGTCGCCAGCGCCCGGCCCCGACGCCCTCTACGCCCCCTCGGCCAGCCCGCGGACGAAGGCCTGCAGGCGCGCCGGCTCGACGGAAAAGCCCGACGCGGTCCACCCCTCGTACTCGACCGTGCCGTCCACGACCCGCAACCGCTCCCGCTGTGCGAACCCCGGAAGGTCCGGCAGGGCCCCCGGGGCCTGCGCCGGCCCGACCAGGCGCACCCGCAGTCCGTAGGCGGGCGGGAACAGCGCCGGGACCGTCGACACCTCCACGCCCACCCGGCCCATCCGGCCGGCCGCCGCCCCGGACTCGAAGACCGACCCCGGCGCCCGGACGTCCAGGCCCAGGTCCCCCAGGCCCTCGATGGCCGCGATCAGGCCCTTCCGGGGGCCGAAGGCGATCCGGTGCCAGCGGGATCCGGGTTCGGGGATGACGACGCAGGCGCTGGGAAGGAACAGGAAGGACGCCAGGACGGCCGCGAACATCGCCAGGATGGGCGCCAGGGCCAGGAACGACATCGACGTGTTGCGCTCGACCTGCAGCAGCACGGGGACGAACAGCGCCCCCTGCAGCGCGGACAGCACCGACGCCCATGGCGCGAAGTCGCGCCCCCAGCGCATCAGCCCCAGCAGGCACAGCAGGGCCAGCCCGTGGGGGACCGCCACCCAGACGTTCGACTCCAGAGCCATGTGCATCGCGGTTTCATCGACCCAACTGTAGCCCCAGTCCAGCCACAGGCTGGCCAGGACCCCCGCCTGCAGCCCGATCGCCGTCCACAGGGACGCCTCGCGAACCCGTCCCCCGCGCTGGAGGGCCACGGCCGCCCAGGCGCCGACGATCAGGAACGACAGCAGGCCGACGACGAACTCCACGGGATCCCGCCGTGATGGGGGTCGGCCCGCCCAACGGGGGTCGATGAAGGGAGGCTACGGGATGGGGTGGATGGATGCAAGGGACGGGGTGCGTGGTGAAACGGGCCTGGGCCTACCAGACGCCGGTTTCGAGGAACTCGTGCATGGACTTCGCCGCCTTGCGCCCCTCGCCCATGGCCAGGATGACGGTCGCGGCCCCCAGCACGATGTCGCCGCCGGCCCACACGCCCGGCATGGTGGTCTTGGCCGAGTCCTTGTCCGCGGTGATGTTGCCCCACTTGTTCGTCTGGATCTGCGGGGTCGACCGGGGAACCAGGGGGTTCGGGCCGTTGCCGATGGACACGACCACGACGTCGGCCGGGATCACGAACTCGCTGCCGACGACGGGAACGGGACGACGACGGCCGCTGGCGTCGGGCTCGCCCAGTTCCATGCGCAGGCACTTCACGCCGGTGACCCAGGAATTCTCGTCGCCCAGGATCTCGATGGAATCCTGCAGCATCCGGAACTCGACGCCTTCCTGCTTGGCGTGGTGGACTTCCTCCACGCGGGCGGGCATCTCGGCCAGGGACCGGCGGTACAGGATCGTCGACGTTTCCGCGCCCAGGCGCAGGGCCGTGCGGGCCGAGTCCATGGCCACGTTGCCGCCGCCGAACACGACCACGTGCTTGCCGCGCAGGATCGGCGTGTCGGACCGTTCCGGGAAGCCGTAGGCGTCCATCAGGTTCGCGCGGGTCAGGTACTCGTTCGCCGAGTACACGCCCAGCAGGTTCTCGCCGGGGATCTTCTTGAACATCGGCAGGCCCGCGCCGGTGGCGACGAAGATCGCCTCGAACCCCTCGTCGAACAGGTCCTGGATGCCCTTGGACTTGCCCACCGCGACGTTGCACTCCAGGTGCAGGCCCCGCTGGATCAGGCCCTCGACCTCGCGCTCGACGATCGCCTTGGGCAGCCGGAACTCCGGGATCCCGTACACCAGCACGCCGCCGGCCCGGTGCAGGGCCTCGTACATCGTCACGTCATGGCCCTGCGCCAGCAGGTCGCCCGCGCACGTCAGGCCCGCGGGTCCGGCGCCGACGACCGCCACCTTGTGGCCCGAACTGGGGACCGGGGTGAAGTCCGCTTCCGGATGGTTCGCCATGTCCCAGTCGGCGACGAAGCGCTCCAGCTTGCCGATCTGCACGCTCTTCGCCGTGTCCTTCAGGGATTTCGCGACCATGCAGACGACCTGGCACTGGTCTTCCTGGGGGCAGACGCGCCCGCAGACCGCGGGCAGGCAGTTCGTTTCCTTGATCTTCCGCGCGGCCTCGTGGAACTTCCCCTCGGCCACCAGGCCGATGAAGCCCGGGATGTCCACCGACACCGGGCAGCCCGTCACGCAGAACGTGTTCTTGCACATCAGGCAGCGCTTGGCCTCGGTCATCGCCTGCTCGGGCGTGTACCCCAGCGGCACCTCCAGGATGTTGTGCCGACGCTCCTCGGGGGACTGCTCCGCCATCGGGGTCGGGGGAATCTGCAGCCGTTCCTTGTTGGTCAAACCCTCAGCCATGGTGGGCCTCCTTCGCAACAGCCTCCAGCCTGCACTTGTGCCCGCTCTTGAAGGCCTCGTAGGCCTCCTTTTCGTAGGCCACGTACATCCGCTGGCGCCGCATCATCTCGTCGAAGTCCACCAGGTGCCCGTCGAACTCGGGCCCGTCCACGCACACGAACCGCGATTCGCCGCCGACCGTGACGCGGCACCCGCCGCACATCCCGGTGCCGTCCACCATGATGGTGTTCAGGCTGACCAGCGTGTGGACGCCGTATCCCTTCGTCAGCAGCGATACCATCTTCATCATGATCGGCGGCCCGATGGCGACCACCAGGTCCACCTTCTCGCCGCCGTCCAGCAGCCGCCGCAGCGCGTCGGTCACGAAGCCCTTCTCGCCGTACGAACCGTCGTCCGACATCAGGATCACCTCGTCACTGGCGGCCCGCATCTCGGCCTCCATGATGAAGAGGTCCTTCCGCCGGGCGCCCATGATCGTGATGACCTTGTTGCCCGCCGCCTTCATGGCCTGGGCGATGGGATGGGACGGGGCGACGCCGATGCCGCCTCCGACCATGACCACCGTGCCCACCTTCGCGATGTGCGTCGGCTGTCCCAGAGGGCCGGCGATGTCCGTCAACTGGCCACCGGGCTCGATCAGGCTCATTACGGCCGTCGTCCGGCCCACCACCTGGTAGATCAGCGTCACGGCGCCCGTGGTCGCGTCCGCATCGGCGATGGTCAGGGGGATCCGTTCCTTCCCCGCACCCGGCCGCACGATGACGAACTGCCCGGCCTTGCGGTACCGCGCCACGTCCGGGGCCACCACCACCATGCGGAACACGTCGGGCGCGATGGGCTCGTTGATCAGGACCTTCGCCATGAATCGCCTCCGCCTTCGCTTGAGTCCGTCCGGGCCCTCAGCGGGCCGGTTTTGCGGGATCCTGTCAGAACTGCGGGGAAAGAAGCAAGGAGGAACGGGTCATTCGCCGTCGTTTGCGGGGACCGGGGGCTTTGCCTTCAGGCCCTTGCCGCCGGTCAGCTTCTGGATGAGGGCCTCCTCGCGGGTGCGCGCCTCGTCCCGAACCATCGCCTGCAGGGGCTCCTTCTCGACGAACCGGCCGTCGGCAGCCGCCTTGGTCTTCAGGGCGTTGTACCACTCGCGCCAGTAGCCCTGCTTCTTCAGCGGCAGGAACTCGGCCTTGGCGGCCGCGATCTCGTCGGCGGTGGGCTCCCCGGCCGCGGTCGAACCCTTCAGGCGCAGCACCACCAGCCGCTCCGCGCCGGGCAGGGTGAACACCTTCGGGGCCACGGGACGGTCGGCGGTCAGGGCCTCGGCCGCACCAGCCAGTTCGGGCGACTCGCCCAGGCCGGGCAGCGAGCCGGGGGTGTAGTCCGCCAGCCCCGACAGGGACGCGGGCATCGTGGGCACGGCGCCGGTCTCGCCGACCTGCACCGGGGTGGCCGGCGCAAAGGCGGCGTTCGCCTCGGCGGCGATGTCGGCCAGCGACTTCGTGGCGTCGGCCTGCAGCCGGGCCAGGACGTCGTTCGCCACCATCGCGGCCCTGGTCTTGGCGCCGTCGCGGGCGATCATCGTCGCCGCGACCTCGACCTTCACGTCCTCGAACGACCGCTCCTGCTTCGGCTGGATGCCCTGCAGCAGGACCAGGAAGAAGCCCTGGTCGCCTTCGATCACGCCGGAGGCCGTGCGCGGCTGCAGCCGGGACAGGGCCGCCGCGACCGCCGGATCCGTCAGGGACGCCACGGCCTGGGCAGGCAGCGGAGCCTCGACGCGACCGGCGCGCTCCTTGGTCAACTGGTCGTCGGACGCCTTGGCGACCTGCTCGGTGAACGCCGCCACGAGGGCGTCGCCGGTCTTGCCCTGCAGCGCCGCCGCGACGTCGATGGCACGCGCCTTCGCGTCGTCGCGGGCCGCCTTCAGGCTGGCCAACTGCTCGGGATCGTCGAAGGACGCCATCATGCGGCGCGAGGGCGCGGACACGCGGATCACGTGGTAGTCGAACGCTTCGTCGCGCTGGTACTCGGCCTGGTGCTCCTCGAAGAACTTCTTCGCCAGTTCCTCGTTCGCGGCCAGCCAGGACGCCGCCTGGGCGGGCGCGGGCTTCAGGACCTCGGCGAGGATCTGGGGGTCCACCTCGAGGTAGTCATACGTGCGGCTAGCCTTGCGCTGCGACGCGACATAGCGCGCCTCGCGATCCGACACCGCCACGCCCGCCGTCACCAGGTCGATCATCTTTTCGCGAAGGATCTCGCGACCGACGAACTCCTCGAAGCGGCCCAGCGACGTCCGGAGGCCATAGCGCACGTAGTTTTCGTACGTCTTCTTCCGGAACTGCCCGTTGGACGGATCCGTGAAGTCGCCGACGATGCGGCTGCGGATCTCGTCCGGAGACGCCCGCAGGCCCAGCTTTTCGGCTTCGTCCGAAACCAGGAGCGTTTCGGCGAGGTCGTCGGCGACCTTGCGGACCTTCAGCTCGGACACCATCCGCGGGTCCGGGATGTACGGGGCGTACTTCGGCTCGCCGCGCAGGCGCGCGAACCGGGTCGACCGGTACACCATCTCGGCCTGGAACGCCTTCGGGTCCATGCCGGTGGACGGCGACGGAGCCTCGGCGGTCAGCGCGAGGCCCATGGCCATCATCGACCCGTCCACGCTGGTCTTCCCGACAACAGCCAGGGATGTGTCCGAGACGGTTGTCCCCTGCCCACCTCCGCATCCGACGTCCGTGCTCCCCATGTTGAAGGTGAACACGAACACCACGATGATGATCCCGAAGAGGACATAAATGATCACAGAACGCGAATGTTTACGAAGACCTGCCAGCATAGGGCCCCGTTCCTCCGGCCATTGGGCCGCAGGATGGTACTCCATGGATCATGCGAAGGCAACCCGGAGGCCGAAGGCCGGAGGGTCTGCAACACGCCTCCTCTTGATGTACAATCCCGCCGCCCCGGCCAGACGGCCCGGGCGGGCGCAGGGGCGCCGGGGAGGACGGGCATGGCACCGCGGCACGGCAGCGCAACCATCGACGAGGCCATCGGGGCGTTCCGCCTGGGCCGGATGGTCATCATCGTCGACGACGAGTCCCGCGAAAACGAAGGCGACCTCTGCCTGGCGGCCGAAATGGCCACCCCCGACGCCATCAACCGCATCACCAAGATCGCCTCGGGCCTGGTCTGCGTCGCGATGAGCGCCGAGTCCGTGGACCGCATCGGCATCCCCATGATGTCCCACCGCAACACCGCCCACTTCGGCGCGGCCTTCACCGTGTCCGTGGACGCCCGGATCGGGACCTCGACGGGCATTTCCGCCTTCGACCGCGCCCGGACCGTGGAGGCCCTGCTGCGGGACGACGTCGTGATGGACGACTTCGTGGTCCCGGGCCACGTGTTTCCGCTGCGGTCGGTGCCGGGCGGCGTGCTGAAGCGCGCCGGCCAGACCGAAGCCGCGGCGGACCTGGCGCGCCTGGCGGGCCTGAAGCCGGCGGCGGTGGTCTGCCAGATCCTGGACGACGCGGGCGAACCGGCGCAGATGGACGCCCTGCGGGCCCTGGGCGAGGCGCAGGGCATCCCGATCATCAGCGTGGCCGATCTGATCGCGTTCCGGTACCGCAAGGAACTGCTGGTGCGCCAGGTGGGCCGGGCGACGATCCAGACCGCCCATGGCCAGTTCACGTGCCTGATCTACGAGGACTCCCTGGCCTCCACCGCCCACATCGCGATGGTCCGGGGCGACATCGCCTCGGATCGGCCCACCCTGGTCCGGGTCCACAGCGAGTGCCTGACCGGCGACGTGTTCCACTCCCAGCGGTGCGATTGCGGACCGCAGTTGCAGGCGGCCCTGGCCCGCATCGCCGTCGAGGGCGGCGCGCTGGTGTACCTGCGGCAGGAGGGGCGCGGCATCGGGATCCTCAACAAGGTCCGCGCCTACGCGCTGCAGGACGACGGCCTGGACACCGTCGAGGCGAACACGCACCTGGGCTTCGACGCGGACCTTAGGGACTACGGCATCGGGGCGCAGATCCTGGCCCACCTGGGCGTCCGCCAGATGCGGTTGCTGACCAACAATCCCAAGAAGATCGTGGGCATCTCGGGCTACGGCCTCGAGGTCGTCGAACGCGTCCCGCTGGTCATCGAGCCCCGCCACGAAAAGGATCGCCGCTACCTGGAAACCAAGCGCTCCCGCATGGGGCACCTGCTCGACAGTTAACGCCCCCGCAGCAGTCATCCCCACCGTACCCGTACCCGTACCCGTACCCGTGCCCGGCCCCCAGGCCCACGGACCCGTCCGCCCTCTTTCTTCATCTGTTCAATTCTAAGGAAAAGCGGGGAGGGGGAAGAAACCCGGCCGGACAGGCCGTCCGGCCGGGTCGAAGTCCGAGGACTAGATGCCGCCGAGCAGGCCGCTGAGCAGTTCCATGATGTCGACGCAGACCTTGTCCGGCATGGTCGAGGGCTTCACGCCGCCGGGGCACAGCATGTCGGACAGGATCGGGATGCTGCACAGCCCGTCGGTGCTGGTGCAGGGCTTGCCGCCCATGCAGGCGTGGGAATCGTCGCACGTGCAGTAGCCGCCCATGCCGGGCATGGCGCCGCCGCCGGGCATGCCCATGCCGCCGAACAGCGAGGAGATGATGTCGAAGCAGGACTGGCCGGCGCCGCAGCAGGAGGTCGAGCCGTCACAGGCGCCCGTCGGGTTGTAGCAGAACCCGTTGACCGCGCCGCTGCACAGCAACGAACCGCCGTTGGCGTCCGGGGGGCAGTCCGCGTCGGTGCTGCAGATCGCGCCGCAGGTCGGGGGCTGGCACACGTTGCCGTCGGGGGTCAGGCAGGTGTACGTCGGGTCGCCGCTGCAGGTGCAACTGGCGTCGCCCAGGCTGGCGCAATCCGAGGTGGCCTCGCACTGCACGCACTGCGGAATCCCATTGATGGTCTTGCAGACCGGGAACTGCGTGCCCGAGCACTGGCCGTTGCAGGGGTCGATCTGGTTGACGCACTTGTTGGCGGTGCAGGGGCCCGTGGCGACGCCGTCGACGTCGGGGCAGTCCGCGTCCTCGCAGCAATCCTGGCAGTTGCCGCTGTCGGCCGGGCACTGGCGCTGGCCGGGGCAGACGTTGTCGGGCGTGCAGGCGTGGGTGTTCATGTTGCAGGTTTCGCCCTGAACGGTGCAGTGGCTGTTGTTCAGGCAACCGAAGCACGACAGGCCGTCGGGGGACGGGAACGGGGTCGGGGCTTCGCAGCCGCCGCACTTCGTCGGGTCCTTGGGCTGGCAGAGCTGCACGCCCTTCTCGGTGGTGCCGCAGGTGAAGTCGCTGTCCGTGCAGGAGTCCGTGCATTCGGCGACGCAGGCGCCGGTCGCGGATCCGGTGGTCTTGTAGCAGCGCAGGCCCGCGGCGCAATCGAAGTCGTACGTGCACTTCCCGCACACCGGGTTGCCTTCCTTGCAGGTCGCGGACACGAAGTCGCAGACCTTGTTGGCCTCGCAGGGGGTTTCCACCGCGCAGGCCACGCAGTTGTAGGACACGGGCAGGCAGGACTTGCTGGCCGTGGAAGCGGCGTAGCAGATGAAGGAGCGCGGGCAGTCGCCGTCGTCCGTGCATGCCGACAGGCAGTGCTTGGTGGCGCCGACCGGCAGGCACTTCGCCGTGCCGCCGCAGTCCGCGTCGGACGAACAGGCCTTGCAGTCCACGCCGATGACGACCGGCACGTCCGTGCCCGGGTCCGTCGCGGTGTCTTCACCCGGTACGTCGCGGTCGGGAGTGTCGCCGACCGTGTCGGTTTCGATGACGTCGGTGGTGCCGGGAATGCAGATGCCGCCCAGGCAGTCCTGTCCGTTCGGGCAGGGCAGGCCTTCGCCGCACTGCAGCGCGGTGCAGAAGCGCTTCGCAGCGTCCATCCCCAGGGCCGCGCCGTCGACGCAGATGTCCGGAGTGTTGCAGTCGGCGGTGCCGTTGCAGGGACGCTCGACGCACTTCTCGGTCTGGCAGACGTTGCCCGCCGTACACTGAGAACTGGTCGTACACTTGGTGCTGGTGCTGCTGCTGCAGGCACTCAGCGCCCCGGCGACGAGCAGCGTCACCGACAAAACCGACAACTTCTTCATCGTTCCACTCCTTATCAGGACCCTGCCCTGGGAAACAAGCCTCGCGGATTGTAAAGGAATCCGGCGGGGGGTTTCAACTGTTTGCGAAACTTTTCCGCCCGATCGGCCCCCGGACTGGTTCCCTCGCCCCTCCTGGCGTTCCGGCAGTACCGGTTGACAGCCCCCAGTGACCGGTGGTACCTGTACGTGTTGCCCCGGGTCCGACCCAATGTCGGAAGTGGGGTGTAATGCGCCGGAATGGTTGAACAAACCGGACCCGGCGCGCGGAGGACCGTTGACCTACGAAAAGCCTTTGTACCTTCGAGGCGTCCACGCTCCCCGTCGCGGCGGGCTCAACCTGCTGGCGTCCGCGGGCTTCGTGATCGCCATCGTGGTCGCCAACTGGCTGGTCTTTTTCCACGGCGACGCCGTGCCCCAGCCCACGCTGGACGAACGGCTGGCGAAGCCGGTCGAAATCCTTCCGGCAGAGGCCCTCCAGGCCTCGGTCGCGCAGCCGGAAACCCCGACGACCCGCACGGTCGAAGGCACCCTCGCCCGCGGCGAAACCCCGGCGCAGGTCCTGGTGCGCCTGGGCGCGAACCCGGCCAGCGCGCAGGCCGCTTTGAACGCCTCCGCACGCCATCTGGACATGCGCACCCTCCGGGCCGGCCAGAAGATCGTCGCCGGCCTGCTTCCGGACGGCACCGTGCACACCGTGACCCTCCCGGTGGACGAAACCACGTATGTCGAGGCCAGCCGCGACAACGACGGCTTCACGGCCCGCCGCCAGGAAATCGCGACGGACAAGGAAACGGTCGAGTTCGCATGCGTGGTGCGCGGTTCCTTGTATGAAAGCCTGCAGCGCTGCGGCGCGGACCTAGCCCTGGCGCCGGTCGCCGCCGACCTGCTGGGCGCCCAGGTGGACTTCTTCACGGACAGCCGTCGCGGCGACGTGCTGCGCGTCATCATCGACAAGGAAAGCGCCGGCGGGCGCTTCCTGCGGTACGGCCGCGTCCACGGGATGACGTACGAAGGCCGCCTGGCCAGTGCCTCGGCCTTCGCGGTCGACGGGGCGGACGGCCAGGTCCGGTACTACGACGCGGACGGCAACGCGGCCGAGCGCATCTTCCTGCGCAGCCCGCTGAAGTACACGCGCATCTCCTCGGACTTCACGCTGCGGCGGCTGCACCCGATCCTCCACGCCTACACGCCCCACCGGGCCATGGACTACGCGGCCCCCAAGGGCACGCCGGTCTACGCGGTCGGCGACGGGAAGATCGTGGCCCTGGGGAAGCGGGGAGCGGCGGGCAACACGATCGTGCTGCAGCACGACAACGGCCTGCAGACGTACTATGCGCACCTGTCGTCCTACACCAAGGGCCTCAAGGTCGGCGACAAGGTTCCCAAGCGGATGCTGATCGCGGCGGTCGGTTCCACCGGTCGTTCGACGGGCCCGCACCTGCACTTCGCCGTGGCGAAGGACGGCCAGTTCGTGCACCCCCGGGCGCTCCAGGAAGCCCGGGGCCAGCACCTGCCCGAGGAACAACTGAACGACTTCAAGGCCCACGTAGGGAACCTCGTGGGTCGCCTGAAGGCCCTTCCCGTCAAGGGCACCGACTCCACGCAGTCCTAAGTCCCACCGTCCCAGTCAACTCCCAGTTCCTCGCCCTGCAAATGAGGGTGTGAGTTTGTGGTGGGCCGGGGTCCGGGGGTGCCCCCTCAAGGTGCCGCCGGCTGCGGAGCCCCTCCGCGGCACTCCCGGCCCCCGGCCCTCGGTCGCCTGCCGGAAATGGGGACAGACACCGATTTCGCCCCGGCGGGAGGACTCCCTTTCGTTCTGATGTGTTGCGTCTGTCGGCCGAGGACGGGCGTGCTTCTCGAGTGCGGCGACCCATCCCTTGCAGGGGGGCGGTTCTGGCTTTGGGACACGCGGACAAAGAAATGGTGTCTGTCCCCATTTTTTGGAGGCTGGAACCATTTTCGCGGGATGGGCATCAGGATTGGGAGGTCGTCAGAAGGAGGCGATGGCCTGGATGCGGAGGGCGCCGGCGGTCTGGGGCGTGGCGCCGTCGTTCGGGGCGTCGAGGCCGGAGAGGGGGAACAGGACGTTGCCGTCGGCTCGGAGGGAGATGTACCGGCCCCACTTGGCCCAGATGTCCAGCCCGCCTTCGACGCCCAGGGGGCGCGTGCCGCCCGGGGTGCCCTCGGGGATGGACGCGAAGGCCGCCAGGAGGGACAGCCCGCCGCCGACCTTCCAGTCGCCCTCGTCATAGAACGTGCGGTCGTAGGACGGCTTGAAGTAGAAGGCGTTCGTCACCGACCCGATGACCTCCCGGAACAGGATCGAGTCGACCCGGTAGTCCCGGTTGAACACGAAGTGGTGGATGTTCTTGGTCCGGAACAGCGTGGGGTGCTCGCGGTTGTAGCAGGCGGAACTGGACGCGGCCAGGATGTTCTGGTCCAGGATGCCCCAGGAGCCCAGCGTGTTGCCGCCCGATGCGACGCCCGTCATCAGCTTGACCTGGTTGCGACCGAAGTCCAACTGGGCTTCCAGCGCGGCGCCGAACGACAGGAAATCCTTGCGGGACTTGGTGGTTTCGCGCTCGCTCTGGACGTAGCCCACGTACCCGTAGGTCATGGCGGCCTCGGCCTCGACCCGCAGGGTCATGTCGGCCCGGGGCTTGACGACCACCTTTCCCCACAGGCTGGGCGTCCAGAAGAAGGCGTCCCGGGGAACCAGCGTGTAGTCGTCGTAGGCCTGGCCGATCAGGCTGGGCTGCGTGCCGGCCGCGCCCGACCCCCCGATGACGAGGTCCGACGAGATCTTCTGCATGGTGATGGCGTTGTACCAACCCCAGTCCCAGACCGGCTTGTGCTCGGCCAGGCGCAGGGCCCGCGCGTCGAATTCCGACTTGCGGGACGGGGTCGTGTCCACGCCGAAGACCCACCGGTAGCCGTCGTCGGACTGGTCCAGGTCGTAGGGCTGGACGTAGTAGCCGTAAGGTCCCGCGGACGTCACGCCCTCGCCCGGGAACTCCAGGCCCAGGCGCAGCCACGTGATGCCCAGGTTGATCTTGCCGAAGATGCCGTCGACGTAGTCGCCGAAATCCGAGTCGGGGTCCCGGCCGCCGCTGCGGACGATGCCCAGGCCGAAATGCTCGGGCATGCGGCCGCCCGCCACCTGGACGATGTCCAGCAGGTTCAGTTCCGCCCACGCCGCCTTGACCCTCACCGAGTTCTTGAACGCGGTGAGGAGGGTGGGTGCGCGCTGCGAGCGGGAGAAGACCGACAGCGGCGCGGCCACGGAGTCCGTGGTCGGCGTCTGCCCCAGGACCAGGTTGTCCAGGGCGTCCACGATCGCGTTGACCGTCACGATTTCGGCGATGCGCAACGTCGGTTCCCAGCGCAGCCGGATGTTGGCGGTCGGCACCGTGGTGCGGCGGTCGGTGTACGATTTGGCCCGGGGCGTGGCCGAACTGGTGGCCGGGGCGCAGGACGGGTCCACGGTGCTGTCGGCCGGCAGGCCCAGGTCCGGCCGGAAGAACGTGTTCATCCGGAACCGGAACGACCCGCGGTTGTGCAGCGTGACCAGCGGCAGGATCGGGATGCCCGCGTCGGAGTTCTCGATGGGCTTCGCCGCAGCCGCGGGAACCTCGGCGGCGGCCGGAGCGGCGGCCGTCGGCGCGGTGGTTTCCGCCCGTGCCGTGGAGGCCAGGGCCAGGACCATCCCGGCCGCGATCCAGACATGACCCCCCGAGCGTCGCACGGTTCCCCCCGAATCGAACGTCGGATGCTACGGTGGAACCACCCCAATGTCAACGCGGACGCGGGCTTGGCGTAACGCCCTCCGTTTCGCTAGGATCCCTGTGCCATGCGGACCTTCCTTGCCGTCTTCGCCCTGTCGATCCTGCCCGTCGCGGCGGGGGTGGCGACGCCCGGCATGGCCCTGGCCGACAACCCTCCCTACCAGTTCGATCCGAAGTTCTGGCAGCTGGCGGTCGTGACCGAGGTCATGGTCGATCCCGTCGGCGCACCGGCCGACACGGGCCAGTGGATCGAAATCGCGAACCTGGGTTCCGAATCGGTGAACCTCCAGGGCATGGTCCTGACCACCCGGTCGGGCGGCTTCCACGTCATCAGCCCCTCCCAGCCGCTGATCCTGGACCCGGCGGGCACGCTGGTCATGGGGCGCCTGGCCGAACCCACCCAGAACGGCGGCGTCCCGGTCGGGTACGCCTACGGCAGCGACCTGCTGCTGGCCCAGGAGGGCGAGTTCCTGCTGCTGCTGTGGAACAACACGGCCGTGGATTTCGCCACCTGGGGCAACGGCGTCGCGGATCGGATCGAGCCGGGCCGCTCGTGGTCCCTGGAACCCCCGGCCCCCGACGGGACCGGCTTCAAGGAGTGGTGCCCGGGCCGGAACCCCTACGGGACGGGCGTGGATCGCGGCACGCCCGCCGGCAGCAACGAATATTGCGACAACGACGGGGACGGGTTGGCGGAGGACCAGGACGACTGCGACGACACCAACGCCTCGGTCGGCCCGGGCATGCCCGAACTGTGCAACGGGGTCGATGACGACTGCGACGGACTCACCGACGAGGACGTGCCGCCCCTGCCGGTCTGCCTGGACCTGGGCGTGTGCGCGGTCGTGGTCGCGCGGTGCGACGGGGCGGCGGGCTTCGCGTGCGACTACCCGTCCAGCCACCAGGCGGTCGAAACCCGCTGCGACGGGCTGGACAACGACTGCGACGGGCTGACCGACGAGGACCTCCAGTGGAAGGGGCTGGCCCTGGGCGCCGCGTGCATCGGGCCCGGCGTCTGCGGGGCCGGGACGGTCGTATGCTCGCCCCTCACCCTCGCGGCCACCTGCTCGACCCTCGTGGACGGCACGACCTCCCTCGCCGGCCCCGAGCGGTGCAACGGGCTGGACGACAACTGCAACGGGTTCACCGACGAGGACTTCGCCCTGGGCCAGGACTGCGCGGCGGGCCTGGGGGCCTGCGCCCGGGCCGGCCACCGGATCTGCAATCCCGAGGGCGGGACGCGGTGCGACGTCGATCCGGGCCTCCCGGAATCCGAGCGGTGCGGCGACCGGATCGACAACGACTGCGACGGGGACATCGACGAAGGCTTCCCGGTGGGCGAAAACTGCTGGGTGGGCCTGGGCGCCTGCCGGGCCGTGGGCAAGTTGCGGTGCGCGGAGGACGCCCTGTCCGTGACCTGCATGGCCTCCCCGGGCCCCGCGACGACCGAGGCCTGCGGGGACGGGGTCGACAACGACTGCGACGGCACGATCGACGAGGCCGACTGCCAGGAGGCCGCCCGGGCGTCGTCCGGATGCGCGGCCGGCGGGTCCGATGCCCCGGTGGCGCTGCTGGTGCTGCTGCTGGGGGTGTCCGTCGGCCTGGCCCGACTGCGGCGGCGCCCCCGCGCCTGACGCCGCCCGGGGACCGCCTTCACAGGTCGATCCGCACCCGCCATCGCCGTCCCAGGACCCCCGACACCAGGGCCGCCACCAGCGACAGGACGTCGGCGCGGGCGGGCGCCGGGTCCGGCACGTCCCCCTCCAGGGAAGCCCCTCCCAGCAGGGCCGCGGAAAAGCGCGCCGCCCCGGGGGGGGCGCATCGTCCGCACAGCATCGCCCCGTCGGGAGCCACCGCGACCACCCCGGACGCCCCCACGGTTTCACCGCAGGCAGGGCACGACTCGTCGGCCGGCGGATGCCCCAGGTCGGACAGCAGGGCGACGGCCAGCGCCAGGACTTCCCCGGCGGTCTGCCCGGGCGACGCGGTTTCCAGCCTGGCCAGGGCCTCCACCACCCGGAAGAAGGTGGCCTCGCCGGCAGGCGCGTCCCGCAGGAGGTCCCGCGCCAGCACCAGCATCGCCTGTCCCGCCTCCAGCCGATCCAGGGCGTCGAACAGCCCCGGGAAGGACCGCACCGGCTCGGAGCCGGCCAGGGACGCCAGGGAGGACCGCGCCCCGGCGGGCCGGAACCGCACGTCCGCCACCACGAACAGGTCCACGCCCCCGGCGAACCGGCGGCGGCTGCCCCGGGCCCCCCGGGCCAGGGCCGACACGATCCCGTGATCCCGGGTCAGGAGGTGGAGGATGAGGTCGGCTTCGCCGTACGGAATCCTGTCCAGGACGAGGGCGGGGGTTTCGACCGTTTCGGCCATGGGGGATCAGTTGACCTCGACGGAGCCGCTGCGGTGGTACCCGGGCAGCGTCGAACCGCCGGCCCGCGACACGTCGCTGTGGCCGCCGGTACCGACCGTCAGCAGCGCGACGACGATACCCACCACGAAGACCAGGAGGATCGCGATGTAGGTCCAGTTCAGGGCGCCGGACGCCCGCGGGCCCACCGACAGGCTGCCCGAGCCGACCGGAACGGGGGGCGGGGCGCGATTGGGCCCTTCGATCCGGCTGCGCAGGCCGACCGACAGGGCGTCAAGGCCGCGCGCCGGGTCGAGGTTGACGGCCTTGCAGTATGACGTGACGAATCCGCGGACATAGACGGACTGGGGCAGCTCGTCCCAGCGCTCGGCCTCCAGGGCAGTGAGCACCGTGAGCGGGATCCGGGTCGAACGGGCGATCTGGTCCAGGCCGATCCCTGCCTGCTCCCGTCCCGCGACGAGATACCGGCCCAGCTCCCCCATCGGCGCCTGTCCGTGTTCCATCGGGGGCAGACTAGCAACGCCACTGCTACCTGTCAACGATCTCCGGTACCTCGACGGTTGCATCGAAGAGCGCCCTCCCGCAGAATCAGGACCATGGAGGTCCCATGGGATCTGAAATGAAGGCTCCAGGCTCCAAGCCCCCGCCGGACATGGCGTCCCTCATGATGGAACTGGCGCGAATCCGACGGGACGTCGAGGGCCAGTCCGAACCCCGGAAACCGATCGGCGTGAAATTCTGGCTGACCGTGACGGCGATCGTCGCCGCGGTGGTCTGGTCCATGTTCGGCGGCCCCTGCTCCCCCCCGGGCGGGGTGCCCTGACCGCACGCCGCGTTCCCGGGCGACCACGGTTCACAAGCATCAGGCGGAAAGCGGGGTGGAACGGAGGCGGACCCCTCAGAACTGGTCCTCGTCCGGCTCGATGATCGTGACGCCCCGGTCGGACGAGGGCGTTTCCTGCTCGTCGGTCAGTTCGGGGCCGTCGCGATTGGTGCGCGGGACCTCCAGGAAGGGGCGTCGGGACTGGCGATTCCGCCGCTCTTCTTCCTCGTCCCGAATCCTCTGGATGATGAATCCGTCCAACATGGCGCCCAGCCTCGTCCCCAAAACACTATAGGTATTCGATCCGGGCCACGCAAATTCCGGGACCCGCATCGGGCCCCAGGCTTCGCTAGAAGGTCCCCTGGAACCCCGCCACCGCCCCTCCCGGAAGCGGCGCCAGCACGACCCGCTGGGGGGTGGGACGACCCAGGATCGCCAGCACGACGGTCCCGGCGCCGGCCGCGGCGGCCAGTGCGTAGCAGGCGATGGATCCGGCCCGGCGGCTGCGCCAGTCGTCCAGGCGGTTCGTTCCGGCGTTCACCGAATCGGCGGCCTGGTTCGCCTGGACGTTCAGCACGATGCCCGCGGCCAGGAGGCCCGCGGTCGCCGCACCGGTCACCCAGGGCCAGGGCCAGGCCTTGCGGCGCACCAGGGGACCCGACGCCAGGGCCACCACGGTCCCGTCGGCACCCGCGGCCTCCAGGCGCAGCACGACGCCCGGAAGGGCCCGGTCGCCCGGGTCCGCCACCACCGATGCCTCGACGGGACCGACGCCGCCGGCACCCGACAACTGAACGACGGTGCACCCGGTCAGGACCGACAGGCGTCCCGCCAGACCGCCGGCCAGTTCGGCCGGCGCCGCGGCGACCAGCGTTCCTTCGGGACCGGGCCGCACGGCGGACGACAGAGCCAGGTCCAGCACGACCCGGTCGGGCCCCTCGACCCGGACGCGCCGGGTCCGGGCGCTGCCTCCGGCCAGGATCGTGACCCCGTGAATCCCCCGGGACACCCGCGCCGTCGTGGACCTCGACGGCAGGAGGCGGCCGTCGACCAGCACGATCGCCCCCGGGGAGGCCCCGGTCACGACCACTTCCAGCGGCACCAGGGCGGCCCCGGCGTCCTCGCCGACCCGGTCCAGGAACTCGGTGACCTCGGGAGGCACGTCCACCGCGGCCAGCTCGTCGGCCCCGAACGTCCGCAGCAGGCGTCGCCCCAGGTCCGCGGCGGCCTCGGGCCTTCCGGCCAGCAGGTGCAGGCGCAGCAGCAGGACGGCGCCGCCCGCCGCCTCGACCCGGCCGCGAGGATCGGCCGCGAAGATGCAGGGGGCCTCCAGGAACGTGTCGATCGCGGGCTGGAGGGCGCCGCGGGCCCCCTCGACATCGGTCTCGTCGTAGAACCGCGTCGTACCTCCCCGCAGCCCCTGGAGCACCCGTCCGGCGCGCTCGTCCCGCGGGCCCGGATCACACGCCGGATCGGGCCAGGCGAGGCCGGCCAGGGACGCGGCGTCCTCGACCCGCCAGGCGGACTCCAGGCGCGTTCGGGCCAGGCGGATCTGCGCTCCGGCGATCCGCGCATCCGCCGGCTCCCGGTCCAGCAGGACCAGCGCCCGCGGACGGGGGGCCTCGGCCCGGACCGGAACGGCCCAGACCGTCGCAAGCACCACGGGCACCAGAATGGGGGGTATCACACGATGAATCTTGGCCATGGCCGAAACTCCGCAGGGATTCTGTTTCGGATGCACATGGGGGGTAAGTTTAGGTTCAGCGGGCGTCCAGATCCAAGAGCGTGTCCCAGGCTGCGACCAGGGCGGCCTCGTCGCCGGCTGCGGCAAAGACCCGGATGCCCGTTTCGAGTGCCTCGCGATTGGTCGGGTCGCAGCGCAGGATTTCCGCGACGGAGCGCGCCGCCTCGTCCACCGCTCCGGTCTTTTCGGCCAGGCGGGCTACCCGGAGGAGGGCCTCCACCCGGGCCTCGGGATCCCCGGTCCAGGACAGCCGCACGCGGGCCAGGACCAGGCGCCGATCGTCCAGGCCGAGTTCCGTGCACAGGCGATCCAGGGCATCCGCCGCCTCGACGTCCCGGGGCGCGGCCTCCAGGGCTTCTTCCAGCAGCAGGACCGCCTGGCGCCGCAGCCCGAGGCGATCGGCCGTGACCCGGGCCGCGTCCCGCAGCAATCCCGACCGCAGGATCCCGGTCGCTCCGTCCGCGGCTTCCCGCAGGCGCGCCACGGCCTCGGCCGCCTCGCGATCGGTCCGGGCGGTGACGGCCAGCAGGTCCAGGGCCTCCCGGTCGGACGGATCCTGCCGCAGCAGGTCCAGCAACCGGCGCCGGCCTCCCGCATCGCCCGCCAGCGATTCCCGGGCGGCGCACAGCAACTGCGTCCGGCGCCGGATCGCAGCCCCCTCGGCACCGAACCGACCCTCGTCGCACCGTGCCAGCGTTTCGTCCAGCCAGGCGTTCGCGACGCCCTCCAGGCCCGCCCGATCCAGCCGATCCACCACCGACCGCAGGATCTCGCTGGTCCGACCCGCCGGCGCCAGGGCCAGCAGGCGCGCCCGGACCGCCCGCGCCTCGACGCCCCGCCCCAGGCGGTCCAGGGCCAGGGCCGCAGCCTCCAGCACGACCGGGTCCGACACGCCCCGGGCACGAACGGCGTCCACCAGCGCCAGGGCTTCCCCGGGCTCCAGATCGAACGTGACCGTCGCGACCAGGCGGCCTGCCAGCGCCAGGTCCGCCACGTCGCCCGACGCCTCCACGGCCGTCAGCAGGCGCCGGGCCAGGGCGGCGACGTCCCCCGGGGACACGAGTTCCGGCATGCGGGACGCCAGCAGGACGCCCACCAGATGCGGCAGCACCCATTCGGGACGATCCTCACCCAGGGTCCGCGCCGCGACCAGGACCTCGGGCCACAGGCGCGGCGAAGCGACGCCGTTCGTCAGCAGCCGGGCGCCCGCCTCGGCGGCATCCGCGCCCTGGGCCAGGTCCCGCAGGGCAAGCCTGGCGTCGGCTTCCGGGTCCCGGGGAAATTCCGTCCGTTCCTCGGATTCTTTCGCTCCCGTCCGCGAGGGCGACGACGCCTTCCCGAACCGCAGCGAAACCCTTCCGTCCCGGATCTGGACCGACGACAGTTCGACCCCGTCCACCAGGGGCACCTTGCATCCCATCCCGGCCAGCAGCGGCATCAGCGCGGGACGCAGGACGTCCACGATCGCCCGGTTCCGATCCACGTCGACGCGAAGGACGGCCGGGAGCGCGCTGCCCAGGGCCGGACCCAGCCGATCCCAGGACCGTCCGATCCACCCGTAGACCCGCGGATCCTCGAACCGCACGGCGACGTCGCCGGTTCCCTCGACTCCCGGCATCCCCAGGGCCAGCCGCAGGGTGAAGGGCGCCTCGTCCACGGTGCCCGACACGGCGATCCGACCGTCCAGGGCCCTGAACCCGGCGACCGTGATTCCCGGCACGCTCCCGAACCGGGACACCAGCCCGTCCAGGCGCAGTTCCAGGACGACGCCTTCCAGGTGCGTCAGGGCGGATTGCAGGGATCGCGGCCCGGCGGTGTAGTCGAAGGACCGGGGAACGTGGGGCACCAGCAGGACCAGGTCCCGGATGACCAGCCAGTCCTCCAGGACCGCGCTCCCCAGGCGCAGGCGGACGCCGTCCGGACCCATCTCCAGCGAAAAGAGGTTGCGCTCGCCACCCCGGTCCCGCAGGATCGGCAAGGGGTTTCCCGCGGGGTTTCCATCGGTCGGCACGGTGGACGCTCCTTCCAGGACATGGGGCCGTCGGTCGCGGGCGATTCTACGATGAAACCCGGAGAACGAACCTCCCTCCGTGGTCGTCGATGTTCCATGCTACATTTCTTCGACAGTTCTGAGGACAGAAGAACCCCGGTGGTTCTCTTGGTACTGGGGGCTGTCGCATTGTTGGGTTCCTTGCCAAGTCGGTGCACATACAAGTGAATCCGGACAACGCCCCTGTCGAGAGTCTGTCCTGCAAGGGACCTCGGACCGTTGGTCTACCGATGGAAACCTCCCCTCTCCCGGAAAGTGAACGTTTCTCCACCGCGGTTTTCGACAGGGAACCGACGGGCTCCCGACTGGTCGTTCTGGCCAGCGACGACCGGGAGGCTCCCGGCGGCGATCGTCCCGACGTCCGGGAGGTCATCGAGGCCGCCACGGACATCCGGGACGGCCTGCGGACCCGCGGCTACCCGGACGCCCGCCTGTGCCTGGCCAGGAACCTTGCCGACATCCGCACGATGCTGTCCGTCGAACGTCCGTCGGTGGTCTTCAACCTCATCGAATCCCTCAAGGGCAAGGAAACGTGGGAACCCGCCGTGGCCGCACTGCTGGAACGGCAGGGCGTGGCGTTCACCGGGTCGCCTGCCGCCGTGCTGCGGGCCTGCCTGGACAAGGGCCTGTGCATGCGCCACCTGGCCCGCAACGGCGTCCCCGTGCCGCGTTCGGAGGTTCGTGACGCGACGAACGCCGATCGGCCGTTTCCGTTCCCGGCCTTCGTCAAGCCGCGACGGACCGACGGGTCGGTGGGCATCGACGAGGGGTCGGTGGTCCACGATGCCCAGGCGCTGGCCCGCCGGGTTCGCCACCTGTGCGCCACCTACGGAGGCGGCGCCATCCTCCAGGAATACCTGCCGGGACGGGAAATCAACGTCGCGGTGTTCGGTGACCGGGAACTGACGACCCTGTGGCCGGCCGAAATCGACTTCACCGGGTTTCCCGAGGGCGTGCCCCACATCGTCACGTACAAGGCCAAGTGGGACGAGGACTCGCCGGAATTCACGGGAACCGTGTCCCGGCGCGCCGAACTGGACCCGGCCCTGGAACGGCGCGTGCTGTGCGTCGCGCTGAACGCCTTCCGCGTGATGGGCGTGCGGGACTACGGCCGCGTGGACATGCGGCTGGACGCCCAGGGGATGCCCCGGGTGATCGAGGTGAATCCGAATTCCGACCTGGCGCCCGGAACCGGGATTTCACGCCAGGCCGAACGACAGGGGATCGAGCATCCGGACCTGGTGGCGCGTGTCGCCGGTTTCGCGATGGCACGGGCGAAACGGGCGCTGGAAAGGGGACCGACAACATGACGACGACGATCGACGGCGGCCGCTCCGAGGATCTGGACCCCATCGTGGAGGTGCTGCGCCGGACCGGCGTGTTCACGGAAGAGGAGGTGGACATCGCGCGGGAACTGGCCGACGAGGCCCTGAACCCGGTGCCCGGAACCACCTACCGGATCGCGGTCACGCGCACCGACGATCGCCTTTCCGGGTACATCCTGTGGGGCCTGACGCCCTTCACGAAGTGGTCGTACGACCTGTACTGGATGGCCGTGGACCCGGACATCCAGCGGGCGGGCCTGGGTTCGCTGCTGGTTCGCGAGATGGAACGCCGGATTCGTGCCGAGGACGGCCGGATCGTCCGGATCGAGACGTCCAGCCTGCCCGAGTACGCCAAGACGCGGGCGTTCTACGCGAAGATCGGCTATCCCGAAACGGTCCGGATCCCCGACTTCTACTGGGAGGGCAACGACCTCTGCCTGCACTTCGGTACAATCCCTCCGGGCTAGGCCTTTTGCGCCCCGGACGCTCCGGAGGTACAATGCAGTCCCTCGTGCCGGGTTGACCCCCGGTCGCATCGGGTCGGAGGATAGGTCCCCGTGGACAAGCGAAAGGATACCCAGCGCGACACGCTGTTCTGCAGTTTCTGCGGAAAGGCCAAGAGCCAGTCCCGGCGGTTGATCGCCGGGCCGAACGTCTACATCTGCGACGAGTGCGTCGCCCTGTGCAACGACATCATGGCCGCGGAAACCGAGCGTGAGCGCAAGCCCTCGCGCGCCCCCGGCCTGCCGAAGCCCCGGGACATCGTCAAGACGCTGGACGAGTACGTCGTCGGTCAGGACCACGCCAAGCGCGTGCTGGCCGTGGCGGTGTACAACCACTACAAGCGCATCGAGTCGCGCACCAAGCGCCGCCCCGGCGACGTGGAACTGTCGAAGAGCAACATCCTGCTGATGGGCCCCACGGGCTCGGGCAAGACGCTGCTGGCCCAGACGCTGGCCCGCATCCTGCGCGTGCCGTTCGCGATGGTGGACGCCACGTCGCTGACGGAAGCCGGGTACGTGGGCGAGGATGTCGAGAACATCATCCTGGCCCTGCTGCAGAACGCCGACTGGGACGTGGACGCCTGCAAGCGCGGCATCATCTACGTGGACGAAATCGACAAGATCGCGCGCAAGGGCGACAGCCCCAGCATCACCCGCGACGTGTCCGGCGAGGGCGTCCAGCAGGCCCTGCTGAAGATCCTCGAGGGGACCATCGCGAACGTTCCCCCCAAGGGCGGCCGCAAGCATCCCCAGCAGGAATACGTCCCGGTCGACACGACCGACATCCTGTTCATCTGCGGCGGCGCCTTCGTCGGGCTGGACAAGGTCGTCGAGGGCCGCCTGCGCGGCGGGTCCATCGGCTTCGGGTCCACGCCTGCCCGCGGCGGCAAGCGGGACGTGGGCGAAATCCTCCGGGACATCCAGCCCGAGGACCTGATCCATTTCGGCCTGATCCCCGAGTTCGTCGGCCGGTTCGCGGTCGCCGCCCCCCTGTCGGAACTGGACGAGGACGCCCTGGTCCGCATCCTGACCGAACCGCGGAACGCCCTGGCCCGCCAGTACAAGTGGATGCTGGAAATGGACGGCGTGGACCTGCAGTTCACCGACAGCGCCCTGCGGGCCATCGCCCGCCAGGCGGTCACGCGCGGCTCCGGCGCCCGCGGCCTGCGGTCCATCCTCGAACGGGTGATGCTGGACGTCATGTACGAGGTCCCCGGCGAGGAAAACGTGAAGGAAGTCGTCGTCAACGAGGAGTCCGTGCTGCAGGGCACGCGCCCCCTCATGGTGATGGGAGAGGACGCCAAGTCCGCTTGAGGGCATCAGGGGCGTGAAGACGATTTTCGCGCCATGGCGAATGGCATACATGAACCAGGGAACCGTGGCGGGCTGCATCTTCTGCGACTTTCCGGGCCGCGGGGTGTCGGCCGAGACCCTCACGGTCCACCTGGGCCTGCGGGCCTTCGTGATCCTGAACCGCTTCCCCTACACGTCGGGCCACCTGATGGTGGTCCCCTATCGCCACGTCGCGACGCCGGTCGATCTGGAACCCGCGGAATGGGCCGAGATCGGCGACCTGGTGCAGCGGGCGGTGCGGGCCCTGGAAGCGACCTACCACCCGCAAGGGTTCAACATCGGCATGAACGTCGGGCGGGCGGCGGGCGCCGGCATCGCGGACCACTGCCACATGCACGTGGTGCCCCGGTGGACCGGCGACAACAATTTCGTGCCCGTTCTGGGCGAAACACGGGTGATTCCCGAGGCGCTGGAAGTGACGCACGGGCGCCTGGTCGCGGCATTCGCGGCCCTGGACGCAGTCGAGGAGGTACGGTGATGATCCGTCGGGTGGCAATTGTGGCGGCGGTCGTGGTCCTGGGCGCCGCGCCGGCGGTCCGGGCGCAGTCGGGCGTGTCGGAAGGGTTCTACAAGGAAGGCGTGAAGCTGGGCGAGGAGTCCCGGAAGTCGGGAGACGACGGGAAACTGGCCGAGGCGCTGTCCCGCTTCCAGAAGGCCGCCGTGCTGGAGCCGAAGATCTTCAAGTACCAGTTGAACATGGCCTATGCCTACGACTGGCTGAACCGGCTGCCCGAGGCCCAGGCGGCCTACGAGGCGGCGCTGGCGCTGAGCCCGCGGGACCGGGCTGCCCACGGCGGCCTGGGCGACGTGTACCGGCGCCTGCGCTTCTACGACCGGGCGGAAAAGGAGTTCAAGGCCGCGCTGGCCATCGACAAGAAGGACTATTCCTCGCACATGGGCCTGGCCGCCATCGCGGTCGAAAAGGACGATCTGGACGGGGCCCTCAAGCTGTTCCAGGTCGCCCTGAAGGTGAACCCCAAGTCGTCCGAGGCGGCGTTCAAGTCCGCCGGCATCCTGTGGCGCAAGAAGGAATACGCCGGCGCCGCCGACAACTACCGCAAGGCGCTGGCCATCAAGCCGGACTACACCGAGGCGCAGTTCGGGCTGGGCCTGGCGCTGAAGGAAAAGGGCGACAAGGACGCCGCCCGGGTCGAGCTGAAGAAGGCGTGCCAGGCCGGGATCAAGCAGGCCTGCGGCCACCTGCGCAAGATGGATGAGTAGGTTCATGCGCCGCGTCCTTCCGATCGTCGCCGCGGGCGTCGGGTCGGGAGTCCTCACCATCCTCCCCTTCCCCGATCTGGGCTGGTGGGTCGTCGCGCCGATCGCCCTGGTGCCCCTGCTGGTCGCGGTGCCGTCCCTGGGGCTTCGCGGCGCGCTGCTGACCGGGTGGATCACCGGGGCGGTGTCGCTGGCCGGCATCTTCCACTGGATCGTCCCGACCGCCGTCAACCTGGCCCAGTTCCCGACGTGGGCTGCGGCGCTGGTCCTGGGCGCCTACGCGATCGTCTACGGCCTGAACGGGGCGGCGATGGCCGTGGCGCTGCGGACGATCCTCCGGCTGCCCCTCCCGGCCTGGGCGGCCGTGCTGCTGGCCCCCGCGGCGGTCGTGGCCGTGGACTTCGTCGGGCCGCACCTGTTCCCGTTCACCCTCGGCAATACCTACTGGCGCGTGCCTCTGCTGATCCAGGGGGCCGACGTCACCGGCATCGAGGGCGCCACGTACGTGACGGTCGCGGTGTCCACGGCCATCGCGCTGGCCCTGCGGGACCTGTGGGCCCGGCGGCGCCCCTCCCTTCTTCCCGGCGGGGTCGCGATCGTGCTGCTGGCGGCCTGGCTGGCCTACGGCGCGGTGCGGCTGCAGTCCGTTCGGGAGGACGAGGCCGCGGCGCCGGTCCTGCGCCTGCTGCTGGTGCAGCCCGACGCCCGGCCCGACGAGCGCCGCAGCCGGGACCCGAAGGTCCGGGACGGCCTCGTGGATCGGTTGATCGCGATGAGCCGGACCGCCGATCGGACGGGCGTGGACGCCGTGATCTGGCCCGAGGGGGCCTTCCCCTACGAGTGGGTCGCAACGACCGGCGCCGGCGCGGTGACGTACCAGGTGCGGGCCGCCCGGTTGGTGAAGGAAATGGTCCGCGAGGTCGGCATCCCGCTGGTCTTCGGCGCCATCACGCGTCCGGACGAGCGCGGCCGCAATTCGATGCTGATGCTGGGTCCCGACGGGGAGGAGGCCAACCGGTACGACAAGCGCCTGTTGCTGGCCTTCGGCGAGTACATGCCGCTGTCCGACACGTTCCCTTGGCTGAAGGGCCGCGTTCCGGGCGTCGGGAACCTCCGGGAGGGCGAGGCCTTCGGGGCCTTCACGATCGCGGGCCACGTCGCGGCGCCGTCGGTCTGCTACGAGGCGGTCCAGGCCGGGTTGACCCGGGAGGCCGTGGTGGCGGTGGACGCGGGCCTGATCCTGAACGTGACCAACGACGGGTGGTTCGGCACGTCGGGGGCGCCCCGCCAGCACCTGATGGACCAGGTTCCGCGGGCGGTCGAGCTGCGCCGCCCGGTCGTGCGCGCCACCATGACCGGCATCAGCGCCGTGGTGCGGGCCTCCGGGGACCTGGTCGGCGAGACCGGCGTCTACGAGCGCGCGACCGTGGTGGTGGAGGTCCCGGTCCCGACGGACCCGGAGCGCACGGTCTTCGCCGTCGTCGGCAGGGCCTTCGCGTGGGCGTGTTTCGCGGCGACGGTGGCGGCCCTGTTCGCCGCGCTGGTCGCCTACCGCAAGGGGAAGAAGTCCCGCTCCACCACCACCGGGTGATTCAGCGCGGTCTGCAGCAGCACGAACCCCGCCACCAGCAGGATCGACGACAGAGCCACGAACAGCGTCACGTACTCGTGCCACGCCCGGCGGCGCACCAGCAAGCCCAGCAGCAGCAGGGAAACCCCCGCGGCCAGCAGGACCAGGGCCAGGAGGGCCCGCAGGTCCACGACGATCCAGCCCGCGTACACGCCCGAACCGAACATCCCAGGCCCCGTGGTGTCTGCTCGGGTTGACGGTAGGTCATGCCCGGCGGGGCGTCAAGGCATCCCGGGAATCCGGCCGGACCTCGGAAGTCCCCTCGCAGCCTCGCCCTTCGCGGTTCCCGCACCGCCTACGAGGCCGGGATTGTTGAAAACTACGCCGTCTCCCAGGAACGGACGTACAATCGCGCCGGAATCGACCACCGCCCCCCTGGGCGGATGATGGGGGAGACATGAGCAAGAAGACCTACCTGTTCTTCGCAATCGCCCTGGTCGGGGCGGCCCTCGGCCTGTTCTACTCCGGCTATTCGACCTCGGATTTCGTGGCCCACCTGGATCGCCAACTGCATCCCGTCAGTTGTTCGCTCCTGCCGGGCCTGACCGAGACGACCATGCTGGAGCAGGGCGCCGAAGGGTGCAAGGTCGCGATGTTCTCGCCGTATTCCTCGTTCTGGCGGGATCGGTACTGGGGCGGCGTGCCGTGGTCCCTGTTCGCCGTGGGGCTGTTCGGCTTCGGCCTGGCCCTGTCGCTGTGGGGCATCGTCAGCCGTAAGGGCCATCACCTCGCGGTGAACATCGGCCTGCTGCTGGTGGCGATCGCGGCCGTCGCGGCCTCGCTGGCCTTCTTCAGCATCTCGGTCAGCAAGCTGCACGAGTTCTGCAAGACCTGCGTCGGCACCTACATCGCCTCGGGCATCCTGGCCCTGGGCGCCGCGCTGGTGTTCGTGTCGTCCATCGGCGACCGGCGCCGCTCGGCCGAGGCCGGCGACAAGCCCAGCGGCACCGCGAACATCATCGCGATCCTGGTGGTGCTGGCCGAGATGGGCCTGGCCACGCTGCTGCCCGTCGGCCTGTTCCTGAAGACCGTGCCGGACTACACGAAGTACATCAGCGAGTGCGGCACGCTGAAGAGCAAGGAAGACAAGAACAACGTGCTGATCCCGATCGGGAAGCCGGCCGCCCAGGCCGGGACCGAATCGATCCTGGTCGTGGATCCGCTCTGCCCGGCGTGCGCGGCGTTCCACAAGCGCATCCAGGACGCGCCCTTCGCGTCCAAGATGAGCTTCAAGGTCGCCATCCTGCCGCTGGATGCCGAGTGCAACTGGATGATGACCGACTCCATGCACCCCGGCGCCTGCGTGCTGGCCAAGGCGATGATCTGCGCGAAGGACAAGGCCGGCGAGATCCTCGATTGGTCGTACGCGAACCAGAAGGACTTCCGGCCGAAGGACAAGGCGGACAACCCGTCCGCCCGCATCCGGGATGCGGTCCTGAAGGCGTATCCGCAGGTCAAGGACTGCCTGGATTCGCCCGACACGAAGATCGCGCTGAACAAGACGTTGAACTGGGCCGTGGACCAGAGCCTGCCGGTGCTGACGCCGCAGCTCTACGTCAATGGCGCGCGGCTGTGTGACGAGGACACCGACCTGGGCCTCGACTACGCCATGACCCGGCTCCTGGGCACGAAGTAGGGGAGGACTCCCATGAAGATCGCCTGGATCCTCAATGCCGTTGTGATGATCGTTCTGCTGGTGGCGCTGGGCACGGGCACCCGCTCGATGGTCCAGGCCGCGGCCCACCGCCTGGAAACGGGCGAGTCCCTGGAAGGCCAGAAGAAGCCCGCGCCGCTGATTGCGTCGAAGGCCGAAGTGGCCTACTGCACGGACGAGTTGAAGACGGTCCTGCGCCGGGTGCTGACGAACTGCGGCCTGATCGGGGGCGGCCGTCGCGGCTGCCAGCCGAACGAGCTGCGGAACGTGGCCCAGATCAGCGACGCGGACTTCAACACCCTGTTCAAGTCCCTGGACAAGCGCGCGGGCATCATCCTGTTCGACCCGGAAAAGGACGAACTGGACGCCGGCTCGAAGGCGCTGCTGGAAAAGATGTGGGCCGACCAGCGCGGCGCCTCCTACTTCTTCGTGGTCGCCCGCGCCTCGACGGACGACACCACGGAAAAGAACCGCATGTACTCGCACAAGCGTGCGAACTCGGTGCTGTTCTACCTGCAGGAGCGCTTCAAGGACACGGAACTGGACCAGAAGCTGGGCCTCCTGTGGCTGGGCGAGGAATACGCGCAGCTGGACAAGGAGTTCTGCAGCTGGAACCTGTCGCGTCCGGTCGAGGAGTGCCAGAAGGAGCAGCGGACCAAGGCCGAGGACCTGCAGATGTCCAAGGAACTGAACCGCTCGGCCGTCATCTCGTGGATCGACTGCCGCCTGTGACGCTCCCCCTCCTTCCGTCCGTGGAGGTCTCGTGAAGATCTTCGGGTTCCTGCTGGTCGGCGCGGCCCTGGGCGTCCTGTTCCTGTTCGTCTGGCCGCTGGTCAAGCCGACCCCGATCACCACGGTGGCTCCGCCTCCCAAGACCCAGGTCCTCGAGCGTGTCCAGGCGACCGGTCCGACCGGCACCGGGGCTGCACCTGCGGCCGAAAAGGGGTCCCTGTCCGAGGTGGCCAAGGCCGCCGGGGCCGAGGGGGCCGAGCCTTCGGGCCCGTTGTGCGACCGGATGTTCACCGAGGCGAACGCCCGCGTGTTCAGCCTGCCGAAGGGCCAGAAGGTCCGCTCGGGGGCCCTGCTGTCGGCGAAGCCGTGGACCTGGATCAACGTCTGGGCCGCGTGGTGCAAGCCCTGCAAGGCGGAAATGCCCGAGATCGCCGCCTGGGCCTCGAAGGTTCGCGAGGGCGGCGGGCTGCTGCGCGTGCTGTTCCTGTCGGTGGACGACGACGAGCGCCAGTTGCGCAAGTTCCTGGCCGGCGAAGGCGCTGCGATTCCCGGGGACTACCTCTGGGTGGCCGAGGAGGCCGAGCGGGCCGCCTTCTACAACGGCATCGGCGTCCCGAATCCCCCCACGCTCCCCGTGCAGGCGCTGCTGGACCCCCAGGGGCGGCTGCGCTGCGTCCGCGTCGGCAGCATCACGGCCAAGGAACTGGACGAGGCGACGAAGCTGTTCGGTTTCGGCCGCTGAGGCCCCGGTCCCGCGCCGACCTACTCCCCCGCAGCGTTCCGGGCGATCTTCAGGCGGGTGACGTACCCGATCGTCTTCGGGACCATCTCGTGGGCGCAGGCGGTGACCAGGTACTTGCCGTCGAACCGCTTGCCGAAGCCCCGGACCGCCACGATGTCCCCGGCAGTCAGGGTCGGGTCGCCGGTGAAGTCGATTTCGCCCGTCAGGAAATCCATCGACAACTGCGTGAACATGGCCTTGGCCAGCGCGTCGGCTTCCTCCTTGCTGTCCACGGGGCGGTCGGTGATGGTCAGGACCTTGCCGGCGGACTCGGAACCATAGAGCCCCAGGCCCGCGGCCTTCCAGCCTTCCTTCCCGTCGAAGACATAGCCCGGGGCGGTCGCGACGCCCACGATGGCCTTCTTGCGCTTGGGGTCCCAGCCCCGGACCTCGACCCGGGCCACCTGGCGTACCGTGCTGAGGTTGAAGCGCGCCTCGCGCACCAGGCACTCGTCGTCCCCCCGGGGGGCGTCCCGCACCAGCGTCTTGACCGCCTGCTTGGTCAGGTTCGGCGGGCGGAAGTGGATCTGCGTGTCGTCGGCCACGGTGTCGGCCTCGACGGACCGGTCCGCTTCGGCGCCCAGCCACTTCATGAAGTGGTAGTCGGACACGTTCAACTGCGGGATGTAGGACGATTGCGCCCGGGGGGTGTCCACGGTGGATGCCGAAAGGCCGTCCCGCGTGCCGCCGACGTCGCCGGCCTTGCTGATGACGTCGCGGACGGCGGTCGGCACCAGGTCCTGGGCGTTCACGCCGTCGCCCCAGGTCCGGGAGGTGGTGCCCCGGGTGAGGCGGTGGGAGTGATCGTAGCCGCCGATCACCACGGTCGAGGCGCCCTCGTGGCGGAAGCAGGGCTCGATGTAGTGGATTTCACCCAGGAAGACCGTCTTTTCCTTGCCCACCGGGCCCAGCAGGATTTCGACGGACTTGCCCTCCTGGAGGTCGTCCACGTACTGGATTTTTTCGTCGCTCTTGATGTCCAGTTCGATGCTGAACATGTCCGGCGCGTCCAGACGCTTGTCCACCTGGACCGATTCCAGGTAGGCGGCGATGCCGAAGTTCGTGGGATCGGCGCCGCCCGCCGTGGATTCCACGTGGGTCTTCCCGTCGATCTTGATGATGCAGGACCGGACGTCTTCGGTGCCCGCGGTGCCCTGGGACATGGGGGTTCCTCCCGGCCGGAGGCCGTCACTTCAGGATCGGGGGCACCAGCAGGCGCGTCCCCGGCTCGATGTTCAGCGGGTCGTCGATGGCGTTCACCTCGGCGATGCGGCGCCATTCGGACGGGTCGTCATACTCGCGGTACGCGATGCTCTGCAGCGTGTCCCCGCGGGTCACCGTGTACACCTTGGCGTGGTCCGGGGACTGGGGATCCTTCTGCTGCTGGCGGTCGACCGTGGTCGCCTCGACCAGGGACAGTTCCACCTTGGCTCGGACCGGCGTGCCGTCGGACAGGAACATCACGTAGGTCACCTTGACGCTGCGCAGGTACCACTGGCACGAGTTGTAGTCGTCGTTTTCCGCCATGAACTTGCCCCACAGGAACAGCAGCTTCGGCGGGCGGTGCAGTTCCGGGTCGAAGTGCGCCAGGGCCTCCAGCCGGTCGATGTACTTCGTCCGGACGTTTTCCTTGTCCTCGTAGGTGTCGAAATACAGTTCGCTGATGGACAGCGTGCGGCTGTTGCCGTGCGTCCACTCCTTCCCGCCCGAGTCCGACCCCTGGGTCGGGTGCTCCTGGAACATCGTCTGCTTTTCGACCGACACCGTTTCCGGGTTGTAGTGGAAGACGAAATCCCCCCCGTCGGAGGACGCGGTGGACGACGACAGGATCTGCTTCATGCTGCCGGAGTCGCGATCCACCACGTGGAGGAACGCCTTGGCCGGGACGCTTCCCGAACCGCCCGGGGTGTTGCTAGCCATAGAAGCCCCTCCGTTCCTTGTCGCGCTTCAGGCGCCTGAGGATTCGTTCCGACATTTCCGCCGCCAGGCCGTCCAGGTCCACGGCCCGGGCTCCGGGAGCGCCCGGTTCCGCAGCGGCCGTCCCGGGGGGCGGGGCTGCGGCGGGCGTATCGATCGTGGCCGCCAGCCGGGCCGTCGCCGCCACGCTGCCGATGGCCGTGGACACCAGGGGATGGGTCCCGTGGTACGTCGGCCCCGACAGGCTCGGGGGGGCGGACCCCAGGAGGCTGGCGAAGGACGTGCCCGGGAACCCGCCGGCGCCGCCCGGCGACACCAGGCTGCGGTCCGACCGGGACACGTCGAACCGCGGCGCGGGCGCGGGAGTCGATGGTAGCCCAGGCAGCGGGGCGCCCCGGATCCCTTCCGGGCGGACCCGGTCGATCGCGGGGCCGGCGCCGGGAAGCCGCAGGCCGAAGGAGCTGTCCCCCGAGGGTCCGGCGCCCGGCGCGACCAGCGCGCCTGCCTCGATACCCTCCGCAGCGCGGGCCGTGACCGGGGCGTCCTGGGAAGTCGCCGCGGGGTGGCCCCCGCCCAGCAGCCGGATCCATTCCACGAGGTCCGAGGTGCCTGCGGCCGCGGCCAGCCGGGGCGCGTCGGCGGACGGCGCCCGTCCCTCGATGCCGGGCCCGGGGGGCGGCAGGGCGGCCAGGGACCGGACCAGCGTTCCCCGCAGCGGCGCGAGGGCCTCGGCGGCACGGGCCGCCGGGGCCGGGAAGGCGCGATCGGTGCCGGTCACCAGCGGGGATCGCAGGCCGACGAGGTCGAACGGCTGGTAGCCGGATTCGCCGGACCCCAGGGCCGACCGCGGATGTCCTGCCGACGCCAAGGCCGCGCTGCCGAACCCGCCCGGCGATGCCGCAGCGGCCGCGTCCAGCGGGGCCGGACGCCCGATTCCGGCGACCCGGGGGAACGGGGAGGCGGAATCCGGGGCACGGCGCGGCGAAGCCGCCGGCCGGACGCCGAAGCCGGTGCGCGACACGGGGTGATCGGCGGCCCGAAGTCCCGCCCGGACCATCGATGCCAGGGGGAGGTTGCGACGGGACGGGGCGGCCGTCCGAAGCCCCGCCGATCCCGGGGAGGTGGAACTGCGGGCGACGGAACCGGGTGCGCCGGTCGGAGGCGTCTGCGTCGCGGCGCGTCGGGCGGCGGGGCCCGTCAGCGATCCGGGGGCGACGTCGGCATCGGCTGCGACCGGCAGGGCGATCAGGGTGCCCGGCGCCCCGGGCAGGTCCCAGCGTCCGTCGAATCCCGCCGGGGCCGGGAGCGACGCGAAGGGATCGGCGGCACCGACCTGGCGACGCAGGGCCTCGGGCGAGGACAGACGGGCCAGGGCCGGGCCCATCGGGGCCAGCACCGCGGCCATCAGGTCGGGCCCGCCGGCGGTGTCGCCGGGGGCGGTACGGGTCGAGGAAGCCGGCTGCCCGCCGGGCGTCGGGGTTCCAGGGCGCACGGGACTGAGGGCGGTGGGTCCCGGGGCACCCGGTGCGGCGAACGAGGCGGTCGCGGCGGTCGAGGGGCGTCCCGCGATGTGCAGCAGCGCGGCGGGGAGGTCCCGGGCACTCGGCCGAACCCGCGGACCCGGGGACCCCGAGCCGGAGGGGGCTCCGCGCGCCGCCGTCGATCCGACGGATCGAGGGGGCAGGGGCACGTCCGGGGGCGCGATCCGGGAGGCCCCATCGGGGCCGAGGGCCAGGAGCGACGCGTCGGCCAGAACACCCTCGGACGCTGCCCAGGTCCGGCCCGCCGCAGGTTCGGGGGCGTCGGCCGGGGCTGCCAGGCGCACCAGGGACGGCCCCATCCGGCGCAGGAGGGGGTCGGTGCCGGATGCGCCCTGGTCCGCGGGGTTCCAGGAGGCGTCCAGGCCCGGGTGGGAGGGCGGGGGCCGCCGTGCGTCGGGCGTCGAGGCGCGGGACGGGGCGGGGGAGGTCGGAGACGGGGACGATGAGGACAGGGAAGGGGCATTCGCCGGCCCGGCCTTCCGCGAGGTGGACCGCGGCGCGGCGGCAGGCGTTGCCGTTGCCGACGGCAGGCCGGTCTGCGCATTCCCGGGGGCCGGTACGTCGGCCTTCCGCGGCGACTTGAGGGGCCGCTCGCGGGCGGAAGCGCCTCGGGCGGCCGTCGGGGGCTTCGTGGTGGTCGGGGACTCGTCCGCCGGGGCCGGCAGGGCCGGACCCGCCAGCAGCGTCTGCTGGGCGTCGGGCGTCGCGCGGTCGTACACCGGCCGATCGGTGCCCGTCCCGGCCGGGGGCTCGCCGACACGCCCGCCCGCAGCGGCCAGGCGGGGCACGTCCAGCACGGACAGGAGGCCGGTGCTGCGGCCCTGGGGCGCCCCGGGGCCTGCCGACGGGCCCGTCGAGGGCGTCGAAGCCGGGGGACGCAGCCGCAGGGCGGCCATCAGTTCGCCCTGCGCCCCCAGGCCCAGGCGCTGGTCCGCCCGCGTCGCCGGGGAGGGCGCCGCGGCGGCCGCGATCCCGCGTGCCGGGAGGGACGATCGGGGGCGCGGTCCGGGCATCCCGCCGGGGACTCCCGGCCCCGGTGCCGCCGGGCGGATCATCGTCTGGCGGGGCGTCGCGTCCGGGCGAACCGGCGACGGCGCCACGGGCTTCGATGGCGCCTCATCCGTCGATGGCACCGTCGAGGCCGGCGCACCCGGGGCCCGGGTCCTGCCGGACCGGGGCGCGGCGCCGCGCGTCCGGGGCGGGAACAGGCTGGTCCCGATCGGTCGGGAGGAACCCGTGACCGCCGGTTCGGGCGCCGGGGATTCCAGGCGGAGCATTTCGGGCTGGGGGGCGTCCGCGGCCAGGGACCAGAAATCGGGCGTGCCCGCCGACGCCCGGCCTTCCAGCAGCGCGTCCACGCCGGACACCAGCCCCGTGGCATCGGTCTGGATCAGGCCGGGGCCGGACGCGTCCGGACGGGCCAGGCGCTGCAGGATCGACCACGCCTCGGCCCCGAAGGGACGCGCAGTCCCGCCGGCCAGCATCGACGCGCCCGACCATTCGACGATCAGCATCCCCAGGGGGGATTGCCGCGTGTCGTCCGCCATGGAACCCACCCCGTCACTTCGCCGGCTTGTACTCGAACCGGTCGTACACGATCTCGACTTCCTCGAAGGCCACCGAGCCGTCCATGGCGTTGAACCCGGGGCCGGCGTACCGGGTCATGAAGGCGCCGAAAAGGTCGAACCGGCCCAGCTCGTCCCCGGCCTCGTTCTGCACCACGACCGACACCGTCGCGCGCTTGATGGCCGTGGACCCGCCGTCCATCAGGGACTTCATCCAGTCGTAGAACTCCCCGGATGCCGCGAAAAAGCCCTTCTTCAGCTTCAGGGGCGTGAAACTGCCGCGGCCCACCAGGTGGACCTGGCCGGCGTTGTTGCCGCCCTCGTTGAAGGATTCGGGGTCGGCCTTCCACTCCAGGCCGCTGGCCTCCCGGAACTTCACGCACCGGATGCCGTCGATTTCCACGAAGAATGAAAAGGGGATGTCCGGGTCCGCCCGTCCCTTGCCGCCGGTTCCCCCGCCTGACTGCTGCGCCATCGCTGCCCTCACCCGCCTTCAGGAGTCCCATGCATCTCCTGGGCCACCTGGACCACCAGGAACTCGGCCGGTCGAACGGGGGCGACGCCCACCTCGACCACCAGGCGCCCGGCGTCCCGTTCCTCGGGAGGATTCGTTTCCTCGTCGCACTTCACGAAGAAGCCGTCCTCGGGGGCCTCGCCCCGGAACCACCCCTGTCGCCACAGGTCCATCAGGAACTGCGTCACGTTGCGCTGGACCGTCTTCCACAGGGAAGGCTGGTTGGGCTCGAACACCACCCACTGCAGGCCCCCGGACAGCGTCTTGTGGATCGCGTTCAACTGGCGCCGCACGTTCAGGTACCGGTAGGCCGCGTCGCTGCTGACCGTCCGCGCGCCCCAGACCCGCAGGCCCCGGACGCCCTGGGACACCAGGCAGTTGATGCCCTCGCCGTTCAGTTGGCCCACGTCCTCGTCCACCAGCACGACCGTCAGATCGTCCGCGTCGACCAGGACCTCGTTGGCCGGCGCCTTGTGGATCCCGATCGTCCCGTCGCACCGGGCGATGATCCCCGCCACGTGACCCGCCGGCGGCACCTTCAGCGGCGTGCCCTTGCGGTCCATCACGATCCACGGGAAGTACAGCGCCGCGTGGCGCGAGTCGAACATCAGGCGGTACTCGCGGGTCCGATTCGCGTCCTCGGGGAAGGGCGTGTCCAGCAGCGCGAACCGGTCGTTCAGCCGTTCGCACTGCGAAATCATCGCGTCGTGGACCACCTCCACGTCCTTCAGCGTCGCGAAGGGCTTGCCGTCCCCGCCCGCGTTCTGCCGGTACAGCCACAGGGCGTCCGGCACCGCGATCAGGTCGACCTCGTCCACGACCTCCAGGGCCGCCAGTCCCGTCTGTTCCCCCGGCCCGCCCGTCATGCCGATCAGGTCGTCGGGCGTCACGTTCCACAGGCCGTCGATCCCGCCTTCCAGGGCCACGGCGACCACGTCGGCCGGCAGGTCCAGGCCCGACGGCAGGTGGTCCAGCGCGTCCGCCTCCAGCACCGCCACCCGGACCAGGCGCGACCGGTCCGCCACCACGCGCTCGATGAACCCCGGGCTGGCCGGGTGCAGGGACAGGTCCGTGAAGGACTCCCGGTGGAACGGCGACGCGACGTCCAGTTCGAATTCCACCGTTTCGACGTAGGACGGCGCGCTGGACGGCAGGCCCTCGGGCAGGGGCTGATCGGCGCGCCAGGACACGGTTTTTCCGTACACGCCGGTCACGACCCGGAAGGCCTCGAACCCGTCCCGGTACAGCCGCAGCAGCGTGCCCGGCCGCAGCCCGTGGGTGGAACGCAGCATGACCGAGGCGTCGCCGGCCGCCGCGTCCAGCGTCAGGAAGGTCTGGGCCCGGGGCGTCCGCTGCCGGAAGGTGACCGTGAGGTCGTTGCCCCAGGCCCCCTCGCTGAGCGCATCCACCCGCAGGACGGGCCGATCGTGCCGGTCCTGGAACGTCCGGGCGGCGCACGCGGCCGGCTCGCCGAAGGACCGACCGGACCGGTGGGCCACTCGCACGACCCAGCACTCCTTCCCGCCGTTGGCGAAGAAGGCCTCGATCGAAGGCTGCAGGAAGCCGCCCTCGGGCAACTCGCCGAACACGGTGGTGAATTGCCCCGGCGAGGCGATCCTCACCGGCACGTTGGTGGGCCCCCGCCGGCCCAGGCCCACGAAGCCCGGGACCCCGCTGCGCATCAACGACAGGGCTTCGTTGCGCCGCTCCGAGGGCTCGGTATAGACGCCAGGGGGACGGATGTCTGATCCGGGGGACCTCACGGCTCGCCTCCGTGGTGGGGTCGCGGGCCGGGGCGGACGAAGCTGCGACGCGTCTGCCCCGGCGGTGGTCGCGACCGGCCTGGGGAGCCCTCGAGGGGCTCCCGGGACTAGCCCTGCCGGGTCGTGTTGATCTCCTTGTTGATCTCGGAGATCTCACGCACCCAGATCTGGCGCTCCCGGTGCTCCATGTCGAGGACCTCGTCCGGGGACCAGTGGAAATGGTATGCGATGTAAGCTACCTCCTGGTACAGCTTGTCCAGGGGGTAGCTTACGATTCCCCCACGCTTAGTTCCCCTCCCAGGTCGACCTCGAACGCATGCTTGCATTCCGGGCAGGTGACTTTGACGTGGCTGGTACCATCCTCGTTGATGCGCCGGTAGAAGTCCTGCAGGTAGGCCAGGTCCGAGGCGTACAGCTCCTCGATGACCGACGGGTTGATGGACTTCACGTCCCCCAGGCGACTGATCACGCGGGACAGCAGGATCACGACCAGGTAGGCGCGATTCTGCTGGACGCGGTAGTCCTGCAGGGGGAGGATTTCGTCCTTCGCCGTCGCCAGGCGCATGACGCCCTTCTTGTGGACCTTGCCGTCCTTGTCCACGTAGCCTCGCGGCAGCGTGAACTCGAACTCGGTTCGGAAGGCCATGGTGTCTCCTGCGGGGATCAGGCGCGCTCGATCTTCTCGACCGCGAGCTCCATTTCCTCGACGTTCACGTCCGTGCCCTTGCCGTCCAGGGTGAACCCCTTCCACTTGCAGGGCCAGGCTTCGAAGAAGTTGTAGCGGATGACTTCGCTGTTGTCGTCCGCGCAGAGGATGATCGAGCCCGACTTGCGCTCGACCTTGCCCTCGATGACCTTCTTCCGCCACTGCCACAGCTCGTCGCTGTTCACGAAGCCGCGCTTCAGGACGATGTTGCTGTACTTGGTGCGGCCGGGGCGCTTGCGCAGCACCAGGTCGTCGCCGTCCTGGTACTCGACGATTTCCGTTTCCGAATCCAGGCCTTCGACGTTGCGGAACGCGCCCTGCGTCACGCCCTCGATCTCCACCTTGAAATTGAAATTCCCGATGTGATCGAACTTTCTCCGGTTGGGCATCTTGAACCTCCCGTTCCTTCAGTAAACCACCACGCCCCGGGGCATCGCCGGGACGCTTCCTACGGATTCGTGGTCTGCTACTCGGACACCTCGCCGCCGGCCGGCATCTGGCCGATGCGGAAGATCACGAATTCCGCCGGCTTCACGGGCGCCATGCCGATTTCGACGATCATCTGGCCCGCGTCGATCACTTCCGGGGGGTTGGTCTCGTCGTCGCACTTCACGTAGAACGCTTCCTCCGGCGTCTTGCCGAACAGGGCGCCCTGGCGCCACAGGCGCAGCAGGAAGGCGCTGAGGTCGCGGGTGACCCGCTTCCACAGGCGCGGATCGTTCGGCTCGAACACGACCCACTGCGTGCCCGTCTCGATCGACTGCTCGACCATGTTGAACAGGCGGCGGACGTTGACGTAGCGCCACGACGCGTCGGAGGACACCGTGCGGGCGCCCCACACGCGGATCCCGCGGTTCGGGAACGCGCGGATGCAGTTGATCCCCTTGGGGTTCAACAGGTCCTGCTCGCCCTTGGTGATGCTGTAGCGCAGGCCCAGCGCGCCGCGCACGACCTCGTTCGCGGGCGCCTTGTGGACGCCGCGCTCGCCGTCGCTGCGGGCGTAGACGCCGGCCATGAACCCGGACGGGGGCTGGAAGATGTTGCCCTTCACCGGATCGTAGACTTCCAGCCAGGGGAAGTAGTAGCCGCCGTACTTGGAATCGCGGGGCTTCGGAATCTTGTCCACGCCGCCCTTTTCGATCACTTCGGGGCAATCGAGGATGGCGAAGCGGTAGCGCATGTTTTCGCAGTGCGACAGGACCGCGTCCTGGATGACGGGGTCGGTCTGGCCGGGCGCCGCGACGATGTTGATGTCTTCGATGTCCTCGAAGGCCTTCAGACCGGTGCGGGTGCCGGGGCCGTTGTCGGTGCCGATGTACAGCGCGGCCTTGCCGTTGATGTCCTCGCCGCGCTCCTTGGCCTGCTCGAGGGTGCCGACGTTCAGGACGAACGCCCGGCCGCCGCCGTTGTTGAAGAAGCCGTACACGGCGTGGGCCAGGTAGTCGGCGTTCTGGAAGTCGCCGAACTGCTTGGTGTACTGGCTCCAGTTGGTGACCAGCACGGGCTGGTTCACGGGGCCGGCCTTGCACTCGCCGATGAAGGCGGCCGTGCTGGTGCCGACCATTTCCAGGGGCTTGGTGCCGCGGTCGACTTCCTCGACATAGACACCGGGGGACAGGTACGACGTGGCCATTCGAGCCTCCTTGGTGGTTCCCTACCCATCTCCGGGGGTCGACTGGCCGATCCCGGTGCAAGCGGTGTCCATCACCGCGGATGCACTGCAAGATCCCTGCCAGTCACCCTCGACAAATCCTCGGACCGTCGCTCCGATTCCACGCGGAACCGGACGTAGTAGAAGAGCGACGGTCGCACTTCCTCGTTCAGGCTCCTCCAGAAGGACACGGATTCATTGAAGTCCGCCTGGAGGTTCGGAAACACGTTCACCTGGTCGTCGGGGTAGAACGAATCCCCCTTCAACTGGTCGCCGAACAGGATCGGGTTCTCGAGGACGGTCTTGATGACCAGGCCCAGCAGCAGGTTTTCTTCCGTCGGCGTGTTGCCGAACACCGACAGGATGAAGTGGGCGTGGAGGTAGATCGGGGCGTCCTGGTAGTACTCGACCAGGTGGCCGTCCTTCGAGTAGGTGGTGACCAGCGAATCAGTGCGCTCCTTGTGCCCGGGCGCGTAGGACAGGTGGTACAGGTACGACGAAACCGTCGGCAGGGACTTGACGTTGTCCTTCTTGGGGCGGTCGTTGGACACGGTGACGGTGGTGTAGCCCGCGGCCTTGAAGGAGGTCGTCAGGAGTTCCTTCAGGGACTCTCCGACGTCGCGAACCACCTCGAACTGGCTCATCGAAAAATACCGATTCCGGGACGAAGTGAAGGGATAACAGGGTGTGTCGGGGTTGTCAAATGGAGGGGGTCCGGAACACCCTGTTCTGACACGAAATTGGGGGCCGGATGTCCCCGCGTGGAACGGGGGGGTGGGGGGAGGCATGGGTGGGGTCTGTAGTCACCAGGGAAACGGGAGGCCCCACGGGGTGCGGCGCCAAAACCCCCGGCGGCGACTGGGGCGTCGTCGGGGAACGGGGCGTCACTCGGGGCGCGGGACTCCGGCCGAGGAGGGGCCGCCCAGCGTCAATTCGACGGTGTACACGGAGGCGCCCTTGGTGGCGACGATCTCGACGTAGAAGGTGCCTTCGCCCAAGCGGACCTCGGGCAGCACGTCGGACGGGGTGCCCAGGGTGTGGCGCGCCTCGGCCAGGGGGGCCCCGAACATGTCCCGCAGCGTGATGCGGGCGCCGACCGCCGGTTCGTCCCAGTAGACCGTCACGACGCCGGTGGTCGGGGCCGCGACGTGGAACCGCTTCCAGTCCACCTCGTCGTCGCCCGCGGACACCTTGTCGTCGGTGGTGAGGCCGATCGTCAGTTCGGTGGCGCCCGAGCGGTTTTCGTCGCCGGTGCGCTGGGCGCCGCCGCAGGCCGCGAGGGCCAGCAGGGACAGCAGGATCGGGAGGGCCTTCATGGGATCTCTCGGCTCCGGGACGGGACTGAGGATTCAGCGGGAGGGCGCGGATGTCAAGGCGGGGACGGGTATGTTCCCCTCCACTTCGAATACCTGGCCAGGCACCTGGCGAGCCGGGGATTCCTGACCGCCATTCCGGGAACCCTGCCCGTCGCGATCCGTCCCCCGCGGGAAGGGCACGACTTCCGGGAACCGGTTCCCTTCGTCCAATCCCGGGGCGCGTCGCTCGGAAGCGGTTCGTTCATGACATCGGAAGATCAAGGGCTTGCATCCGCAACATGTCGGGTTCCGCCCGGGCAGGGGATGGCATCATCGTTGCTTCAGAAAACGCTGGGTCCGCTGGCAAGGGGAACGGTATCATTCGGACCGGCACAGGGTGCGTACGCGAGGGAAGGTCATGACGCCGTCCGATGTCCTGGAGCGGCGCCTGGCCAGGGCCCTCCGCAAGAACCAGATCCTCGAGGCCCTGATCGAGGACCGGACGCGGGTCCTGTACCTGGCGCAGCAGAAGTTGCGGGCCAGCGAGGAAAGGTTCCGGGGCCTCTTCGAAAGTTCCCGCGACGCCATCGTGACGCTGGAACCGCCGTCCTGGAACTTCAGTTCGGCGAATCCGGCGGCCCTGGCGATGTTCTGCGCATCGAGCCTCGACGAATTCTTCCAGGCCCAGCCGTGGTACCTGTCGCCCCGAACGCAGCCGGACGGCCGTGTCTCGGCCGAAAAGGCCCGGGAACAGATCGACGCGGCGATGCACGAGGGGTTCCGCTTTTTCGAATGGACGCACCGGCGGATCACGGGCGAGGAGTTCCCCGCCACCGTGCTGTTGACCCGGGTCGAACTGGCCGGTGAACGGTTCCTGCAGGCGACGGTCCGCGACGTCACGGACAGCAGGCGCGCCGAGGCGGCACTGCACGAGAGCGAGTCCAACTTCCGCAGCTTCTTCGAGTCCCTGACCGACATGATCATCGTGGGCACGACGGATGGGCGCGTTCTGTACACCAACCCCGCCTTCACGCAGACCCTGGGCTTTTCTCCGGACGAGTTCAAGCAGATGCACATCCTCGACCTGCATCCGGCGGACAGCCGCCCGGAGGCCCGGGAACTCTTCGCCGCGATGTTGCGAGGGGAGGGGGACTCGTGTCCCCTGCCGCTGGCCCGCAAGGACGGCGGACTGGTCCCGGTGGAGACCCGGGTCCGGTCCGGCCGGTGGAACGGCGGGGACTGCATCTTCGGCATCTGCCGGAACCTTGCCGCCGAGCAGGAAGCCCAGGAGCGGTTCGAGCGGGTGTTCCGCAACAACCCCGCCCTGATGGCGATGTCGGCCCTGCCCGACATGGTCTTCAGCGATGTCAACGAGGCCTGGCTGGACACGCTCGGATTCACCCGGGCGGAGGTGATCGGCAGGACCAACGGCGACCTCGGAATCGTCGTCCAGACCGCGAGCCAGCAGGAAGCCGCGGCGCAACTGGAGCGGCACGGCCGGTTCCGCGACATCGAGATGCAGGTCCGGCGCAAGGACGGGAGGATCCTGGACGGCCTTTTCTCGGGAGAAGTGATCGGCAGCCAGGGGAGGCGGCACTACCTGACCGTGATGATCGACATCACCGAGCGCAAGCGTGTCCAGGAGGCCCTGTCTGCGGAATCGGCCGCCCTGGCCGCCGTCATCGGCAACAACCCGATGTCCATCCAGGTCCTCGACCGGGAGGGACGAACCCTCAGCGCCAATCCGGCGTACCGGAAACTGTTTGGAGCCACCCCTCCTCCAGACTACTCCCTGTTCACCGCCCCGACATTGCTGGACCAGGGGACGAGTGCCCTGTGGGAGCGCCTGAGGAACGGCGAGACCGTGGTCTTCCCGGAACTGTATTTCAACGCCCACGACGAGTTTCCGGAAGCCCCGGACGTTGCCGTCCTGGTCCGCGCCGTGGGATTTTCCATCTTCGGCACGGATGGACAGGTCCAGAGCCACGTCCTGATGCATGAAGACGTGACCGAGCAGCGCAGGGCGGAGGGGGCCCTGCATGCAAGCGAGCGGAAATTCCGGACCCTGGTGGAAAGCCTGGCGGAAGGCGTCGCCCTTTGCGAACTGGTGCGCGACGAGGCCGGAAAGGTCGTGGACTACCGCATCCTGGACGTGAACCCGGCCTTCGCGCATCACACCGGACTCGACATGGCCCGAATGCCGGGGCGTCTGGGCTCCGAGCTCTACGGGCAGGAAGCGCCTCCCTACCTCGACGAATACAGCCGGGTCGCGCTGGGCGGCCCGCCCTGCACCTTCGAGACCAGCGTCCCGGCTCTGGACCGGCACTTCCGCATTTCCGTGATCTCGCCCGGTCCCGGCCAGTTCGCCACCGTGTTCGCGGACATCACGGACGGCAAGCGCCGGGAACTGGAACTGCTGCAGAAGACTGCGGAGATGGAACGGTTCACGGACATGATATCCCACGATCTCAAGAGTCCTCTGGTCACGGTCGGAACGTTCCTGGGATACGTCGAGCGGGATCTGGAAGAGGGCAGGACCGAACGGGTCGCGCAGGATCTGGGCTTCATCCGCGACGCGACCGAAAGGATGGGGCACCTCCTGGAAGACCTGCTGGAGGTTTCCCGGGTCGGGCGGGTCGTGAGCACTCCCGTGCAGATGGCCCTCGACGACCTGATCCAGGGGGCCCTGGCGACGGTGGCCGGGGCGATTTCGACCCGGGGCGTCGCGATCCAGGTGCAGGCTCCCCCCATGACCCTCTTCGGGGATCGCACCAGGCTGGAGGAGGTCTGGCAGAACCTGGTCGAGAATGCGGTCAAGTACATGGGGGATCAACCTGCGCCCCGGCTGGAACTGGGCGCCCAGGTGCTGGGGGCCGAAACCGTGTTCTACGTTCGGGACAACGGCATCGGCATCGAACCGCGCCTGCAGGGCAAGGTCTTCGGGCTGTTCCAGAAACTGGACCCCGCCAGCGAGGGCACGGGCCTGGGGTTGGCCCTCGTCCAGCGCATCGTGGAACTCCACGAAGGACGCGTCTGGGTGGAGTCCGAAGGGCTGGGCCGGGGGACCTGCTTCCGGTTCACCCTTCCCGTGGCGCTGAAGAATCGACGAAACGAAGACTGACCGCTGGATTGCCGTTTTCTACCCCTTCCCGCGCCCCCCCGGTTACCCTCGGGCCAAATTCCGGGACCGCCCTCCATGCAGGAAGGAACCATGAATACGGACGGCAACCGTGTGGACCGACGCAAGCGGACGTGGGAGGACAGCCACTTCCAGTCCCGGCAGATGCTGCTGGTCGTGGGGGCCGTGATCGCGGCCTTCGTTTCCATCGGGGCGGTGCACCTGCAGGCGCTGGCCGAGCAGAAGGACCTGCTGGCCCTGGCCAAGGACGAACTGCCGCGCACCCTGCTGCTGGGCGCCATCACGCTGGTGCTGATCGCGATCCTGGCGTTCATCGCGATCCGTTCGTCGTTCCGTGCGGTGGGGCCGGTGGTCGCGGTGTCCCGGATGTTGCGCGCGATGGCCGCCGGGAACTTCCGGGCGTTGCGGAAACTGCGGCGCAACGACGAGTTCCGGTTCCTGGAGGAAGACCTCTTCGCGCTGCGGGACTCGTTGAAGAACGACAGCCAGGCGGACGCCGCGCTGTTGCAGAACGTGATCGCCGTGCTGGAGTCCCTGGACCTGGCGTCCAAGGAGGCCGGCATGCGTCGCGCCGAGTTGATCGCCGTGGTCGCCATCGCCCTGAGGGCGAAGGAGGACCGGTTCGGATTGGGCGCGCCCGCCGCCGTCCTGGACTGACGGGTCGCCGGGCGTCAAGCGCCCTGCACCGTGTTCACGGCCGATCCGGGTGCCGCGGTCGCCTCCGGATCCGCCAGGCTGCGACCATACCCCACAGCGCTGCCATCAGGACGGGCAAGGCACCCGTGCCGCCGGTGCCGCCCGCGGTGCAGCCGCCTGCCTTTCCGGCGAGGCTGCCGGGGTCCGTGCCCACGGCCGCATCCGGGATCGTGACGGTGCCGTCGCCGGCCAGTTCCGCTGTGCCCGGATCGCGGGGGGGCGCGACGTTGTCGGCCACCGTCTGGTCGGTCCCCGGGTCCGTGGTCCCGCCGTCCTGGGGCAATTCGCCTGCGGGGCCCGGATCCTTCGTGCCCGGGTCCTCCACGGCGTCGGCCACGTTCTCGCCGACCGTGTCCGTGGCAACCTCCTCCAGGCCTGTGTCGGCCGTACCCTCGTCCCTCGTGCCGCTCCCCTCGTCCGGGATGGGCTCGGGGCCCGGGTCCACCGGCAGGCACGCCGGGCCGACCGGCCCGGTACAGGTCCCGTCGGCGGTGCACTGGTCCGGATCCGTGCACGGGTCTTCGTCGTCGCAGGGCGTCTCGGCCCCCAGCAGGGACTGGCCGCAGGTCCCGGTCGCCGGGTCGCAGGTGCCCTGTCGCCGGCAGGTCGCCGGGGCCGGGCAGGCGATCGGTTCGCCGCCGACGCAGGCGCCGGTCACGCAGTGGTCCGCCGGCGTGCACCCGTCACCGTCGTCGCAGAGGCCCCCCTCGTTGCGCGGCAGGCAGCCGTCGCAGCAGGCCCCGACCCCGGCGCAGGTGCACCCGATCCCGACGCACATCCCGGCGATGCAGCGGTCTCCGGTGGTCAGCGGGTCCCCGTCGTCGCAGGGGCTCTGATCGGTCAATGCCGGCCGGGTGCAGGTTCCGGTCGCCGGCTGGCAGGTTCCGCCGTCGTGGCACGTGGCCGGCGGCGGGCAGGTCCTCTGGACCCCGGCTGCGCATAGGCCCGCAACACACTGGTCCTGGTCGGTGCAGGCGCTGCCGTCCTCGCAGTCCCCGCCTTCGTTACGGGGCAGGCAGCCGTCGCAGCACGGGTCCGCGGCCTGACAGGAGCACGGAACACCGGCACAGGCCCCGGCCGTGCACCGGTCGGCACCGGTGGCCGGATCCTCGTCGTTGCACGCCGTGTCGTCGGGTCTCGGGGTCCAGGCCCCCGGGTTCGCCGTCGGGTCGCAGGCCAGGCACCCGCCCGCCGACTCCTGGCCCCGGGCGACACAGGTCCCGGAAACGAGGCACCACCCGGCTTCCAGCGTGTTCGCGCAGGTGCCGTCCCCCAGGCAGGTGTCCTGCGTGCACGCGCGCAGGTCGTCGCACGAGTAGGTCGTCCCGGCACAGCCCTCGTTGCCGGTCCCGCCGGTGGTGCAGGCGTCCCCGGCGGTGCAGGCGACCCCGTCGTTGCAGGCCTTGCCCGCCACATACGTCCAGGCCGACGTGTGGGTCGCGGGGCGGCACTCTTCGCACATCCCGCGGGCGGTCCCGGAGGCCACGCAGGCGCCTTCGATCACGCACCACCCGTCGGCGAGGGCGTTCGTGCAAGTCCCGTCCCCATTGCAGGAATCCGCGGTGCACGCGACCCCGTCGTCGCAGTCGTACGCGGTGCCGTGGCAGGCGGCGTCGCCGGTGCCGCCCGCGGCGCAGGCGTCCCCGGAGGTGCAGGGGTTGCCGTCGTCGCAGGCCTGGCCCGGGACGAGGGTCCAGGCGGTGTCGGCGTCGGCGGGGCGGCAGGTCTGGCACATGCCGTGGAGCATCCCCTCGGCCACGCAGGTCCCGTCGATGAGGCACCATGCGGCCTGCAGGACGAAGCTGCAGGTCCCGTCGCCCCTGCACGAGTCCGACGTGCAGTCGAATCCGTCGTCGCAGCGGTACGTTGTCCCGGCGCACCCGGCGTCGCCGGTGCCACCCGCGGCGCACTTGTCGGTGCTGGTGCAGGCGATCCCGTCGTCGCAGGACTTGTTCGTCACGTAGGTCCACGCGGTCGGGTTGGTCGCCGGAACGCATTCCAGGCACTTTCCGTTGGCGTCGCTGGTCGCGTGGCACGTCCCGCCGATCAGGCAGTTTCCGGCAGTGATCGTGTTCGTGCAGGTCCCGTCGCCATTGCAGGAATCGGCGGTGCAGGCCTTTCCGTCGTCGCAACTGTAGGTCGTCCCCGCACACCCCGCGTCCCCGCTCCCGCCCGCGACGCACTTGTCCGTGCTGGTGCACGCGACCCCGTCGTTGCAGGTCTTGTTCGTCACATACGTCCACGCGGTCTGGCTGGTCGCCGGCACGCACTCCAGGCACATCCCGTTGGCGGCGTTCGTCGCGTAGCACGTCCCGCCGATCAGGCAGTTGCCGGCGGTGGTGATGTGGGTGCAGGTCCCGTCGCCGTTGCAGGAATCGGCGGTGCAGGCCTTTCCGTCGTCGCAACTGTAGGTCGTCCCCGCGCACCCGGCGTCGCCGGTCCCGCCCGCGACGCACTTGTCGGTGCTGGTGCAAGCGAGCCCGTCGGTGCAGGCCTTGTTCGTCACGTAGGTCCACGCGGTCTGACTGGTGGACGGTAGGCACTCCAGGCACATTCCGTTGGCGGCATTCGTCGCGTAGCACGTCCCGCCGATCAGGCAGTTTCCGGCGGTGATCGTGTTCGTGCAGGTCCCGTCGCCGTTGCAGGAATCGGCGGTGCAGGCCTTGCTGTCGTCGCAACTGTAGGTGGTCCCGGCGCACCCGGCGTCGCCGGTCCCGCCCGCGACGCACTTGTCGGTGCTGGTGCAGGCGATCCCGTCGTTGCAGGCCTTGTTCGTCACGTAGGTCCACGCGATCTGGCTGGTCGCCGGCACGCATTCCAGGCACTTTCCGTTGGCGGAATTCGACGCGTAGCACGTGCCACCGATCAGGCAGTTTCCGGCGGTGGTGATGTGGGTGCAGGTCCCGTCGCCGTTGCAGGAATCGGCGGTGCAGGCCTTTCCGTCGTCGCAACTGTAGGTCGTTCCGGCGCACCCGGTGTCGCCGGTCCCGCCCGCGACGCACTTGTCGGTGCTGGTGCAGGCGACCCCGTCGTCGCAGGTCTTGCCCGTCACATAGGTCCACGCGATCTGGCTGGTCGCCGGCACGCACTCCAGGCACATCCCGTTGGTGGCGTTCACCGCCTGGCAGGTCCCGCCGATCAGGCAGTTCCCGGCGGTGATGGTGTTCGTGCAGGTCCCGTCGCCATTGCACGAATCGGC
>CAINDP010000098.1 GCA_903847405.1 uncultured Myxococcales bacterium | reverse complement strand
GCCGCCCGCTGCGCGTCGCCCTGTACGAGGTCGAAATCGCGTGCGGCGAGGCCAATGTCGGCGTCCTGACCCATGCGCTGCTGAAAGGCCACCCCTTCGACCTCGAATGATTCGCGAGGCTCCATGGCGCCCGTCGGTTCCTCCGAAACCCTCCCCGGCGGCCCCCTCGTGGCGGACGTGCTGCTGCTGCTGCCCCTGGCCCAGACCTACACCTACGCGATCCCCCCGTCCCTGGCGGGCCGCGTCCGTCGCGGCGCCCAGGTGGACTGTCCGGTGCGCAACCGTCCCGTGTCGGGGCTGGTGATCGCCGTCCGCCCCCCCCGCGACGACGACCCGCCGCGCCTGTCGCCCCTGACCGAGGTGGTCGCGAACCGCGCCGCCTGGCCGTCGGACCTGATGGACCTGGTCGACTGGGCCGCCCGCTACTACGTCGCCCCGTCGGGCGTCGTGGCCCGGACCGCCATGCCTTCGCTGTTCGCGCGCCGCGCGCCGAAATCCGAGGCGACCGTGCGCTTCGTCCAGCATCCCGACGTGCCGCCCCGATCGCCCCGGGACAAGACGATCCTCGCGGCCCTGGAAGCCGCCGGTGAAATGGACATGGCCGCGGTCCGGGCCCTGGTCCCCGACGGCATCACGTCGATCCGCCGCCTGCTGGCCAAGGGCTGCCTGCGCATGGACACGCGGGCCCCCGACGTCGCCGACGCGCCCCTGCGGCCCACGCACGTCGAGCGCCCCGTCCCGACGGCGGACCAGGCCGATGCCCTGCTGAAGATCCTGGCCGCGGTCCGGGCCGACAAGTACGCAGGCTACCTGCTGCACGGCGTCACCGGGTCGGGCAAGACCGAAGTCTACCTGTGCGCCATCGAGGCGGCCCTGGAGCGGGGCAAGGGCGCCATCGTGCTGGTGCCGGAAATCGCCCTGACCATCGACCTGCGCCGCCGCTTCGAAAAACGCTTCGGCGGCATCGCGGCCGTCCTGCACAGCGCCATGCCCGAAACGCGCCGCGCAAAGGCCTGGGACGACGTCCTGTCGGGCCGCATCCGGGTCGTCGTGGGCCCCCGCTCCGCCGTCTGGGCCCCCATGCCGAACCTGGGACTGATCGTCGTCGACGAGGAGCACGAAACCTCGTACAAGCAGCAGGAAGGCCTGCGCTACAACGCCCGGGACCTGGCCCTGGTCCGGGGCACGCTGGCGAAGTGCCCGGTGATCCTGGGGTCGGCCACCCCGTCCCTGGAAACCTTCCAGAACGCCCACGACCGCAAACTGACGTACCTGTCGCTGCCCAGCCGCGTCCTGGATCGCACGATGCCGCCCGTGACCCTGGTGGACCTGCGCTACCAGCCGGTCATCGGCGGCGAGCGCCTGTTTTCGCAACCGCTGCGCGACGCCCTGGCCACCACCCTGGAACGGGGCGAATCCGCGATCCTGTTCCTGAACCGCCGGGGCTTCGGGCGCTTCATCCTGTGCCGGACGTGCGGAACCGCCGTGCGCTGCCCGAACTGCAGCATCACGATGACGCACCACGCGCGCCCCGAGCGCCTGTGCTGCCACTACTGCGACCACGCGACGCCGGTCCCCGGCACGTGCCCCACCTGCAACAGCACCGACGTGGAAGTGCTGGGCTTCGGCACCGAGCGCGTCGAGGACGAGGTCGCCCGCCTGGTCCCGAACGCCCGCGTCGGCCGCCTGGATTCCGACACGTCCCCCGGCGGCGGCCTGGACCGCATCCTGGGGGACTTCCGCACGGGCAAGTTGAACGTCCTGGTGGGCACCCAGATCGTCGCCAAGGGCCACGACTTCCCGCGCGTCACCCTGGTGGGCGTGCTGCTGGCCGAACAGTCCCTGGCCTTCCCGGACTTCCGGGCGCCCGAGCGCACCTTCCAGTTGCTGACGCAGGTCGCCGGCCGGGCGGGCCGCGGCGATACCCCGGGCGTGGTCATCGTCCAGACCTACGACCCGACGCAATACGCGCTGCAGTACGCGTCCACCCACGACTACCTGGGCTTCGCCGTCGCGGAAAACCGCATGCGCCGCGAGCGGGGCTACCCGCCGCACTCGCACCTGGCCGCCATCGAGATTTCGTCCCCGGACGCCCGGGAGGCCACGAAGGTCGCCGACGACGTCCGCGAGGCCGTTTCCCAGTTCCTGATGGCCCTGGGACCCGCCGGCCGCAAGGTCATCGTCCTGGGCCCCTCGGCGGCCGCCATCGAGCGCCTGCGGGGCCGCACGCGCCAGCAGATGCTGCTGAAGGGCAACAGCCGCGCCACGCTGAACGACGTGCTGTGGCGGGTCCAGCGCATGTTCGGCAACGGCCACGGCGACACCCGGATCGTGCTGGACGTGGATCCCGTCAGCCTCCTGTAACCCGCGCTGCCCCAGTCACGACGGGCCGCGACGCGTCCGACATCGACTTCCCGTTTTGGCCGATCTACATTCTTCAACACCGTACACGTTTCCAGAACCCGACGGCCCGCCCCGCGCAGGCCGTCCGCGAGGGCCGCCATGACGCTCGAAGGGCGCCGTATCGCCTGGAAGTTCGCAGAACGCCTGCTGTCGCCCGGGGATCTGGCCGCCGTCCAGCGGTTCGACTTCCAGGATCTGGGGTACGGCTACGACCCCTTCGGCATGGAGCGCGAAAGCGCGATGCTGGCCTACCTGGTCTTCAATGCCCTGCACCGGCACTGGTTCCGCGTGGAAAGCCGGGGCATCCAGAACGTCCCCACGACGGGACCGGCGATCCTGGTCCCCAACCACGGCGGCGTGGTGCCCATCGACGGCGCCCTGATGGCCGTGGACGTGTTCAAGAACCTGGACCCACCGCGCGTGGTCCGCTACATCGTGGACACCTTCGCGGCCGGCTTCCCCTTCGTCAGCACCTTCCTGTCCCGGGCCGGTCAGGTGTTCGGCGACCGCAAGAACGTCGAGGACCTGGTCCGGCGCGGCGAACTGGTCGGGCTGTTCCCCGAAGGCGCAAAGGGGACCGGCAAGCTGTTCCACGAACGGTACCGGTTGCGGCGCTTCAACGTCGGCTTCATCGAGATCGCGCTGCGGCACCGCGTGCCCATCGTGCCCGTGTCGATCCTGGGGTCCGAGGAGCAGGCGCCGATGCTGGCGAACCTGGCCCCCCTGGCGCGACTGATGGGCGTCCCGTACTTCCCGATCACGCCGACCTTCCCGCACCTGGGGCCCCTGGGGCTGATCCCCCTGCCGGCGAAGTACCACATCACCTACGAAACGCCCCTGCGCTTCTACGAGGAGCACCCGCCGTCGGCCGCCGACGATCCGGTCGTCGTGCGGATGCTGGCCGACAAGGTCCAGGTCCGGGTCCAGGAAATGCTGGACGACGCCCTGTCCCAGCGCGAAAGCATCTTCGACCTCGGCTCCCCCCTCGAACCCCGCCCGGGAGGCAACGAGAATGGCGACAGCACGAACCCCCCGTGAGCCGGGCGCCAAGGGCGGCAACGGCGAAGGCCGGAATCGCCCGAAGCACAACGTCCTGATCACGGGCGTGTCCAGCACCGCGGGGCGCCACCTGGCGATGCACCTGGCCGCGGATCCGCGCATCGGCTTCGTCCTGGGCACCGCCCCCGGTCCCCGGCCGCGCTTCCTGGCGGGCCTGGACCCGAAACGCTTCCTGTACCTGCCGTCCGACATCCTGCGCCCCCGGCAGGTCCGGGACCTGTTCCACGGCGCCCACTTCAAGGAGCACGGCATCGACACGGTGGTGCACCTGGCCTTCGTCAGCCACCCGAACCTGAAGGGCCGCAAGGTCCACCGCCTGAACGTCGAAGGCACCAAGGGCCTGCTGGACCGCTGCATGGAAAGCGGCCGCGTGCGCAAGTTCGTGTTCAAGTCGTCGGACGCCGTCTACAAACTGGACCCGTCCACGCCCGTGTACCTGGACGAAAACGCCGACCTGAACCACGACCCGGAAGCCGACCAGTGGGTGCAGGACCGCGTGGCGGCCGAAATGATCTGCCGGTCGCGCATGGATTCCGCGGGCATGGACGTCGTCATCCTGCGCTTCGCCAGCATCGTCGGTCGCAACGTCGGCGGGCAGATGAACGCGTACTTCGACGGGCGGTTCGTGTTCAAGGCGCTGGGCTACGACCCCCTGCTGAACCTGGTGCACATGAAGGACGTCATCGAGGCCATCCGCCTGGCCATCCTGAAGAACACCGGCAGCGGCATCTTCAACATCGCCGGGGCCGACACCGCCACCGTGACCACCTTCGCCGAACTGAACGGCCGCCGGTGCATCGCGTTGCCCGAGCACCTGCTGGAGGTCGTGAACTGGGCCATGCGCCGCCTGAAGATGACCGACTACTACTATTCCGTGGACCGCGATCGCATGCGCTACACCTGCCTTCTGGACACCACCCGCGCCCGCGAGATCCTGGGCTACGCCCCCACCCGCAGCATCGAGTTCCGCGAGTACCGCGGGCTGGAGGGGTAGGGGAAGGGGCGGGCCGAAACACTTCGTCACCGTTTCCGATAGCAGTCCGAGGGCTCGAGGTCGCGGACTCCGATCGGGAGGCAGGCTCGATGTTGAAAATCCCGTTCTCCTTCTTGACAGCACAGCATACATGCTGCACGATATCTCCATGACCGGCCGGGAACTGCTGATGCGGCTCCGGCTTGCGGGCTGGCAGGAGGTGGGCGTGCGAGGCTCGCACCACAAACTGGAACGGAACGGCAGAACCTTGATTGTCCCCGTTCATGGCAAGCGGGACGTCCCAACCGGCACCCTGTGCGCAATCCTGAAACAGGCCGGCCTGGACCCACGGAGCAGACCATGCTGAACCTTCGCTACCCGGCAATCCTGCGCCCTGACGACGGGGCGTTCGCAGTGGAAATCCCCGACCTGGACGGATGCCGGACCTGGGGGGAAACCGTCGAGGAAGCCCTGGTCAACGCCCGGGAAGCCGTGTCGCTGTGGCTGCAGGATGCGGCGGCAGGACGCGGCGCAGTCCCGCCCCCTTCCCCCATCGAATCCCCGTACTTCGTCGAGCCCGCCCTGGACGTGCGGCTTCCGCTGCTGCTCCGGGCACGCCGCATGGCGATGGGTGCGACGCAGAAGCAGGCCGCAACAGCGTTGGGCGTGACGTACCAGGTGTACCAGCGGTTCGAGTCCCCGCTGAAGGGGAACATGACCCTCAAGACCTTGACGCGCGTGCTGGCTTTCCTGGGATTGGACATGGAACTGGTGGAAGCACGTCGTCCGGCGGCGTGAACGATGCCGGACGACGGGATCCAGCCGGGGCCGACGTTCAGTACGGCGTGATTCCCGCGGGCGCATCGACGTTGCAGTGCATGGACTTGTCCATATCCTTCAGCACCTGCAGGGCCGCCTCCGATTCGTCGTCATGTCCCGCGAAGTGCAGCGCCCGCGCCAGATAACACCAGCCGGTCCAGTTGTACCGCGCCCCTTCCCGGGCGGCCACGACGGCCTCGCCGTGCAACCCCCGCTCGGTCATCGCCTGGGACAGGTAGATCCAGCCCAGGTGGAACTGCGGCCGGGCCTGCGTCAGTTCCGAGCACCACGCCAGCGTGTCGTCCCAGTTCTTCGACTTCCACGCCACCTCGCAGGGCTCGGGCGCCTCGGGCGTCGTTTGCGAACCGCGGCCCAGGAAGAACAGGCCGATGCCCAGCAGGATGACGAAGCCCACCAGGCCCAGCAGCAGGAATCCCGGGCGGCCGGTCAGCAGTCCCGAATCCGGGCCGGGTTCCCACGATCCAGGCACCCGGGGTTCTGCGGGCCGGTCCACGTCACCCTCGGTTCCGACGGCGTCCTCGTCCGTTTCGAACTCGGCCACGGCCTCGTAGGACGTATCGTTCAGGACCGCCCGGGCCGCCTCGGCGTCGCTTTCGCGCACCTGCAGCCGGACGCCTCCCACCGCGTTCGCATAGTGCGGCGCCATGCCGACCGTGTTCCCCTCGGGGATGAACGAGCCGATACCCGCGTCCTTCAACGCACCCTGGGCGATCTGCGCCTGATACAGGAACATGAAGGTCGCAATGGTCACGGGCGGGTCGTTGGACACTCGGTTCTCCGCACTTCGCCGGTACCGCATCCTCGCACGAACCCCGCGCCGATGCGAGCGGCAGGCCATTGTGTTTCGGCCCTGCGCGACCCACCGTCTGGATCGCAGCCCGAACTGCGACGCGGAGGGAGGAATCGAATGGCAACGCTGGACCGCACGAAGGACAACCCCTGGGTGCTGCGAACGCCCCCGGGCACCTCCGAATACACGATGCACGTCGGCGAAAAGGACGGCGCGAAGGTCCTGTTCTGCACGGTCGGCACGACGGTCCTGCTGTACGACATCCGCTGCATCGACGACCTGCACGCCATGCTGAAGGCGGCCGGCGGCTGGGTGGACCTGGGCGGCGCCGACGAACAGAAACCCGCGAAGGACGGCACCGTGGAAGCCTGGGGGCGCAGCCCCGACAATCCCATCGGCGGCTGGTACGGCCTGAAGAAGGGCCTGCGCGGGCGCTTCGGCGTCTATGTTCCGCCGCTGATGGAAGCCCTGGGCCTGTGCGAACTGGAACACCTGCCGAAGAGCAACCGGATGCGGGCGAAGTAGGTCGCGGCTGGGTCGAGGGCATCACATCCGACATTGAACTCCCCCCCGCGACTTCGTACTCTTGCGGCAGACGATCCGGAGTAGACCCATGCGACATCTGGCCACGATTGCGGCGATCCTTCCGGTCCTGTGCGCAGGCCGCGTCGCGCTGGCGGACGGCATGGCGTATGTCGAACGGTCCGCCGCGGGGGGTACGGGCGAGGTGGGCAAGGCCGTGCCGACTGCCCAGCGGGCCGTGCTGGTCCGCGACGGCGACTCCTGGTCCCTGACCCTGGAAGCGAAGTACGACCGACCCCAGGCGGGCGCGGGCTGGCTGGTCCCCTTCCCTCATTGCCCGACGGTCGCCGAGGCCGATCCCCGGATCCTCACGGAACTGGGCATCGTGACCGCCCCGATCTTCGTCAACGGCTGCTTCCAGACCTGCCAGTGCGACAGCGGGCACACGACGTTGCATTCGTCGTTCGCCTGCGGCGGCGGCGGCGGCGCCTCCGCACCGGTCTACGGAACCGAGGAAGAGGCCACCCGGTCCGGCGGCAGCGGCGCGATCGACGTGGACGTCTGGCAGTCCGGGTCGATCGGAGCGTTGGATTTCGTGGTCCTGTCGGCCGCCGACCCGGCGGACATTCCCCGGTGGCTGGACGACAACGGCTATCAGGCGCCCCCCGAAGTGGCGGCCTTCGTGACCGACAATGCCCAGGCGTACGGCTGCTATTTCGCCGCGAAGCTGGGTACGCCGGCCAGCAGGCACGACGTCTTTCCCGCGGTCCGGTTCGACCTGGACGACCGGGATCCGCCCTTCTACCCGTTGCGCCTGACGCGCCTGGGCCTGGAGGCCGGGCAGACCCTGGACGTGACCCTGTGGGTGGTGGCCCCGGTGTCCGATTCGGGCGGAAACACCAGGCTGACCGCCCCCGCCATCACGGACTTCCCCATCCAGACGCCTGCATGCCTGGCCCCGACGGGCCGGTACGACCCCGACCAGGGAGGCGATGCGCTTCCCAATGTAACCACCTTCGGCCGTTGCCTGGAAACCTTCCACCAGCAGAACCCGGGCCAGGTCGCGGTGACCTTCAACGGGTCGCTCTGGAGCCGTCAGGAAATCTTCACCGGCAGGCGAACCGTGGCGTGCGATTACGACGGATCGGAATGCCTGCGGACGGACGTGGTGTTGCGGGACGTCCCGACGACCTGGACGCCGACGATGACCGACTGGCTGGGGGCGGGCATCGGAGGTGCATCCTATGTCTGGCTGTCCCGGTACGAGGTTCGACTGCCGCCGGAGTCCATGGCCCGGGACATGGTGCTGGATGTGGGTGGGCCGTCGGCCTACAACTTCACGTTCGACCCGACGTACCTCCTGATCGACAACGACTGCGGCGATGACTGCGACCACCTCTGCGGCGACACGGCCACGGGGGCGATCACCCGGAGGTCGCGGCCCGTTGCCACGGCCGACACCGCGTCGCTGCCGGTGGAGTGGCTGGTCCTGGCGCTGCCGCTGCTGGTCCTGGTGGCCCGTCGGCGGCGTGGGGTTTCGTGAATTCGCACGCGGGGAGGCCGACGTGAATCACTCTGCAGTCCGGATCCGTTCGTGGATGGCGGCGTGCCTGGTCGTGTGCGGGCTGGCCGCGTGCGATTCGCCCGACGGCATCTGTTCCCAGACCGCGGATCGGACGCTGACGGTGACGCCGTCGAATCTTCCCTTCCGCACGGTCTGCCCGGGCGAATCGGAAACGATGTCCGTGGTCGTCCAGAACCCGGGCCTCGCGGACGGCTGCCCGTTGACGCTGTCGGGCGCGCGCCTGGACGGCCTGGACGGCGAGTTCACGGTGTCGTTCACCCCGGTGACGCTGCTGCCGGGCCAGTCCGCCGAGGTGCCCGTCACGTACACGCCCGCGGTTGTCCAGGACCCGCACTACGGATTCCTGGTCATCGAACACGACGTGGCTGCCCAGGGGAACGAAACCCGGGTCCCGATCATCGCGACGGGCGGGCAGTTGGCGGACCTCCTGACGAGCCCCAACCCCATCGACTTCGGGGAGGTGGAATTCGGCAAGGTCCGGGAACTGGACGTCCTGGTGAAGAACTTCCGCTGCACCCCGGTGAACCTCGCGTCGGCGTCCCTGGACGTCGCGGGCAGCGCCGGCTTTTCCCTGCTGACCCTGGCGCTTCCCGAGGGCGGTTCGATGCCGCTGGCGCTGGCCCACAACGCATCGCTGGGCGTGAAACTGCGATTCCAGCCGACCGCGTGCGGGGCGGCCACCAGCACGCTGAGCCTGACCGGGACCGGCGCCGACGCGGAAACCTTCTGGCCCCTCGACGTGCAGGGTGTCGGCACGGCCTGCCCGGTGCAGTGAACGTTTCGCCCCCCGCGCCCCTCCCCCGCCAATGCAAGCCGCCATGTCGCATCCCCGTGACACACTGGCCTTGGTGGACAACACCGGGGAGCCCATGGACAGTCGCGTGGATCGCCGTTCCTTCCTGGCCGCACTGGCTGGCCTTCCGGCCGTCCTGGCGGTCGGACGCGACGCACCGGACTCCCCGCGGACGGCGGTCGAGGTGGACACCTTCTTCGTCGCCGGCTACCAGTTTCATGCCGGGCTGTCGATCCAGCAGGCGCTGAATCCCGGGACGCTGTTGGCCGCCCGGCGCGATCCGGCCAATCCCCACGACGAATGGGCCATCGCACTGCTGGCCCACGACGTCCAGATCGGGTACGTCCCGCGGCGCCACAACGGCATCCCCGCCCGACTCCTGGACGGCGGATTCCGGGTCCGGTTTGAGGTGGTCGACGTGGACCCCCAGGCGCCGACCTGGGAACGCGTGCTGGTGCGGGAACTGGTCGTGCGATAGGCGAAGGCCGTCAACAGGTACGCCGGACCCCCAGGCGCGTGCCCCCGAAGTAGGACGCTGCCGATCTTCCGCTCAATTGACGCACGTCTCTGTAGTCCAAACAGGTGGTTATAAACTTGAGGTCACAATTTGTGACCTCAAACGTGTCGCGACCACCGAACCGCCAGACAGCAGCACTCCCCGGTATTCAAGCGTGGTCGCAGATCCCCGGAAACAGAACGCCGCCGCATCCGATAAGGGCCTGCGGGTTCAAGATCACAGATTGTGATCTCAAGGGAGGCGCGGATGTCGGACGAAACATCAGTCCAGGTCGAGTTGGTGGAATCCCGGATCTTCACCCTTCGCGGCCAGCGCGTGATGCTGGACTCGGACCTGGCGGGTTTGTACGGCGTTCAGACACGGGCCCTGCTGCAGGCTGTCAGGCGAAACGCCGATCGGTTCCCGGACGACTTCATGCTTGAACTCACCTGGGCAGAGGCGGAGGAAATGGTTCTCCGCAAGGCAGCATGCGGGTCCGCGGCTTCAAGATCACAATCTGTGATCTTGAAGCAGGGGGGAAACTTCAAGTGGCGGCCCGTCGCCTTCACCGAGCAGGGCGTGGCGATGCTGTCCAGCGTGCTGCGGTCCGACCGTGCCATCCGCGTGAACATCGAGATCATGCGGACCTTCGTCCGGATGCGGCAGATGGTCGGGATGGTGTCGGACCTGGCCCTGCGCCTGGAGGAACTGGAGGAGCAGTACGACCAGCAGTTCCGGGTGGTGTTCCAGGCGATCCGCGACTTGATGAAGCCGCCGCCCGCCGATGCACGTCCGGCAGTCGGGTTCCGAACCGACACCGAGTTTAGGTGATCCCCCGGCAACCGGGGACTCCCGAGGGTCGCCGGAAACAGAACGCCGCCGCATCCGATAAAGCCCTGTGGGTTCAAGATCACAGATTGTGACCTCAAATGAAGGAGGCTCCGATGACGGACGACACATCGGTCCAGGTCCAGTTGGTGGAATCCCGTATCTTCACCCTTCGCGGCCAGCGCGTGATGCTGGACTCGGACCTGGCGGACCTGTATGGCGTGGAGACCAAGGTGCTCCTCCAGGCCGTCAAACGGAACGCGGATCGGTTCCCGGACGACTTCATGTTCCTGTTGTCTGAACAAGAGGTTGCACGTTTGAGGTCACAAATTGTGACCTCAAAGGGCCGGGGCGGCCGACGGACGCACCCCATCGCTTTCACCGAGCAAGGCGTGGCGATGCTGTCCAGCGTGCTGCGGTCCGACCGCGCCATCCGCGTGAACGTCGAAATCATGCGGGCCTTCGTCCGGATGCGGCAGATGGTGGGCATGGTATCGGACCTGGCCCTGCGCCTGGAGGATTTGGAGGAGCAGTACGACGAGCAGTTCCGGGTCGTGTTCCAGGCGATCCGCGACCTGATGAAGCCGACGCCCCAGGAACCGCGGCCGGCAATCGGGTTCCGGAAGGACGGCGATCACGGTTGATCCGGACGACCATCCCCATTCTGCAACCCGTCACCCGCCAACAGGATGCTTGTCCGTACCAGAGGTTGCACGTTTGAGATCACAGATTGTGATCTCAAGATCGCGGGGTCCAAGGGCTTCAGCGAGCGGACCAGCGGCGACCCCGGGGGGCGTCGAAGCCGGTCAGCAGGCCCAGGGCTTCGAGGGTGTCCAAATGGCGTCGCAGGGAGGCGGTCGGAGCGCCGGTGAAGACGGCGGCGAGCTCACGGGAATCGAAGGTGTCGGTGCGGGCGGCGGCCGCGTCGCGGACGGACTGGATCTGGGCGGCGCGGGCGGCGGGCCAGGGACGGGGCGGGGCGACGGTTGCGGTGGTGGTCGCGGCGGGCTTGCGGGACTTGGCCGTCGCGGTCGCCGTTTCGTCCATGCCATCCAGCGACTGCTGCACGGGGGCCAGGCCGGCGCGGGCGCGCTGGAAGTCGGGACGCAGCCAGCGGACCACACCGTTCGCTTCCTGGTCGGCGCGCAGGCGGTTCAGGGCGACCAGGCGCGTCAGGATGTCGGCGTCGGGCAGGTCCACGGGCCATCCGTAAGCGTCGGCCACCGCGGCGTCCAGATCGTCGTGGATCGTTTTCAGCAGGCCGATCAACGCCGTGTCGTGGAAGGCGCGCTCCTTCGGGTTCAGCGGCGGGCCCTTGGCCTCGGCCTCGCGCAGACGTTCCAGCCCGTTGTACATGCCGGTCAGCGTGACGTCGGGGTGGGCGGCCTGGACGGATTTGCGGTGCGCGTCCAACTGCTCGCCCAGGGAGCGAATGCGGGCCTTCTGGGCCTCGTTGGCGTCGGGGAAGGGGAAGGGGTCGAAGCAGCGGGTGTTGCGCCAACGGAGGTCGTTGCCATAGCCAAGATGGGCACCTGTCGAAGTGGCCCATAAGCACTGAGGATGAGAGGAAAGGACCGCAAGAACATAGGCGTCGTCAGCACACACAGCGTACACCGAGTGATCCGGGATGAGGGTCATCGAGGCGAAAACGAAGAACCGGTGCTTCGAGGTTTCGGGCGTGATGATGTAGCGCGACAGACCAGTCAAGGCCTCCCGCAAGTCGGGGCGGGATCGGCCGAACAACCACCAGCGCTCCTTCGGTCCCTGATCCTTGTTCTGCTCGCGCTCGGGCTTCACCCGTTCCAGGAGCCTTTGGTAGAGCGTCGGGTAGCACTCCCGCGCCGCCACAGCATCAAGGCCGTGCAGGTCGATCACGAATCGATCTTCCGACGTTCGCGTCAGTTCTCGGGCGTTCATGTGGGGCCGAATCACGGCCGGTGGACACTCCGGGTCGAATCCGAGGGCACGTATCTCGTCCCGGCTCACCCTGAAGCCATGCCCGATGAGGGTCATCCCCATGAAGGACATTCCCAGGTTCGACTTCAACGCCACTGCACCCGCAACGTCAGCGCCTCCGCTCAGATCCGCGTGGATCGTCGGCACCGCTCTACTGGTGACAGCAACGGTGTCGGATTCCTCGCCACAATCTCGCGGCACCGTAGAAGTCCCCTCCGAATCCACCCGCCCCAGCACCGGCCGCTCCCGCAACTCCGACGCCCGACACGCCGTAGTCATTGCGATGCGCACCGCCGCCCCGTCAATCACCCACGGGTGGTCCGCGATCGCCCACGCGATCGCCAGCGGCTCCCCGTCCGCCTTCAGGTACCGTTCCACCACCGTCCGGTTGAACGACTGCGTCAGGCTGTTCGTCGTGATCATCCCGAAACGCCGCACCGCACCGGCCCGCACCAACTGCGCCGCGCGATCCCACCAGTACATGACCAGGTCCACGCTGCCGTCCACCTGCGGCCACGCCTTGCGCAACGCCTCGGTGTAGCCGTCGCCCAGGGCCTCGCGCATGCGCTTGTTCCCCAGGAACGGCGGATTGCTGACGATGAAGTCCGCCGCGGGCCACTCGGCGGGCCGAGGATTCGCATAGTCCATCACGGCCACGCGCGCGGCCTCGTCCGGCACCTCGCGGCCCGTCACCGGGTGTACCTTCAGCGTCTTCATGTCCCAGACGCTGACGGGCTTGCCGTCGGAATCCAGGCGCGGACGTGCCTCGTCAAACGCCAGCACCGCGTCGCGGCACTCGATGCTGTGGGCGGTGCCCAGGATCGGCTCGGGCGGCTGGTCGTCGGGATGGCGGCGGCGGAACCCCTGCAGCCAGCCCAGCCACAACACCAACTCGGCGATTTCCCGGGCCCGGGGGTTCACCTCGATGCCCAGGAATTGCGACGGGTGCACAGCCACGCCCGCGATGTCCAGCAGGGCCTGCCGATCCCCTGCGTCGGCGATGTCGCGCAGGACCTCGTCCTCCAGTTCCTGCATCAGGTCCAGCGTCACGTACAGGAAGTTGCCGGTGCCGCATGCCGGGTCCAGCACGCGCACGTCGCACAGGCGCTGGTGGAAGGCCTTCATCGCCGCGACGGCCTTCTTGCGGTCCGCCGGGGACGGCTCGCCTTCGGCCGCATCCAGCAGTTGGCGGACTTCCGCCTGGACCACGACCCACTCGGCGCGCAGGGGGTCCAGCACCGTCGGCCGGACCAGGCGCTCGATGTACTCGCGGGGCGTGAAGTGGGCGCCCAACGAGTGCCGCTCGACGGGGTCCAGGGCGCGCTCGACCAGCGTGCCGAAGATGGCGGGCTCCACGTCGGACCAGTCGCATTCCGCGGCCACCAGCAGCATGCGCAACTGGTCGGCGGTCAGGTCGATGGCGTCGACCTCCCGGAACAGGCCGCCGTTGAAGCGCCGCAGGAACTTGGTCCCGAAGGGGCCGCCGCGGTCCATCGTGACCCACAGGCCGGCGATGCCCGGGGCGAAGGTCCGCGGTTCGGGGATCCAGTCCTCGCGGATGGCTCGGGTGAACAGGCCGGCGGGCAGCAGGCCCGTGTCCTCGGCGAACATGGTGAACAGGCAGCGCATCAGGAAGCGCGCGACGCGCTCGGCGGGCTGGCCCGCGGATTCCAGCGCGACGGACAGGTCGGCCAGGCGCTTTGCGACTTCGCGAGTCACGCGTGCGGCACGACGCGAGGGGTCCAGCGAGTGCGGATCGGTGAACACGGCGCGCAGCCAGGTGCGGACGGTGGGGTCCACCAGGTCGGCCAGCGGGATCGTGCGGCGCGCGCCATAGCCGCGGTAGTCGCCGCCAAAGCCCGACCAGACCTCGAAGCAGTGGCCGATGTCGGCTGTCAGCAGGAAGGGCGGCTTGCCCTCCGGCAGGTAGGACGCGTACTTCAGCGCCTGCCCGAAGGCCTGCTGCATCAGGCCGCGCCAGGCCGCCGTGTCGCGCTTGATGCCGGGGCCGCTGGACTCGGGGGCCAGGGCCTGCTTGGCCTCGCACACAAAGCAGCCGCGCCGGTAGAAGTCGATGAAATCCGCGCTGACGTGGCCGTCCGGGTGGTGGATTTCCACGGCCTTTTCGAAGCGGTAGTCGGGCGAGGCGTCGGCCGACGGATCGGGGCGCGGCACGTCCAGCAGGTCGCACAGTTCCAGGAAGAACGACTGCGCGTTGGCCCGCTCGGCCCCGTGCGACCGGGACCAGCGCTGGCAGAAGCGGCGTGCGGCCTCGTCGTCGTGCATGGCGCTCCCGGTATGACTGAAGGACCGCGCGAAGGATAGCACGGGGGGCGGACCCCTGGTTGGAACCCTTCGGTTGACGTGCCCCAAGGTCAGGCCTACCGTATCAGAGGACTTCGAGGGCGTGCCGCAACGATGCAACGGCTGGAGATTCCAAGGGAGGTGCTGGACGTTTTCTGTCGGCGCCACCATGTCCGTCGCCTTTCGCTATTCGGATCCATCCTGACGGATCGGTTCGGACCGGCCAGCGACGTGGACATCCTGGTCGAGTTCCTGAGCGGTCACGTTCCGGGGTACCTGGGCCTCGCCATGATGGAACGCGAACTGTCGGTGCTGCTGGCAGGCCGCAAGATCGACCTGCGCACGCCGGGCGAACTGAGTGGCTACTTCCGCGACACCGTGATCCGCGAGGCCGAGGTGCTCTATGCACCCCGATGATCGAATCCGGTTGCTGCACATGAAGGACGCGGCGACCGAGGCGATTTCGTTCGCGGCGAGCCGGACACGTGAGGACTTGCCGATTCTGCTCGAACTGCTGGACGACGTGCTGACTCCCGAATCACCCTAGTTCGGACGTGTCACCAGGAACGCGATCACGCCCATGCACCCGAACGCCCCTTCCCACATCCCGACGACCTCACGTCAACTGCGCCCTGGGCCGCTGCACCCGATGAGGATCGTATGCCAGGGCTGCGACATGGGGTGGGGGCGCGGAAATCGGTGTCTGTCCCCATTTCGTCCACAACCCGCTCAAGCTCTACCGCAGCGCACGCTCCCGAAGCGAGCCCGACGCGTAACTATCCTCGACAGAGATCCGCGGGCCGGGTCCGGGGGTACCAGCGGGGCGGCCTCCGGAGGCGCGGGCCACCATGCGGGGGAAATAATGAAACGGCCCGCGCCGAGTAGGCAGATGCCGGCTGGGGGCAGAGCCCCCGGCCGGACATCGGCGCTCCCGTGGCACCACCGGGACCCGGCCCTCCAGGGTGTCACGCTATCAACAGCGGGCTCCTACGCCCCGGGCCGCTCCCACGTGCGGACGTGCACGGCGCCGCCGAACTGGATTTCGCGGGGGGAGGTGGGGTCCAGGGCCCAGCGCAGGCGGCGGATGCCTTCGACGACGTCGGCGGCCGGCCCGCAGTAGGAAATGCGCAGGTGGCCTTCGCGGCCGAAATCCACGCCGGGGACGGTGACCACGCGGGTGTGTTCCAGCAGGAAGGCCGCCAGGGCGGTGCTGTCGGCGCCGAAGGCCCGGAAGTCGGGCAGGCAGTAGAAGGTCCCGGACGGAGGCACCAGGCGCAGGCCCGGGATGGCGGTCAGTTCGCGCACGGCCGTGTCCCGCCGACCCTGCAGGTCCCGACGCAGGTCCTCGACGTAGCCGGTGTCCTTTTCGAGGGCGGCCAGCGCCGCCACCTGCCCCAGCGACGACGCGCACGACATGGTCTGGCCGATGACGTTCCCCATGACCTCGATGATGCGCCGGGACGCGACGGCCCAGCCGACCCGGAAGCCCGTCATGCCGAACATCTTGGACACGCCGTCCACCAGGATCACGCGGCCCTCGTCGCCCAGGTCCCGCGCGAACCGCACGGCCGACGGCGCGATCCGCCCGTCGAAGGTCAGTCGCCGGTAGATTTCGTCGGCCAGCAGGAACAGGCCCCGGCGTTCGCACAGGTCCATGACGCCCGCGACGAAGGCCTCGCTGTACACGGCGCCCGACGGGTTGTTCGGGCTGTTCAGGATGATCATGCGGGTGCGGGCGGTGACCGCCGCTTCCATGTCCTGGATGCGGGGCTCGTGGCTGCCGTCGGGGCCCGCCACGGCGACCGGGACGCCGCCCGCCAGGCGCACCATTTCGGGGTAGGACACCCAGAACGGCGCCGGGAACACGACCTCGTCGCCCGGGTCCAGCACCGCCACCAGGGCCGCGTAGATGGCGGGCTTGGCCCCCGCCGTGACCAGGACCTCGGCGGGCGTCGTGGGCCGTCCGAACTCGGCTTCGACGTACGACGCCACCCTCTGGCGCAACGCCGGGATGCCCGCCGTGGCCGTGTACTTCACGTCGCCCCGATCCAGCATCGCGCGGGCCGCCTGGACCGCCGCCGCGGGCGCGGGGGACTCGGGTTCGCCGCCGCCCAGGTGGATCACCGGCGCACCCTCCGCCTTCAGGCGGGCCGCCGTGGCGTTCAGCCGCAGCGTCGCAGGTGCGGCCAGGGATTCCGCCAGTTTCGACAGCGTCATGATCGCGTGCTCCTTCTGCGCTGGCGCACGATGCTGCGCACCGGCGGATTGAAGTACCCGAACCGGATCGCGGGGATCGCCTCGCGGAAACGGTCCATGGTCGCGGCCATGCCGATCGGTTCCTCGGTCGCCGTGCCCACTGCGGCATAGTACACCGAGGGATCGATGTTCAGGTTTCGCATCTGCACGAAGTCGGCCTGGGTGGCCCTCAAGCCCGTGATCGTCGCGGCAACGTCCGAGGGCAGATCCGACACGCCCGGGAACACCAGGAGGTTCACGGACACCCAGCCGCCCGACTCCCGGACGCGCCGCGCGCTTTCGATGACGTCCGCCAGCCCGAAGCCCCGGGGCCGGTAGTACGCGTCGTAGGCCGGTTCGCGGAACGAGTTGACCGAGATCCGGATCGCGTCCAGGCCCGCTTCGCACAGGGTGGTGACGTCGTCCGGACGGCTGCCGTTGGTGTTCAGGTTGATGGTCCCGGCGTCGGTATGGGCGCGGATCAGGCGCACCGCCTCGATCAAGGTCGGCGCCACGGTCAGGGGCTCGCCCTCGCAGCCCTGGCCGAAGGACACGACCGCCTTGGCAACCCGCCCGATGTGCAGGCAGGCGACCTCGGCGATTTCGTCGGGCGTGGGCACGAACGTGATCCGCTGGTGCGGCGCGGTGACGCCCTCGTCCGGCGCCAGGGACAGGCACCCGGCGCAGGCGCAGTTGCAGGTCGGCGACGTGGGCAGCGGGCATTCCTCGCGGGCCAGGAAGAAGTTCTGGGCCGCGCGGCAGCAGTACACCAGGGCGCAGTGCTCCAGGTGCTCCACCAGCCGGTTGGCGGGCATCGCCTTGCGCAG
>CAINDP010000097.1 GCA_903847405.1 uncultured Myxococcales bacterium | reverse complement strand
TGTACCGCGCCCGATTGTTTGGACACAAGGTTGTAGTCACGCGGCCTCCTGAGTCAGCCATGCCCGGCGGGCCTGTCTGGGGCTGAGGAAACCGAGTTTCTCGACACGCCAGTGCTCGTTGTAGGTCTCGACGAAGTACCTGACTGCCTCGCGCACCTCCCCGATGTCGTTGAAGACGTGGCCGTAGATGGCCTGTTCCTTCATGGTGCGGTTGAAGCGCTCCGCGATTCCGTTGGTCTGCGGCTCGGCCACGAAGGCGAAGGATGCGGCCAGGCCCCAGAAGTGGATCTGCTTGAGGAAGTGGTCGGACAGGTACTGGGTGCCATGGTCCATGCGCAGGGCGACGCCGCGAGCCATGTCGCGGCAGACGGCGCCGAAAACGTCCTGCATAGCCATGGAGACAGGCTGGAGCGCGTTGAAGCGGTGGCCGTCCTTGCAGACATGCCAGCCCAGGCACTCGGCGTTCCAGTGCTCGACGACGGAGAAGATCCAGACCCAGCCGTCCTTCAAGGTGAAGACCCGGGCGCCGTCCGTGCCCCACATGACGTTCGGAGCGTCGGTCATGATCGTTCCGTCGTGCTTGTGCGGCGGGGCCTTGGGCACGCGGTAGGGTGACAGGAGGCGGTTCTCGCGCATCAGGCGCAGGACCCGCTTGCGCGAGACGCGTACATGGCGCAGGACCCGCAGCCGCGCCCAGACCTTCCGATGGCCCTCGCCCTTGAAAGGCGACGCGGCCAGGTCGTCGCGGATCTCGATCAGCAGTTCCGCGTCGCTCAGCCTGGCCTTCGGCCCCCGCTTCCCTCGGGGCTCTCGCGGGCCCTCCAGGGCCTCGCCCGCCCGCCAGGCGTAGAAGGATGACCGGGCGATGTCGAAGGCCGCACAGACCCGTTGGACGCCGTACACGATGGCTGCACCCTGCGAGACCGCGAGCGTCATCTCCGCGACCTCTTCGGGGCGAAAGGGCGGGTCTCGTTCCGCCGGATTCGCTCCTGGTACAGCTCGTTCATCATCGTCAGCTCGCCCACCACCGCGTGAGCCGCCTTCAACTGCGCCGCCAGCGGGTCGCCGCCCCGTTCGCGAAGCCCGGCATCGAGCCCAGCCAGCGCGCCGTCGTACCACTCCTGCAACCGGTAGCTCTCGACGCCCAGTTCCCGCGACAGGGCTTCGATGGATTCGCCCCTCAGCAGCCGAAGGACCACCTCGCGCTTGCGAGCCAACGTCCAGCGCTGACCCGGTTCCAGCGCGGTGACACCGCTGGTGGCCGCGCCGCCGGGGTCCCCTCCAGTCGGGCTACGCCCTCCTTCCGGGGCCCCCGGCCCAATACTCCGGTCCTCGCTTCGCTCGTCCCTTTCCACAGCTCCCATCTCCCTGGTCCTCCTCTGGGGCAATTACCCCAGTTCCGTGTCCAAGGAAACCGGGTGCGGGATACGTCCGACTGGAGGCGCCGTCGCCTGCGGGTGCCCGAGGGAGTGATCCTGTACTTCGCGGACGTTCCTGCCCAGGCGCGGGCCTGGGTCGGCCCGATTCCGGTGACGAACGTCGCGCGTACCCTGGCGGACTGCGTGGCATCCAACGTGTCCGGTGAAACGATCCGCGCGGCGATTCGAGATATCAATCGCCGCGGGTTGCTGCATCCCTCCGATGTGACCCCGGTGGAGGGAGCCCCTTTCAAGCGGGAGACTCGTGCCGCTCGCGGCAGCCGTGCGAAGTTCGATGCGGTGCTGTCGAAGGTGTGCGACGCTCCGCCGCTGAAGGGTGATGAACTGGCTGCCAACGTTCCTACCAAGGCCGGGGGGAAAGCGGCCCGTCGGACCGGGCGCTGACGCCGCAGGAAGACCACGCGAGTCGAGCGCGAGATCCATTCGGGAGGTGTCGCGTCACCCGAGGCGGAAGAAGGTCGTGATGGCCAGGCGCAGTTCGGCCCGCGAGGGCGGATTGCGTACGGTCCCGCGGAGCGCCTGATCGATGGCGTCCCACTCCGGAGCGTCCTCGGGGAACTCGGCGAGGAAGTCGCGAAGGCTCGCCCGAATCCCATCGGCGATCGCGGGGCCACCCGATCCCGGCAGGGTCAGCGCCAGTCGGAACACGTCGTTGCGGTGCTTCCGGATGTCGTCCTCATCCACGCTGTCGCCGTCCGTCTTGCGCTGTTGCAGATCCAGCCACGCTCTGGCCTTCAGCGGGATCAGACCAGCCACGCCGACCATGGGGGTTCCATTCGCGTCGTACCGGGTGGCCTGGACCAGGTCGTAGTAGCCTTCGTCCATCAGGATCGCCGACAGGCTGGCGACCGCTTCCTCGACGGCAACCGGCGCGACCTCTTGCCCCGGGTCCAGTTCCAGGCCCGCCGGAGCGCGAGAGAACAGTTCGAGCATGAACGGGAAGCCTGGTACCTGGGGCTTCACGAACCGGTAGAACTCCCGCCTGCCGGTCTCCTGCCTCTGCCGGACCTCGTAGCGGCCGGCCTGCACGAACTCGCGGAAGCGTCCGATGAATGCGGGGTCGAT
>CAINDP010000096.1 GCA_903847405.1 uncultured Myxococcales bacterium | reverse complement strand
GAAAATGGGGACAGACACCGATTTCCTCGGAAATCGGTGTCTGTCCCCATTTTCCTGTCCCCATTTTCCTGTCCCCATTTTCTGGCCCTTCCCGCGCCGCGCTTGCCGCCCTCCGGGAATTGGTGTACCTCCCTTCCGATGGCCGACGACGACCGCTACCGCGTGCGCAGACTGGACGACCGGGAACTGGGACTGCCCGACGACCCCCTCGACGGACCCGCCCTGATCGACCGGTTGCGGGATGCGGTCCTCCTGGCGCGCCTGATGCGGCGTTCCGTGCTTCCCGCGATCCTCACGGGCGTCATGCTGGTCGCCTGGCTGACCCTGGAACTGCTGGGACCCCACTCGGTGTCGGGGGACCTGCACCCGGCCGCGCTGCTGCTGGGAGGCGCCAAGGAAGGCGCCCTGCTGGCCGTGGAGCCCTGGCGCCTGTTCGCCGCAATCCTGCTGCACGCGGGCGCCGCCCACTTCCTGGTGAACGCGGTCGGCACGTGGTTCCTGTCCCAGATGGCCGACAACATCCTGGGCTGGGCCCGCACGGTCATCCTCTTCATCGCCGGAGGCGCTGTGTCGTTCGGCGCCAGCGCGCTGGCCTCGGGTGCCCCTTCGGTCGGCGCCTCCGGGTCCGTGTATGCCCTGCTGGGCGGCCTGATCACCGCGGCCCTGGTGAACCGCCGCCGCCTGCCGAAGGCCCCCTGGTCCTGGCTGGCCGGCTTCGGCGCCCTGTGGGTCGGTCTGTCGATCGTCTTCGCCCTGACGACGCGCACCACGGACAACGCGGCCCACCTGGGAGGGTTCCTGGCGGGAGCGTTCCTGACCCTCGCGATGGGACGTCGCCTGCCGCTCTTCGAGCCCGAACCCGGCCCGACCCCGATGCCCCTCCTCGCCGTCACGCTGGCCTGCATCCTCGCCCTGACCGCCTCGTTCGCCCTGTCGGTCCGCGGAATCACCCTTCTGGCCGACCTCCCCGATCCCGCCCTGCGCGATACCGCCCTGCCGGGCCTCAGCCTCCCCCTGCCGTCCCGCTGGGCCTACGGACGCCTGCGGGACCATCGATGCACGGTCGAGCCCGACGCGCCCCTCGCGACGCTGGCCGCCGACGGCCCGCTGTGCGCCGTGGACCCCTACGGCTCGGTCCTGGTCCTGGGCCGCGCGGCCGACGTGGTCCCCGGGGTCATCCTGGATCCGTCGATGATGGCCGAAAACGGCCTGCGTTCGTTCCTGGGCGGTTCGGAGGGCGACGTGACCCGACGGTGGCTGGTGCTGGACCGCCGGTGGACGCTGGCGTTCAACTGCTACGCGATCCTGGCGGACAAGTATGACGGGATGCTGTCCAGAGTCCTGGGCGGGATGAAACTGTTGCCTACGGCCGACCCACTCCCAGGTAGGTGAACCCCAGTTCGCGCAGGCGCGCCGGCGTCCAGATGTTCCGGCCGTCCAGCACCAACCGGCCCCGCATCCGCTGCTTCACGAGATCGAAATCCGGCTGGCGGAATTCGCCCCACTCGGTGACCAGCAGCAGGACGTCGGCGCCTTCCACCGCCTCGTACTCGTCCGCGGCGAACTCGACGCGGGGCAGGTGGGACAGGATCGCCCGGGCATTGTCCATCGCGATCGGATCGTAGGCGCGCACCGTGGCCCCGTGGGCGATGAGCCCCCGGATGACCTCGGTCGCGGGCGCCTCGCGCATGTCGTCCGTGTTGGGCTTGAAGGCCAATCCCCACACCGCGCAGCGCACGTCCGACAGATCCTCGCCCAGCAGGGCCACCAGTTTGTCCACCAGCAGCCGCTTCTGGTCGGCGTTGACCTCTTCCACCGCATCCAGCACGCGCATCGCCAGGCCGTTTTCCCGACCCGTGGCGACCAGCGCCTTGACGTCCTTGGGGAAGCACGACCCGCCGTATCCCACGCCCGCGAACAGGAACCGCGACCCGATCCGCGGGTCGGCGCCCATGCCGGCGCGCACCTTGTCCACGTCGGCGCCGATCCGATCACACAGCCCTGCGATTTCGTTCATGAAACTGATCCTGGTAGCCAGCATCGCGTTGCTGGCGTACTTCGTCATTTCCGACGACCGGACGTCCATGAACAGGATGGGGTTGCCCGTGCGCACGAACGTTTCGTAGACCTCGGTCAGCAGTTCCCGGGCCCGCTCGCTGTCGGTGCCGCAGACG
>CAINDP010000095.1 GCA_903847405.1 uncultured Myxococcales bacterium | reverse complement strand
GTCCCGCTGCTTGGGCGGCGTCGGGAGGCCCCAGGCGTTCGCGAAGGTCAGCGGCACGGTGACCGTGTCCTCGGGCCGCTCCATCAGGGACAGCATCGGCACCCAGACGATGTCCAGGGCGCCGCGCAGGGCCGGCACGTCGGCCATGATGCGGACCATCCACAGGGGCATCCGCTGGTCTTCGTAGGACTCGACGATGCCGCTGTGCCAGGTGGAATTGACCGGGTTCACGACGTCCAGCAGACGGCTGTTGCCCGACTCGCCCCAGGCCACCAGTTGGCGCCCCAGGCGGATGTCCAGCCAGGACGCCGCACGGAAGTTCACGAAGAACTCGCGGATGTCCGTTTCCGTGTAGTACTTGTCCCGGACCCATTCCTTGCGGCGCGACTTGTTTTCGTCCCCGGCATAGCCCGCGACGGGCACCTGGGTGCCCTCGTCGGCCGTGACGGCCAGGGACCGGGCCAGGCGCAGCGTCACGTGGGTCCAGATCCGCTTCGTGGGCCGCCAGTCCGCGTCCAGTTGGAACGTGAAGCGGCACATCGACAGCGTGCCGAAGTTCCCGCCGTGGTTCGTGGGCGATCGGGGGTTCTTGGGATCCCCGAAGGCCTCCTTGTCGTGGGCGACGAACACGCCGGTCTGGTTCTGCAGGAAGGCCCCGACGCGCCACGCGGGCTCGACGTCGGATCCCTCCGGGAACGGATCGGGGACGTCCTGGGCCCGGGCCCCGAGGGGGGCGGACGCCAGGAGGGCCACCGCGCATGCCATCGGCCACAACATTCGCTTCATGGGGAGCCTCCCGCTGGGGAGAAGACGTCAGGCGGGCCCGGAACCGGCATCGCGACCGATCAGCCCTGATCGACGTGGTCGACGACGCATTCGGCGCGCGCCGGGGTCGGGTTCACGGTGGCGTCCGTCGGGCTGGTCACGTAGATGTTGCTGATCGCGATGCTGTCGGCGTAGGCGTGCAACTGGACTTCCGCGTCGCCGGTGTTCACCTGGACGCCGTCGATCGTCACGATCATCTTGTACTTCCCGACCGGCAGGTTGCCGATGATGTAGCGGCTGGTACCCATCAGGCCGGTCGTCGTGAAGGGCGCCTTGGATTCGACGCCGGGAAGGTCGTTCTTGGGGTCGAAGTAGCGGACGTCGCCGACGGCGTCCCCACCGGCCACCGGAATCGCCTTGACCAGCGCGCAGCCCACGAAGTCCTCGGTGCCGGCCGGGTTGTTCCAGTAGATCGTCCCGGCCAGGATGCCCATGGTCTTGTCCACGACGATGCCGGCCGTGGAGGGTGCCGTCATGTACGTCAGGGTGTTCACCGCGTAGATGCGCTTGCCCTGGGCGTCCGACGGGATGTTGAACATGTAGGTCGTCTGGAACTTCATCGGGATGCCGGCGGTGGTGTCCTCCTTGCCCGACGCCACGAAGCCGACCTTCGTGCCGGGAGGCAGCGGCAGCTCGAACACGCCCGAGTCGCCGGACTTGAAGGACGGGTACGTCGCCAGGTCCAGCGGCTCGCCGGTGTCGTTGTTCAGGACCACCAGGTCCACGCCCTTCCGGCCCGTCTTGGAGGCGAAATCCATCAACTGGCCAACGAAGCCGCCCGCGACCGTGTCCGTGACGATGGTATCGGTCCCGGTGGTGCCGTCGTCGCTGCCGCAGGCGACGACCAGGGCGCCGGCCAGGATCATTGCACACGTCATGATCTTGCGAAGATTCATCTTGCACCTCGTTCCAGGGTTGTCGTTTCGCCAGCCAGTGGGGCTGTCGGGCGAGGGTATTCGGAACGCGGCGGTCGGTCAAGATGCGCAGGAAAGTGCCTGGGGAAAGGGGGACAGTCTCAAGACTGTCCCCCTTTCCCCTTCCCCCGCGCTTGGCATGCGCCCTTCGATTCCGTATTCTGGCGCGGTCGCAAGGAGTGCCCGTGGCGGACTTTCCCGTCGGTCCCGTCAAACTGAAGGCCCTGGCGGCCCGGATGGAAGCCATGGCCCTCCGCGAGGAGGACCTGGAGGAAACGTTCATCCGGTCCTCGGGACCCGGGGGCCAGAACGTCAACAAGGTGTCGTCCTGCGTCCAGTTGACCCACGTTCCCACGGGAACGGTCATCAAGTGCGGCGAGTCGCGTTCCCAGGCGCTGAACCGGTTCCTGGCACGGCAGCGCCTGGTGGAGCGGATCGAGGAGGAGCGCCTGGGAATCGCCAGCGCCCACCGGCAGGCGGTCGAAAAGGTCCGGCGCCAGAAGCGCAAGCGCAGCCGCCGGGCCAAGGAAAAGGTCCTGGAGTCCAAGCACCGCCGGTCCGACGTGAAGGAAGGCCGCAAGACGCCGGGCGGGCAGGACGGGTAGATCCAGCCCCGGATTGAAGAAGGAGAGGCGCACGTGGTGGATCCGGAAGCATGGAGGGCGCAGGCCGCGACCAGCGCGTGCCGACGCCGGTACGAACCGACCGGACAGGTGCTGCCCGGGGACTGTCAGGCGGGACCGGGCGAGGCGTGCATGGCCGGCCCGGACATCGAGGTGATGTCCCTGGGACTGGTGTCCTTCCGCGCGGGCCTGGTCGGCCAGGCCGAGGCGGCGGCGCGCGTCCGCGAAGGGACCCGCGTGGGCATCCTGATGGCACTGCGGCATCCACCCGTGATCACGCTGGGGCGGCGGGCGGCCCCCGAGGAACTGCACATGGGCCCCGTGGCCCTGCAGAGCCTGGGCGTGGACGTGTACCCCGTGGATCGGGGCGGCGGCGCGACCTACCATTATCCCGAGCAGGCCGTGGTCTACCCGATCCTGGACCTGCGACGGCTGCGCCTGACCGTGCCGCGCCTGCTGGCTATCACGGGGGACGCGGTCCTGGAAGTCCTCCGGTCCGTCGGCGTCGAAGCCACGTGGGATCCGGAACGGCCGGGCGCCTACGTGGACGGCGCCAAGGTGGCCTCGGTGGGCTACCACCTGTCGAAGGAACTGACCACCCACGGGGTCGCGGTGAACCTGGGCCGGGACCTGCGCGGCTTCGACTACATCGATCCCTGCAAGGTCCGGGACCAGCCGATCGCCAGCGTGGAAGGCCTGACCGGCACGTGCCCGGACCCCGACGCGACCGCCCTGGCCCTGGCGAACGCCATCGCCGCGCGACTGGGTGACTCCCCGGGCAGTTGAGCCCCCACGTGGACGTAGACGTGGACGTCAACGTGAACGTGCCCTCCTCCAGTTCCCCTTGACGTCCCCTGCGAACCCCGTCCATGATCCCGGCTCGGTGCCCGCGGGAGTCCCGGCCCCATGACGATCCTCAAGGACGACGCACTCGATCGCTGGATGTACAAGCGCGACGGGATGGACTACGGCCCGTTCACGACCCGCGAAATCGAGCACATGATCGAACAGCGGGAAATTTCCCAGGAAACCGAGGTCCTGAACCGCCGGACCCGGCAGTGGGCCCGCGTCCAGGACGTCCCGAAGCTGAAGCCCTTCATCGAGGAACTGTCCCGGCGCGCCTTCGAGGCCGCCCGCCAGGCGGAAATTTCCGCCGACCACAACGCAGTCGTGCGCGGCAACTGGTGGTCCACGCACCTCCCCCTCGTGGCCGGCGGCGCATTGGTCGTCGGGGTCGGGGTGGCGGCGTTCTTCCTGCTGCGCGCGCCCGCGCCGGTCCTGGCCGGCTATCCCACCAATTTCTACAAGGACCTGCAGTTCGAGCGCATGGTGCCGTTGCGCGCCATGATCGTCGAACCCGCGAAGGTGACCCGGGACCCCGTGAAGGCCGTCCGCACGAAGGCCCGCAGCACCGGCCCCCTCGCCACGGCGCCCGGCAGCGTGGACATGGCGCCCCAGGTGGACCTGTCCTTCGGGGGTGACGAGGTTGCGGGCGGCCACGAGTTGACCCAGGGCGACATCGACGGCATCCAGAAGATCATCGCGCCCCGCCTGATCCGCTGCTTCCGGACCGAGGCCGAGCGCAATCCCGCCTTCACGGGCGGCGCCGTCTTCGTCTACCTGATGCCGCGCGGCGCCGCCCAGGTATCCCGCGTCGACACGAACCCCGCGCCCTCCGCCGAACTGGCCTCCTGCGCCAAACAGTCGACCGCAGGGATCAAGGTGGAGCCGTTCAGCGGCGCCGCCCAGGTCATCCAGATCCCGTTGCACGTCGCGCAGTAACTTAACGTACCCGTCCCCGTCCCCGTACCCGTGCCCCGACTCCCTACCCGTCCCCATCCCAGCCCCACCCGCCCCATCGGTCACGGGTACGGGTACCGGCCCTGCGGGCCTGGGTACGTCAGGACGGATCCGTCCCGCTATCGATTCAACGGTCAATTTGAAGAGGTGCGAAGAAGGAAGGAACCGACCGACCGGCCAGGCTGCGACGCCCGGCCGGTCGATCAATCACCACTACTCGGCGGGCTTGTCCTCGGTCGCCTCGACGGCCTCGACGGCCTCCGGGGTCGGCTCGGGCGTGGGCTCGGGCGTCGCCTCGGGGGCCTCGACGGTCGGCTCGGCCTCGGTCGTCTCGACCTCGGTCGCCTCGTCCTCGATGGGCTCGTCGGCAGCGGGGGCCCGCACCTTCTTGGCGGCGGCGCCGGCGCTCTTCGGCAGGGCCGAAACGTCGAGCTTCTCGCGGATCAGGTCGCCGATGGTGGTCGGCGTGGCCTTCTGGGACCGCACGTATTCCTGGTAGTCGCCGCTCTCCTGGGCCTCGTTGTAGCGCCGCATGGACAGGCCCAGCTTGCGCTCCTCGGGGATCAGGTTGATGACCATCGCGGTGATCGGGTCGCCGGCCTTGAGCACCTTGGCGACGTTGTCCACCTTTTCGGTCCGGATCTCGGAGACATGCACCAGGCCCTCGACCTCGTCTTCCAGCTCGACGATGGCGCCGAAGTCCAGCACCTTGCTGATGACGCCGGTGACCACGCTGCCGATCGGGTACTTGTCGTGGACCTTCTCCCAGGGATCGATGCCCAGCTGCTTGATGCCCAGGGCGAAGCGCTCCTTGTCCGGGTCGATGTGCAGGACGACGGCTTCGACTTCGTCACCCTTCTTGAACATGTCGGCCGGGTTCTTGATCTTGCGGGACCAGGAAATGTCCTGCAGGTGGATCAGCCCGTCGATGCCGTCTTCCACGCCCACGAAGATCCCGAAGGACGTGACCGACCGGACCTTGCCCGTGACGTGCACGCCGACCGGATACTTCTCGCGCAGCAGGTTCCAGGGATTGATTTCGGTCTGCTTCAGGCCCAGGGCGATCCGCTTGTTGCGGGCGTCCACCTGCAGCACGACTGCCTCGACGTCGTCGCCGACGTTGAGGACCTTGGACGGGTGCTTGACCTTCTTGGTCCACGACATTTCGCTGACGTGGATCAGGCCCTCGATGCCCGCTTCCAGTTCGATGAAGGCGCCGTAGTCGGCCAGCGACACGACCTTGCCCTTCACGCGATCGTCGACGTTGTAGCGATCGCCCGCGCGGATCCACGGATCCTCGCTGATCTGCTTCATGCCCAGCGACACGCGCTCGGTCGTCGGGTCGAACTTGAGGACCTTGACCTTGACCTTGTCGCCCACCTGGACCATTTCGGACGGGTGGTTGATGCGGCCCCAGGACATGTCCGTGATATGCAGCAGGCCGTCGATGCCGCCCAGGTCGACGAAGCAACCGTACTCCGTGATGTTCATCACGTTTCCGTCCAGGACCTGGCCGACCGCGAGGGTCGCCAGCGTCTTGGACTTCATCTCCTCGCGCTCCTTTTCCAGCAGCGCGCGGCGCGACAGCACGATGTTGCCGCGGCGACGGTTGAACTTGATGACCTTGAAGCGCAGCTTCTGGCCGATGTAGCGATCCAGGCCCCGAACCGGGCGCAGGTCGATCTGCGAACCGGGCAGGAACGCCTTGACGCCGATGTCGACGGTGAGGCCGCCCTTGACCCTGGACAGAACGATGCCTTCCACCACGCCATCGCGTTCGGCGGCAGCACTGATCTCGTCCCAGATCTTCAGCTTTTCGGCCTTCTCGCGCGACAACTCCACGAGACCTTCTTTGTTCTCGCGAGCCTCGACGTAGACCTGGACCTTGTCGCCGACCTTGAGGGTCAACTGACCGTCCACGTCCAGGAATTCGTCGATCGGGACATAGCCTTCGCTCTTGTACCCGATGTCGATCAGCGCCCAGTCCTTTTCGATCTTCACGACGGTGCCGCCGACGATTTCGCCGTCACGCACTTCGGAATGATCGTAAAGGGCCACCATTGCCGCGAAGTCGTTTTCGTCGACTTCGACCGGCGTTCCAGAACCGTCCTGAACCACCTGATCCGTCATAGACCTCCCTTTGGCGCCCGCCCCACTACAAACTCCCAACCGACCCCCTGCGGGCTTTTCCCATCCACTATCCGCGGAAATGGGTGGCGCATTCTAGGCCTGGGGAAAGCGGAAGTCAACCGGTGAAAAGGGTTGATGAACGGGCTAGTACGGGAAGTTGGCCTTCTCGCGACCGATGGTGGTTTCGGCCCCATGGCCGGACCAGACGACCGTGTCGTCGGGCAGCGTGAACAGGCGCTGGCCGATGGAAACCAGCAGGACGTTCCAGTCGCCGCCCCACAGATCCGTCCGGCCGACGCCGTCCCGGAAGAGGGTGTCGCCGCTGACGACGACGCAGGGCGTCCCCCGGAACAGCAGCCCGATTCCCCCCGGCGAGTGCCCGGGCAGGTGCATCACCTCGACCTTCGAGTCCCCGAACGTCAGGACGTCGCCGTCCTTCAGCAGGAGTTCCGGGTCCGCACCCGACGTCACGCCCAGGGCCGCCGCCGCGCCCGGCCCCATCAGCGCCTCCACCTGCCGCGGCAGGTTGCGCCACAGGGGCAGATCGTCCGCGTGCACCGCGTTCTTCACGCCCAGGCGCGCCGCCAGGGCCACCGATTGCAGGCAATGGTCCATGTGGGCGTGGGTGTGCACGTGCAGCACCGGCCGGACCCCCAGGGCCTGGATACGCTGGTACGCCGAGTCCGCGTCCCCGCCCCCGTCCACCACCAGTGCTTCCCGGGTCCGTTCGTCCTCGAGGATCACGCCGTTCGTTTCGTAGGGGCCCAGGGGAACGCGGTGCACCTTCATCCGAGCCTCACTTCCGCTTCGTCTTGCCACGCCCCGCCGGCTTCTTGTCCGCGTCCACCGGCTTCCCGATCATCTCGTCGGCCGGGTCCCGGGCTTCGGCCTCGGGCGCCTCCTGGGCCTCCTTGATCAGCGGGTTCAAGGCAGGGCCGTCCGCCGCGCGCTTCTTCAGTTCCGCCCGGACCGCCTGGTCCTGCGTCTTCAACGCCCATCGGATCATCACGGTCTGGAACGACTTCGTGAAATCGTTCATCGACAGCACCAGGGGCCCGGCCTGATCCCATTCCGCCAGTCCGACGTGGATCTTCTTCGCGTCGCTGTATTCGACCCTGGAGGGCTTCCCGTAGGTGAAGGACAGGGACGTGATGGCGGTGTCCCGCGAGGGGTCCTGGGGCGTCGTCACCAGTTTGAAGAACACGCCCCCCTTGAAGAACAGGAAGTACCGGGCGTTGCCCTCCCGGACCAGGATCATTTCGATGCCCATGCCGGGGACGAATTCGTCCCGCAGGATCGACACGTTCCAGCCGGTCTGGGCGCCGTCGAACACGATGTGGGACGACTGGACGTCGCCGATTTCCTTCTGCATGTCGCGGCTGAGCCGGTCGCGGTCCCGCACGTCCAGCGTGTCGCGGATCATCGCGCCGTACCGATCCTGGATGCGCCGGCTGAGGACCTCGAGGACCTGATCCCGGGTTCCGCCGAACGGCAACCCCTTCCAGGTGGGGTCCAGCTTCGATGGATGCAGCGCCTCCTGGGCGAACGCCCCGATCGACAGGAACGACACCAGCACCGCAGCCAGAACGGTCCAGCATGCACGCTTCATCACGTCCTCCCGCCCCCCGGGGCACGGCTGCGGGATTCCCGCCACCGATAACTCCCTTGGATTCCGCGAAACCGCAATTATTCTATACTTCCGCATCCTGTGCTGGCAAGCCCGGGCGGGATATGAGGATCCCGGCGCTTCCCGACCCGTCGCCGCTCCTGCTAGGATCCCCCCCCGTCGGACACGGAGCCCACCCATGCTGGAACGTCTGTTCGGGTTGCGCCGCGCCGGAACCACGCCCGGCCGGGAACTGCTGGGGGGGCTGACCACCTTCGTCACCGTCGCCTACATCATCGTGGTGAACCCGGCCATCCTGGAGGCGGCCGGCATTCCCCGGGGGCCGTCGATGGTGGCGACGATCCTCACGGCGTTCATCGGGACGCTCCTGATGGGCGTCTATGCGAACCGCCCCTTCGCCGTCGCGCCGTACATGGGGGAAAACGCGTTCGTGGCCTTCACGGTCGTGAAGGTCCTGGGCTTTTCGTGGCAGACCGCCCTGGGCGCGATCTTCCTGGGCGGCATCCTGTTCGTGCTGCTGACGCTGTCCGGCCTGCGGCAGGCCCTGGCCGACTCGATCCCGCGGTCGTTGAAGAACGCCTTCGCGGTGGGCATCGGGTTGTTCCTGGCCTTCATCGGCCTGAACGACATGGGACTGGTGGCACTGGGCGTGCCCGGGGCGCCGGTGCGGCTGGGCGCGGTGACGGCGCCGGCGACGCTGATCGCCATCGCCACCTTCATCGGCATGGCCCTGCTGCACCTGCGGCGGGTGCCTGGCGCGATCCTGATCGCCATCACGGGCGGCACCCTGCTGGCCTTCGCGACGGGCGTGGCGCCGCTGCCCGAGGCCGTGGTGTCCCTTCCGCCGTCGATCGAGCCCATCTTCGGCAAGATGGACCTGGCCGCCGCGACATCCCTGGGCTTCCTGAACGTGGTGCTGGTCGTCTTCGTGATGGACTTCGTGGACACGATGGGCACGCTGCTGGGCGTGTCGGCGCGGGCGGGGTTCCTGGACAAGGACGGCAACCTGCCGCAGATCGAGCGCCCGATGCTGGTGGACGCGGTGACGACGACGCTGGCCGCGGTCCTGGGCACCACCACCGCGGGGGCCTACATCGAAAGCGCGGCGGGGGTCGAGGCCGGCGGGCGCACCGGGCTGGTGGCCGTGGTCTGCGCGCTGATGTTCCTGCTGGCGCTGTTCTTCGCGCCCGTCCTGACGTCGGTCCCGCCGGCGGCGTACGGGCCGGCGCTGGTCCTGGTGGGATTGATGATGACGTCGGCGATCCTGGAGGTGCCCTTCGATCGCCTGGAGGAATGGGTCCCGGCGTTCGCGGTCATCGTGCTGATGTCGTTCACCTACAACATCGGTGTCGGGATGACGGCGGGATTCGTGCTGCACCCGGTATTCATGGTGGTGGCGGGCCGCAGGCGCGAAGTGAAGGGCGGCATGTGGGTCCTGTTCGTGCTGTCGGTGGCGTTCTACGCGTTCTTCCCCGGGTGACGCCCCGAAAATGGGGACAGCCTCCGATTTCCCGCCCACCACCCGTGAACTGTCAGGACGGGGACTTGCGCAAGTCTCATCGGAAGCAGGAACACTCGACGATTTCCCGGGCCTTGGCGGTTCACTGTGGGAACGGGGACTTGTGAAAACCGGTGTCTGTCCCCTTTTTCCCACGATCGTGGCGGGTGACAGACCCACCTCGCGGCGGGTTGACACCCCCGCGCACCCACGCCTAGAGTAGCGACGTTCGTTCGGGCACTTGGGAGGAAGTCATGAAGCGCTGTGTGATCCTGTTCCTGGGAACGCTCCTGGTGGCGACGGCGGCATCGGCCGGCCCGCGGGAAGACATCGCCGAGGAGGCGTGGGTCGTCGTCGAAAAGGGGACGCGCAGCGGCGACATGACTGCCCGCGCCCGTGCCGCCGAGACCCTCGGGAAGATCCCGGGCAAGGACGTGGCGCCGTACCTGAAGGAAGCCCTGCTGGATCCCCAGTGGCCGGTCCGCCGGGGCGCCATCAAGGCCCTCGTGATGAAGGGCGACCCCCAGGGGAAGGCCCGGATCATCGAAGCCCTGAAGGATCCGGGAGTCCCGATCGAGGACGACGTGCTGGACCTGCTGTCGGTGCTGGCGCCGGCCGAGGGCCTGTCGCTGCTGATCGACGCGGTCACGAAGGCCGACAATCCGAATCGCGACAAGTTGATCAAGGCGGTCATCGCCAAGGGACCCGAGGTGGCGGCGCCGGTGCTGTCGGCGGGCCTCGCGAAGGGCGATCCGCTGTTCGCGCAGCACCTGGCGGACGTCCGGGTGCCCGATCGGGCGGCCCTGGCGGCCCTGCTGGCGAAGGACAAGAACGGCGCCGTGGTGACGGCGGCGCTGGCCTGGGCGATCGAGGCCGCCATCCCGGTGCCGGCTGCGACGCTGAAGCCCCTGCTGAAGGCGAAGGACGATGCGCAGCGGTACGCGGCGGCGGAACTGCTGGCGCGGCAGGGCGACGCGACGGCGGTGCCGGTACTGCTGCCCCTGGCGGATCGTGATGCCGCGTCCCAACTGCGCTTCCTGAAGGCCGCGGCGGCCGCCCCGTCGGCGGACGTCCTGCCCCGGCTGAAGAAGTACCTGGCCCCGGAAACCCCCGAGGACCTTCTGTCGTGGGTGTACCTGGCGTTCGCGGGTTCCACGGATACCGACCTGCGCAAGCGGATCGAGGACGATCTGGCCTCGACCCTGGCCCCGCGCCGCGCCGCCGCGACGCGTGCCTACGGGCGCCTGCTGGGCAACCGCGCCCTGCCGAAGCTGCACGTCCTGCTGGGCGACGGCAACCCGACGGTCCGGAAACTGGCGGCCGAGGCCCTGGGGGAACTGGCCCAGGTCGAGTCGGTCGAGCACCTGGAGCGGGCCGTCCGCGACTCGAATCGCGACGCGCGGTTCGCCGTGGTCGCGGCGCTGTCGAAGATCCGCGACAAGTCGGTGGTGCCGGTGGCGTCCTACCTGGTCTACGACCGGGACGCCGACATCCGGAAACTGGCCATCCTGGCCGTCTGCAACGCGAACCACGACAGCGCCATGCCGGTCCTGCGCATCAGCCTGGAGGATCGGGACCCGACGGTGCGCGGCCCGGTGCTGATGGCCATCGCCCGCCTGGACATGAAGCAGGCCCTGGATTCGTTCGCGGCCGCCCTGCCCGGCCTGTCCCCGGAAACGCTGACCGCCCTGGCGGAAACGTTCAAGGCCGAGGCGGTCCCCTTCCTGCGCAAGGCCGCGGATTCGGATCGGGCCTGGGCGCGGATGGCGGCCTTGAAGACCGCGATGCTGCTGCCCGACCAGGAGGTCGCCTTCCTGAAGGACGTGGCGGCCAACTCGCCGTTTGGCGACGCGCGGCAGGCGGCGCTGGCCCGCCTGGTCGTCCGGTCCTGCCCCGAGGCCCTGGCGGCGGCCGGCGCCCGCCTGATGGACACCGTTCCCGAAGTGCGGATCGCGGCGATCCAGACCCTGGCGACCTGCGGCGCGGACGACAGCCTGGCCCAGGTGCGGTCCGCCCTGCTGGACCCAGAGGAAACCGTTCGGGTGGCCGCTGCCACGTCCATGCTTTCGTACCCGAAGAAGGCCTCCAAGGCGGCCCCCGCGGGTCCGGCCAAGGCAAAGGCCAAGGCCAGGAAGTAGAATCGTCCCGCCGGCGCCGCACCTTCCCGACGCCCGTCCCGGAGGCATCGTCGTGAGTCCCGTCCACCGGCCCAAGCGGGCCTTCCTCTTCGACATCGACGGAACGCTGATCCGCGCGGGCGGCGCGGGCAAGGATGCCTTCGTTCGTGCGTGGGATGCCGTGTTCGCCGTGCCCCACGGGTTCGATACGTTCTCGTTTGCCGGGTGCACCGACCCGGCGATCTTCGCCGACGGGGCACGGGTCGCCCTGGGTCGGGACGCGACGCCGGCCGAAACGGACGCGTTCTTCGCGGCCTACCTGCGCCTGCTGCCGGGCATCATCGACAACGCCCAGCGCTACCACGTCCTGCCGGGAATCCAGCGCGTGCTGGAGGGCCTGGCCGCCCGTCCCGACTGCCTGCTGGGCCTGTGCACCGGGAACCTGGAGGCGGGTGCGCGGATCAAGCTGGAACGGGGCGGCCTGAACCGCTTCTTCGCGTTCGGCGGCTACGGTTCGGACTCGCGGGATCGGGGCGCGTTGACGGGCGCGGCCTGGCGCAGGGCCGAGGCGCTTGCGGGCGGGCCCGTCCAGGCGATCGTCATCGGCGACAGCGTGCGCGACCATGCGGCGGCGACGGCCAACGGGCTGCCGGTCGCCCTGGTCGCCACCGGGGGAACGGATCTGGACGTGCTGGGCGCGCTGGGACCGGACCTCCTGTTCGAATCCCTCGACGACTGGCCGTGCGCCCTGGCGCGGCTGCTGGGCCTGGGGGACGACCTGCGCACGGACGTGGACGACGTGGCGCGGGCCGCCCGGGTGGTCCTGGAGGGCGGGATCCTCGTCTACCCGACGTCGACCCTCTACGGTCTGGGGGGAAACGGCCTGGATCCGGCGCCGGCCGATCGGATCCGTTCGATCAAGGGGACGCGCGAGGCCCCCTTCCTGCTGCTGGCTGCCGACGCCGATGCGGCCTTCGCGCTGGCGGGCCACGTGCCCTGGGAGGCGCGGGTGCTGGCCGACGCCTTCTGGCCGGGTCCCCTGACGATGGCGCTGCCCGCCGCGCCCGGCCTTCCGCCCCAGGTCATCGGCCCCGGGGGCACCGTGGCGGTCCGCGTGGATCCCCATCCCTTCTGTCGCGCCCTGTGCGCGGCCGTCGGCGGGCCCATCCTGTCCACCAGCGCCAACCGCTCGGGCGAAGCCGCTCCGGCCCGGGCCGAGGCGCTGGATCCGTACGTCGTCGGAGCGTCGGACCTGTTCGTTGCGGACCCGGAGCCCCTGTCCGGCGCCCCGTCGACCCTCGTCCTCGTGGACGGTACGACCCTGAAGATCCTGCGGCCGGGCGCAGTGCCCGAGTCCGCGATCCGGGCGGCGATCGCCGCGGCCCGTGGAGGTGGTGCGTGATCAACGTCGAACCGATGTACGCGGCGACGGACCTGGACCTGCTGCCCCGCGCATATCCGGACCGGCCCCGGGTGGCGGCGCGCCTGAAGGCGGTCCCGGAGGACTTCGAGGTCGACGAGATCCCGGCCTACACCCCCGTGGGAGAGGGCAGTCACCTGTACCTGTGGATCGAAAAGCGCGATGTCGCCGGCAACGACCTGCTGAACCGCCTGGCCGCGGAACTGGCCATCGCCCCCCAGGACATCGGCGCCGCCGGGACGAAGGATCGGCGGGCGGTGACGCGCCAGTGGCTGTCGGTACCGCAGGAATGCGAGGATCGGCTGCCCTGGGTGCGGCAACTGACCGACATCCGCATCCTGAACGTCGTGCGCCACGGCAACAAACTGCGGACCGGGCACCTCTGGGGGAACCGCTTCAGCATCCTGCTGCGGGACGCGGACCCGTCGTGCCTGGCCGACCTGGTCGAAACGGCGCGCCTGGCCGGCGAGCGGGGCTTTCCGAACTTCTTCGGCACCAGCGGTTCGGGTGGTCCAAGGACACCCTGCGGATCGGGCTGGCCCGCCTGGACCCGTCCACGGCGGCGGGCGGACCGGCCGGGTACGAGCGCCGCCTGAGCCACTTCGAGAAGCGCATGACCGTGTCGGCCGTCCAGTCTGCGCTGTTCAACCGTTGCCTGACGATGCGGATGGAGCGGGGCCTGGCCACGACCGTGCTGCCGGGCGACGTGCTGCAGAAGACCGAAACGGGCGGCCTGTTCACGTCGTCCGAAACGGCGGTGGACCAGGCGCGGCTGGACGCGGGCGAGGTCCGCCTGACCGGGCCGGTCTGGGGCCACAAGATGAAGGGGGCGCACGACGAGGCCGACGCCCTGGAACGCGCCGTGCTGGACGAGGCCGGACTGACGCCCGCGTCGTTCAAGGTCTTCGCGAAACTGGCCGAGGGGACCCGTCGGCCCCTGTTCATCCGCCCGGACGACCTGCGCGTGGAACCGCAGCACGACGGCATCCGGCTGTCCTTCAGCCTGCCCAAGGGATGCTACGCCACGGTCCTGATGCGCGAGTTCCTGCTGCCCGAGGCCGTCCGCGGCATCGACGAGGCCGCCCCCGCCCAGGAAGCCGACGAGAAGCAGGAATAATGGGGACAGACACCATTTCTCCCTGATTTCCGCCGTCGTCCGCTTGGCCCTGCCTCCCCCCCCGGTCCACACTCTGCATGCGTTTGCACCCGGAGGCATCCATGCGTGTTCGTGAAGTGCTGTTGGCTGCCGGCATCGCCGTGATGGCCCTGGTCGGTTCGTCGTCCGCCGGCGCCCAGACTCCCCCGGGCGGCCCAACCCCGGAACCCGGCCACGAGGCGCCGGCCGCACCGCCTGCAGCCGCCGTCGTGCCGCATGCCGCCACGGTGCCGCCCGCAGCCGCTGCCGTCGTGCCGACATCGACCGCCTGGTCGATCCAGGGCGGCGCCACCCTGAAGCCCGGCCATGACGCCGTCGAGGCCGCCATCGGCTGGCCGGGCCTGCGCCTGGGCGGCCGGATTCCCCTGAAGATGGGATTCGAGGTCGCCCCCTACGGCGTCTTCAATTTCTGGAACGACCTCCTGGACAAGAAGGCCACGCTGGGCAATGCCCTGGGCTGCCTGGTGAAGGTGAACCTGGTGGACCGGGGGGCCTTCCAGTTGGCCGTCCAGGGCGACCCCTCCTTCCGGTTCGAGTACTGGCCGGACGGCGTCAAGGTCGGCTGGCAGATCGGGTTCCCCGAGGTGCTGATGTCCTACACGCTGACCCCCGGGCTGGATCTGGACTTCGGGTTCAAGGCGCCCCTGGCGCTGGTCTTCGACCGGGACTACCAGGTGGAAGTGCGCCTGCCCCTGCTGGCCAGCCTGGGGTTCGAGATGAGCCTGACGAAGAACCTGAACCTGTTCGGGACGGTGGACATCGGCCCGAACTTCCAGTTCTCCCAGGCGCGGCCGAAGTGCGGCGCGACGGACCCGGTGACCGGGCTGCAGAGCTGCGACACCCGGAACACCACGGGCGGCGACCGCATCGGGGCCTACCTGAACGCGATGGTGGGTGTCGCCTACCGGATGCCGTGAGGACCGTAGGGGCCAGAAATGGTGTCTGTCCCCATTTTCCGGCCTACCCCCGGGTCTTCCTGAGGTTCTTCTTGCACCACGCCTCGACGTCCGCGATGTCGTCCACCATGGGGGCGGGAGGCAGGCTGCGCAGGAAGGTCTTGCCGTAGGGACGCTTGCGCAGGCGCACGTCCAGCACCGCGATGACGCCCTTGTCCGAACGCCGGCGAATCAGCCGTCCGAACCCCTGCCGCAGCCGGATGACCGCCAGGGGTACCTGGTATGTCCGGAACGCATTCTCCCCCGACGCCGTGACTGCAGCCGCCCGGGCCTGGACCAGGGGGTCGTCCGGGGGATCGAAGGGCAGGCGATCGACGATCACGCACGACAGGGCCTCGCCCGCCACGTCCACGCCCTCCCAGAAGGTCGCGGTCCCGAACAGGCAGGCGTGGGGCGTGGACCGGAACTTCTTGACCAGGGCATCGCGCGGCATTTCGCCCTGGACCAGGATCGGCCAGGCGAGCCGCCCGCGCAGGGCCTGGGCGGACCGCTGCAGCGCCGCGTGGCTGGTGAACAGGATGAACGCCCGTCCCTTCGTGGCGTTCAGCAGGCGCTCGACCTCGTTGTCGAAGGCCTCCGGGTGCCCCTCGGCCCCCGGCTCGGGCATCGAGGCGGGGACGTACAGGATCGCCTGCTTCGCATAGTCGAAGGGCGACGCCAGGATGACCTCGGCGGACTCGTCGGGCACCCCCAGGCGCCCCTTCATGAAGGCGGTGGACCCGTCCACGGTCAGGGTGGCCGACGTCAGCACGATCGGGCGCCCGGTCAGGAACACCCGTTCCCGCAGTGCGCCCGACACGTCGATCGGCAGGGCCGACAGCGAACCCGACGACAGGCCCTTGCGATCGGCCAGGCGCACCACGGCGGTGTCGGCGCCGGCCATGACCTCGGCCAGGACCGCCCGGGCCTGCGTGGCGCGGCTGGCGACGTCCGAGTCCCGCTCCAGGCCGTGGGCGATTTCGTGAGCCTGCAGGGCCACGCCTTCCAGGTCCATGTCCAGCAGGTGCCACGCCTTCAGGGCCTCGGGCGAAACCACCTCCGGATCCACGCGCCCCCGTCCTTCCCGCGGCAGGATGTGCCGCAGGATCGTCCCGAAGCCCTCCCCCAACCGCGCCGCGGCACCGGCCAGGACGCGCCCCGTCGTGGGGTCCGCCGCTGCGGCCAGGGCCTGGGTGTCCCGGGCCAGTTCGGCCAGCTCACCCGCGCTCAGCGACATCCCGAAGTACTCGGTCGCCACGTCCTCCAGGCCGTGGGCCTCGTCCAGGATCACGGTCGCCTCGGGCGGCAGGAAGGCCCCCCCCTCGGCGTCCCCCAGGACCAGGTCCGCGAAGAACAGGTGGTGGTTGGTCAGGACCACGTCCACCTGCTGGGCCCGGGCCCGCGCCAGGTACAGGAAGCAGGTGGTGTAGTGCGGGCACTGCCGGCCCGTGCATCCGTCCGCGTGGCAGCCCAGGCGCCGGGTCAGGGGGTGCCCCTCGGCCAGGTCGTCCAGTTCGGCGAAGTCGCCTTCCACCGTGGTCTGCGCCCACTTGCGCAGGCGCGCCACCCCGCGGCGATCCGACGCCGCGTCGAACAGGCCCGGCGACGACCACAGGGCTTCCAGGCGGGACCGGCACAGGTAGTTCGAACGGCCCTTCAGGACCGCGGTCGTGAAGGGGATCCCCAGGGCCTCCGCCAGGAACGGGACCTCCTTGCCGCGGACCTGCTCCATCAGGGCCTTGGTGCCCGTCGCCACGACGACCTTGCGGCCGGACAGGATCGCGGGCGCCAGGTAGGCCAGGGTCTTGCCGACGCCGGTCCCCGCCTCCACCAGGCACACGTCCATCTGGGCGATGGCGCGCGCCACGGCGGCGCACATCCGCTCCTGCTCGGGGCGATGCTCCCATTCGGGAAGGTGGCGCGCGATCAGGCCGCCAGGGCCGAAGACATCGACGACGGGATTGTCCGAACGGGCGCCCACGGGGTCCTCCTCGACCGCGAAGGGTAGCACGGGCAGGGCGGCGGACTCATCCGTTCCAGCGATTTGTCGGTCGTCCTTGACCGGCGGGCCCCGGAATCCCATCGTCTCACGGGCTTGAAACTGGAATCGCACCCCCCGAGGGGGCGACCCGGCGGGGATAGGACATGGAAATCTCGTTCCTGGGCGTGTTCGCGGCGGGCCTCCTGACCTTCGCGTCGCCCTGCGTGCTGCCGCTGGTGCCGGTCTACCTGGGAATCCTGGCGGGCGAGGCCGGGCCCGACGCGCCGGGGGGCCGCTTCCGCACGCTGACCGCGACGATCTTCTTTGCCCTGGGGTTCACGCTGGTCTTCGCCTTGATGGGCCTGACCGCCACCGTGGTCGGCCGGGCCCTGGTCCGGAACCGGCTGCTGTTCCAGCAACTGGGTGGCGTGGTGATCCTGCTGCTGGGCCTGCAGTTCGTCGGCTGGCTGCGGCTGCCGTTCCCGACGGGCGTCGGCACGGGCGGCCTGGCGCGCCTGAAGACGCGGTTCCACCTGGCGAACTCGTTCCTGCTGGGCCTGCTGTTCGCCTTCGCCTGGACGCCCTGCATCGGGTCGGTCCTGGGCGCCGTCCTGACGTATACCTCGCTGCAGTCCACGGACCCGTTCGTCGGTGTCGCCTACCTTTCGGCCTACGGCCTGGGCTTCGCGCTGCCCCTGATCGTCGTGGCCACCGTCGCCGGTCCGGCGCTGGCGGCCCTCCGGAAGGTCCGCCGTTTCCTGCCGATCTTCGAAAAGGTCACGGGCACCCTGCTGGTGGCCGTCGGCCTGCTGCTGGTCACGGATCGCCTGGTGGTCCCCGACCTGCTGCTGGCCCGCGCGCCGGAACGCCCCGTGGACCAGGCCGAGGCCGTCCCCCAGAACCCGACGCTGCCCTCCCCCTTCGGCACCGCCCCGGGTGAAACCTGCGGCGAGGCGACCGGGGGCACCGGCGCCACGTGCGGCGATGTCGCGGCGGCGCCCCGGGCCCGCATGCTGGAGTTCTACTCCCCCACCTGCCCGATCTGCCTGCAGATGATGCCCGTGGTGATGACCCTGCGGAACGAGTGCCAGGCCCGGAACGTCCGCATCGAACCGGTGGACGTCAGCACCGAGGCCGGCCAGGCCCTGGCCCGCCGCTATGGCGTCCGCGGCATCCCCGTGTTCGCGTTCGTGGATCCGTCCGACCGGGAGGTGGCCCGGCTGGTGGGCTTCCAGACCATCGACGCGCTGGAGCAGGCCATGACCATCCTGATTGGCGAGTCCTGCCCGCAGTATCGCCCGATGCCCGAGATGGGAGGGCCGCAGGGCGCCGCGCCCACCCCCGGGGGAACGTCACCGCCGTCGAACCGCATTCGTCGGGAGGGCCGGCCGGAAGTGGGTTGAGTTACAGCGGCGTCCCGACGCAGTGTCCTCCCAGCAGGCACCGGTCGTTCACGGTCGTGGCCGAACCGTCGTTGCACGGCTCGCCGCTGCCGATCTGGATCCACCCGTACTGGCTGGGCACGGCGCCCTTGCAGATGTAGCACGTGTCGTCGCCGGTCGCGCCCCTGTAGGCTCCGCCGGCCACACAGGCGCCGCCGATCAGGCACGTGTCCGCCGCCAGCGCGTGAACGCAGATTCCGGTCGGAACGTCGCAGGTATCGGTGGTGCAGGCCAGGCCGTCGTTGCAGTCTCCGGCCCCGGTGCAGTCCGCGACCCGCTGCATCCCGACGTTCATCGAAATCACGCAGTGGTTTCCGGGCTGTTCCGCGATTTCAGGAATGTCGTACAGGTCCACCGTCACCGTGCCGCCGGCCGTGCCTCCGGCCTGGAACGTCACCACGCTGGTTTCGACGCTGGTGGTGCCCATCGGACGGGACGCGACCTCGCAGGTCACCTCGACGTTGCTGACGAACGTCCCGATCTGCACCGTGGTCCCGCCCGGCTGGTAGTCGCATCCGCCCACGAAGTTCAGGGGATGCGGGTTGCCCACGTGGACGTTGCCCACCAGGAAGCGGGGGTCGGCCGTCTGGACCAGTTCGTTGCAGTCGGTCGCCGTGGTGTGCGTCGTGACGACCCAGTTCCCGGAGTGGGTGAAGGGCAGGATCATGGCCGCGTCGCAGGTCGGCAGTTCGCACGTCTTGCCCAGGTGCCACGGCTGGGTCGGAGGCCACGGGTCGTAGCAGGCGCCCCCCGAGCAGATGCCGGCGATCCCGCACGCCCGGGGCTCGACGAGGAGGGTCCACTGCATCGGGTTGACCACCGGGTTGCACGCCTCGCAGGTGTTGTTCGCCGGCGTTTCGCCCGCCAGATGGCACGCCCCGTCGATCCAGCAGGCACCGTCCATCAACACGTTCTGGCAGGTGTAGATCGCCAGGTTGCAGGTGTCCGTCGTGCAGGACTTGCCGTCGTCGCAGGCGGAATTGTCCAGGCATCCGGCCACCTGGCCCGCGCAGGCACCCCCTTCATGGCAGGCGTCCGAGACCGTCGCCGCGTTCCCGTCGTCGCAGGCCTCGCCGCCCACCAGGACCGTCCAGGCGCCGGATGTCGCGGCCACGCACGTGCGGCACGAGGCGTTGCCGGTGGAGGCCTCGAGGGCCCCGTCCACCACGCAGGCGCCGTCGATCCGGCAGGCGCCCGCCACCACCGCGTGCTCGCATTCGTACGTCGTCAGGTTGCAGTGGTCCGTCGTGCAATCCAGCCCGTCGCCGCAGGCGCCGTCGGTCCGGCACCCGGCCGTCGTGCCCGCGCATACGCCACCCGCGCCGCAGACGTCGAAGACCGTTGCCGCGTCCCCGTCGTCACACGCCTCGCCACCCACCAGGTCCTTCCACGCGTCGGGCGTGGCGGCCACGCATCGATGGCAGGAGGCGTTGCCGGTGGCGCCCTGAAGGGCCCCGTCCAACGCGCACGTTCCGGCGATCAGGCAGTGGCCCGCAACCAGTTCGTGACCGCACGTGTAGGTCGCCCGGTCGCACGTGTCGGCCGTGCAATCCTTGCCGTCGTCGCAGGCTTCGTCGTCCTGGCACGCAGCCGTCGTGCCCGAGCAGGCGCCGCCGGCAAAACACTGGTCGTCCACCGTGTTCACGTACCCGTCGTCGCAGGCCGTACCCTCGGCCGCCGAGGCCCACACGTCGGTCGCCTTTCCGGGGTCGCACAGCAGGCACGGGGCGCCCGTCTTCTTCGTGCCCGACGCGACGCACGTCCCGTCGATCCGGCAGAAGCCCGACTTCAGCACGATCCTGCAGGTGTTGTTGGTGCAGGCCGCGTCGCCGCAGGACGGGACGTCCTGGCAGTCCGATGCCTGGACGCACTGGACCCCGGTTCCCGCGCAGACCCCATGGCCGTCGCACACGTCGTCCTTCGTCATCGCGGTCTGGTCGTCGCACGTCGTGCCCGCGGCTGCCGGAGACCAGAGCGCGGCGTCGGTCCCCGGCGCACAGATCTCGCAGGTGTTGGCGGGGTTGCCGGCGCCGTCCGACCAGCACTGTTTCCCGATCAGACAGAAGCCCGGGTCGACCACGCTGCTGCAGACGCCGCTGGCCAGCCAGGTGTCGGTGGTGCAGACCAGACCGTCGTCGCAGGCGCTGCCCCACGGCAGGGTCCCGCCGGTATTGCACGCGGCCAGGACGCCGGCACCCAGGACCCACCCGATGAGGATGGCCAGACGGTTCTTGCGGGCCACGAACACGTCGATCTTCATTCCGGGCTCCTTCGTGGGGGCGATCGTCCCGAGTATCGCAGGGGGGCATGGAAGGGGCAACATCCCGCGTTGCCTCACGCTAGATGTATCCGAAGGGGCATCGTTGCCTCACGAAGGAAAAGTATCTGAACGAGGGCAGGAAGTTAGGGGGGGACGTACCTTTCTGGCGTGGAGCCAGGAGGTCGTCATGAGGCTGGCGATGGC
>CAINDP010000094.1 GCA_903847405.1 uncultured Myxococcales bacterium | reverse complement strand
TCGGGGCGGTTCGACTGGAAGGCCTCGGGCAACCCCCTGATGAACCTGCCGGACCCGAACTACCATGGCCTGCGCTGGGCCCACGACCTGCCCGCGCCGCTGGCGCCCATCGCGTATGCGTTGCGGGTGCGGACGGTGCCGCTGCGGAACCTGGGCGCCTGCATCAGTCCCGACAACTCGTGGATCTTCCTGCAGGGGCTGGAAACCCTGCCGCTGCGCATGGAGCGCCACTCGGCCAACGGGCTGGCGGTCGCCCGGTGGCTGAAGAAGGACCCCCGCGTCGCCTGGGTGCGGTACCCCGGACTGGAGGACGATCCCACGTACGCGACCGCGCAGAAGTACCTGAAGAACGGGTTCGGCGGCATGGTGGTGTTCGGCGCGACCAGCGGCTATGCGGGCGCCGTCAAGCTGATCGACGGCATCAAGCTGTTTTCGCACCTTGCCAACGTGGGCGACGCCAAGAGCCTGATCCTGCATCCCGCCAGCACCAGCCACAGCCAACTGAGCGAGGAACAGCAGCGGTCCGGCGGACTGACGCCCGACCTCATCCGCCTGTCGATCGGCATCGAGCACATCGACGACATCCTCGGCGCCCTGGACGACGGGCTGGCCCGCTCGGCGCGGTAGCCCGCCTCCCGCTTTTCGCCACGCGAATCCGGGGCCGAAAATGGTGTCTGTCCCCATTTTGTCCCCATTTTGACGCAATACTTGAGCAAGTCGATTGACAAACTCAATCGGGATGGGCATCATCCGAATCGGGCGGTGGAAGCCCGGGTGTCGCACCTGATTTGGAGGATCGGACATGGCGCAGATTTTTGACGACAACAGCCTGAGCATCGGCCATACGCCCCTGGTGCGGATCAACCGCATCACCCAGGGGTTCCCCGGGACGGTCGTGGCCAAGATCGAGGGGCGCAACCCCGCGTCCTCGGTCAAGTGCCGCATCGGCGCCGCGATGATCTGGGACGCGGAACGGCGCGGGATCCTGACGCCCGGCTCCCGGGACGTGACCATCGTGGAGCCGACCAGCGGCAATACGGGGATCGCCCTGGCCTACGTGGCTGCGTCGCGCGGCTACCCGCTGACCCTGACGATGCCGGAAACGATGTCGTTGGAGCGGCGCAAGATGCTGGCGGCGTTCGGGGCCACGCTGGTCCTGACCGAGGGCGCGAAGGGCATGAAGGGCGCCATCGCGAAGGCCGAGGAGATCGTCGCGTCGGACCCGGCGCGGTACTTCATGCCCCAGCAGTTCAAGAACCCGGCGAACCCCGACATCCATTTCCGGACCACCGGGCCCGAGATCTGGGCCGACACGGACGGCCGGATCGACATCCTGGTGGCCGGCGTGGGCACGGGCGGCACGATCACCGGCGTCAGCCGCTACATCAAGCTGGCGCAGGGGAAGGCCATCCAGAGCGTGGCGGTCGAGCCGATCCACTCGCCGGTCCTGACGCAGATCCGGGCGGGCCAGCCGGTGCAGCCCGGTCCCCACAAGATCCAGGGCATCGGCGCCGGGTTCAAGCCCGACGTGCTGGACCTGGACCTGGTGGACCAGATCGAAACGGTGTCCAACGACGAGGCCATCGAGTACGCGCGGCGCCTGCACCTGGAAGAGGGCATCACGACCGGGATCTCGGGCGGCGCGGCGCTGGCCGTCGCGGCGCGGCAGGCCCGGGATCCGGCCAACGCCGGGAAGCTGATCGTGGTCGTACTGCCCGACTCGGGCGAGCGCTACCTGAGTTCGGTGCTGTTCGAGGAGGCCCCGAAGGCCTAGTCCGCGCACGGCCGGCATGAGGGATGTGGCATGATCGGGCGGACACGGAGGTCGCCCGATGCATCGCCTGGCCTGCCTGGGGCTCGTCGCGTCGCTGCTGCTGGCGCCGGCGTGCCGCAAGGACGCCCGCGTGGCCCGCGTCGATCGCGGTCCGTACCGGCCGTGGATCCAGGGCCTGCCCGGGCGCCACACCGTCGGCGGGCGTGTCACCACCGAATCGGGCTTCGCGCCCCTGGCCGACGAACTGAAGCCTGCCGTCGTCAACCTGTACACCGAGCTTCCCGTCCGGACGCCGCGGGCCGACCCGGAAGCGGATCCCGAGGGTGACGGGCCGGCCGCCCCCCCGGCAGGCGTCCGCAACGTCCTGGGATCGGGAGCGATCATCAGTCCCGAGGGCTACATCCTGACGAACCGGCACGTGGTCGACGGCGCCGACGCGATCCGCGTGCGGCTGGCCGACGGGTCCACGTTCAACGCCGCGGTGGTCGGCAGCGACGATCGGTACGACCTGGGACTGATCAAGGTCACGACGGACCGGCCCCTGCCGACGGTCACCCTGGGCGACTCCGACGCGCTGCGGGTCGGGCAGTGGCTGATCGTCATCGGCAATCCCTTCGGCCTGCAGCACTCGGTGACGGTGGGCATCGTGTCGGCGAAGGACCGCCAGATCGGCAACGGGCCTTACGACGACTTCATCCAGACCGACGCGTCGATCAACCCGGGGAACTCGGGCGGGCCCATCTTCGACGTGACGGGGCAGGTCGTCGCGATCGCGCGGTCCACGCGCCGCGGGGCCCAGGGCATCGGGTTCGCGGTGCCGGTGAACACGGCGAAGCGCTTCGTGGAGGAGGTCCTGGCCAAGGGCGCGATCGTCCGGGGATGGCTGGGCGTGTCCACCCAGGACGTGACGCCCGAACTGGCGCGGGTGCTGGGGATCCCGGCGGAACCCGGCGTGCTGGTCACCCAGGTCGTGGCGGGCAGCCCGGCCGACGCCGCGGGGCTGCGCAGGGGGGACCTGGTCCGATCGGTGGCGGGGCGCCCGGTGACGGCCAAGGGCGAGTTTTCCCGCGTGATGGGAATGACCCGGGTGGGGGACGTGGTGGACCTGGTGGTCGTCCGCGGCGGGAAGGATCTTTCGGCCCGGGCGACGATGGTCGCGAAGCCGGTGGAGCCGGTGGCCGCGTCGCCGGCGCCGCCCCCGACGGGGCTGGGGCTGGTGCTGGCGGAGCGGGCGCCGGGGGAACTCCCGACGACACCCCGGGGAGGGCTGTCCGTGGTCCACGTGGCGCCGGACGGGCCGGCGGAACGGGCCGGGATGCAGGACGGGGACCTGGTGGTGGAGGTCGATCGGGAGGCCGTGACGTCGATGGCGGCGTGGGAACGGCGGATCGCCGCGACGCCGTCGGGCGGAACGCTGCTGCTGCTGGTCGCGCGGCCCTCGGGCGACGAGTACCTGATGCTGAAGAAGCCGTGAAGCCGCTCCGGCACACCGGTGAGGGATAGAACTGCGCGTTTTCCTTTATGCGGGCGCGCCCCTTCCCTGCTACATTCGCGGTCCCTGAGAACCGAGCAACCGGATGTCCTTGAACCGACCCCTGGGCAAGACCGAACGGACCGAGCACGTGATGGACCTCCTGCGGCTGCTGGGCGAGGCCCAGGAAGTGTCCTCGCTGTCGAGGGCCCTGCGCGCCGTGGCGGAGGTGGCCTCCCTGCTGACGGAATCCACGGCGGCGGGCGTGTTCGTGGCGGACGAGGAGACGGGCGTCATCCGCCTGGTCGCGTCGCACGGGCTGGGTCCCGAGGTCGCGGGTGACGTGGGCGTCCTTGCCGTGCGCACCGCCCCCTGGCTGGTCGATCCGGATCCCCGGTTCGTGACGGGCGACGACGGTGCGGCCCAGTTGACGGGGGCGCCCGCGCCGTTTTGCAGCGGCTCGTTCTGGTTCCCGCTGGTCCAGGGCGGGAAGACCGTGGGGCACCTGGTGGTCGCCGGACTGTCGAACGGCCCGCCGGACTCGACGGGGCTGGAGTTCCTGCGGCTGACCGGCATCCATGCGACGACGCTGATCCGCAGCGTGCGGGCCCAGACGGCGCTGAACCTGCGCGTGGAGGCCCTGACGACCCTGGCCGAGGTCGGCCAGACCCTGGCCAGCACGCTGGACCTGGACCGCGTCCTGCGGCTGATCGTGGACAGCGTGGCGCGTCTGTCCGGTGCGACGGCGTGCTCGATCATGCTGCTGGACGAAAAGCGGGAGGAACTGCGGATCCGCATGGCCATCGGGGTCCCGGAAGAGGTGGTCCGGACGGCGGTCCGGAAGATCGGGGAGGGCATCTCGGGCCGCGTCGCGCAGTCGGGCGAGCCGATCTTCCTGCGCAACATCGCCGACGCCACGGGCGGCGTGACGGGCTGCAACCCGGATCGCTACCGTTCGCCGTCGCTGGTCAGCGTGCCTCTGAAGTCCCGCGGCCAGGTCATCGGCGTGCTGAACGTCAACGACAAGAAGGACAGCGACTTCACGGCCGAGGACGTGAACCTGATCACGCTGTTCGCGAACCAGGCCGCGATCGCCATCGACAACGCGCGGCTGCACGACCAGTTGTGGCAGGCCTCGGTCACCGACGGCCTGACGCAGACCTTCGTGCACGCCCACTTCCAGCGCCGTCTGAAGGAACTGGTGGCGGCGGCGGCTGCCGGCGACGGTCCCCTGGCCGTGATCATGGTGGACATCGACTTCTTCAAGAAGGTGAACGACCACTTCGGGCACCCGGTGGGCGACATGGTGCTCCAGGGCGTCGCGGCGTTGCTGCGCCGGGCCGTCCGATCCAGCGACATCGTGGCGCGTTACGGCGGCGAGGAGTTCGTCCTGGTGTTGTCGAACGTGCCCTACCGCGTGGTCCTGTCCGTGGCCGAGCGTCTGCGGAAGGCGGTCGAGGCCGCGTCGTTCGGGGCGCGCGAGAACCCGGTGAAGATCACGGCCAGTTTCGGCGTTGCGGTCCTGCCCACGGACGCCTCCGAGGGCGACGCGCTGATCCGACTGGCGGACGAAAACCTCTACGCGTCCAAGCGGGGGGGACGGAACCGCGTGACCAGTTCCGACGAGGTGCAACGCCTGGCCCAGGCGGAACTGGCGGCCATGCCCCCGGCGGCGCCCACCGGGCAGGTCCGGGCCGACTGACTGCGTGCAGGTTCAGGGCGTTTCCCGAGACGGTCGTGACGATTGGCAACGGTGCCGGAAGCCGGTTGGAACGCGCGTCGATGCCGGCGATGGTTCGTCCTCCTGCCGGGTCTCCTTCTCCTGTCGTCCGTGGCGCTCGGGGCGACGCCGACTCCCCGACAGACGTACCTCCACTATCCGACCGGAGTGGGCGCCTACGAGTGGGGCGGCGGGATCGGGCTGACCCTGGACATCCTGTCGACCCGCCTGGTCGAGTCGGAGCAGCGATTCGTGCCCCGCCTGACGGGCGCCTTCCGCTATGGGTTCCCGGCGGGGTTCTCGCTGGAAGCGACGCTGGATGCCATCGTTCTGGTGAACGAGTTGCGGATGGGCCTGCTGTGGTCGATCGATACCGGGCCCGTGGCCTGGGCCCTGCACGATCGCCTTGGACTGTGGTTCGGGTACATCGGCGTCGACGGGTTCGACACGCATGCGGTGGGACTGGTCCAGTACCCCGGCGCCTCGGTGGGCACCATCATCGCCGGACACCACCTGTCGCTGGCCTTCGAGGTGATCCTGGTCCACGCACAGCGCGTCGATTTCGGGGATGCTTCCGTGTCCCGGGTGAACACCGGGTACGGCGGCTTCTCGCTGCGACTGCTGCTGGAAAGCCCGGTGGGGCCGGGCGTCCTTTACTACGGAGCCACCTTTTTCCAGGCATCGCCGGACTATCAACTCTGGCTGGCGTTTTCGGACGGCCGGCGCAAGCTGCAGTTCGTGCGGTTCCACCTGGGCTACGAGTTCTGAGGGGTTGGGCATCATGCGGCGAACCGGCTGGATCATCGCGCTCCTCGCGGCCACGGCCTGCGGCTCCGGGGTGTGGGAGATGCCGGTCTTTCCGGACGGCGGACTGCTGAAGGGCGCCGCCGTGCTGCCCGACCCATCGGCGAAGTTCCTGGAGGCCCTGTTCCGCATCGAGGGATCGACGTCGACCTTCGGGGACCTGGTCGCCAGCCGGGCGCGGGACGGTGGTGTGTCGTTCTTCGGCTCCGGGAACAAGGCGTATTCGGTGCTGCGTCCCGGCTGCGTCGACGACGCGGGCACGCTGGTGCTAGAGGGCTATTGGCGCAACGCGACGGGGGGACGGACCGGGCTGATCCGGCTGTTCGTCGAGCCGCCGGAAGCAGCCGTGGCCCTGTGCCGCGGGGAGGAACCCGTCGATCCGGTCGGCCTGCGGGGCGCCTGGGGCTCGGGCGGCGACCTTCCGGACCAGCCGCTGCACCTCGCGTGGGAGTCGCCGCTGAAGCAGCCGAACCCCCCGTTTCGCGTGGTCGCCCACCGGGGCGGTTGTCGCACCATGGACCAGTGCGGAGCCTCCGAAAACAGCCTCGAGGTGATCCGTATCGCCGGGTCCCTGGGCGCCGACGCGATCGAAATCGATGCCCAACTGACGGCGGACGGGGTGCCGATCCTGTACCACGACCTGTCGTTCAGCGATCGGCTGGTCGAGGGCGTCTATTGCCTGGGACCGGTGTCCGAGTTCCCGCTGGCGCACGTCCGGGCCCTCTGCAAACTGGAGTATGGGGAGCAGGTCCCCACGCTGGACGACGCGCTGCGCGTCATTGTCGAGGAAACGTCGCTGGTGGCCGTGTGGATCGACATCAAGACGCCCGACGCCATCGCCGGGTGCGTTGCTGCGACCAACCGCTGGCGGGCAAGGGCCGAGGCCCTGGGTCGGCAGGTGCGCTTCGTGCACGGCCTGTACTCCGACGAGATGGTGGATGCGTGGCTGCGGTCGGACCTGCCGTCCGACGCGGTGTGCCTGGTCGAACTGGACCCGAAGGACGTCCGGGGCGCGGGGTGCGAGGTCTGGGCTCCCCGCTGGACCCGCGGACCGATGGGCAGCAAGGTCAAGCGGGTCCAGGAGAGCGGGCGGACCGTGGCATTCTGGACCCTGGACGAGCAGGAGTTCATCGACGTCGTCCTGACGGACGCCCGCCCGAACGCGATCTGCACCAACCGCCCGGGGCTGGTCTTCCAGCGATTCCAGATGGTGGGCGAAAGTCCCTGGGGGCCGAATCCATGACGATCGTGCGCCGGGGCCCCGCGATCTTCTGCCTGGCCCTCGGGATCCTGCTGTGTGCCGCGCCGTGTCGTGCCGCGGCCGGGGAGCCCCGTCCCCACGTGCTGGAACTGGGGGCCTGGGCGGGATACGCGCTGCCGCTGGGAAAGGCGGTTGCCGACGAGCGGGGCGGCCGAGCGGTGGGAGTGCAGATCCGGTACCGTTCCCCTTCGGGACTCGGGGCCTTCATCGAGGGCGGCTACGCGCCCCTGTTTTCCTCCCGGGGGCGGATCGCCGGCATCATCCCCGGTCGCACGGTCGGACTGTCCAGTTCCCTGAATGCGTGGCTGGTCACGGGCGGCCTGGCCGTGGACTGGAGGTTCCTGCGCCTGGATGGCGGCCTGGGCCTGGGCATCCTGTCGGTGCGCTCGACCCTAGATGGCGTCACCATTTCGCCGCTGCAGTTGGACCTCGTGTACACGGTCGCCGCCACCGCGTTCTTCATCGATCGGGTCGTACGCCTGGGGGCCGGCGTCCGGGCCGTCTTCGCCAGCAGCAGCGGCATCAACTTCCTGGTCTTCACGCTGAACCTGGGTGGCGACGTGCTGCGCCGGCGCTGACCGGGCGGCTTCCCGCGGCCCGAAGCGGTGCGGGACCTCGCGGGAATCCCCCCTGCGTGATACGGTTTTGCCGCTTCTGGAGGCGCCTGGATGCGGAAGAAGATCGGACGACGCGACCTGCTGACCGGCGACGGGATCCACCGGGTGGTGATCAAACTGGGATCGTCGACCCTGACCCACCCGCGCCGGGGCCTGCGCGAGGAGGTCATCGGCGAGATCGCCGAGCAGGTGGCGACCCTGGTGGAGTCCCGCTCCCTGTCCGTCGTGGTGGTGTCCTCGGGCGCCATTTCGTCCGGGCGGAAGGT
>CAINDP010000093.1 GCA_903847405.1 uncultured Myxococcales bacterium | reverse complement strand
GTTGTCGCCCTGGGGCTCGGGGGTCACGGTCACACTCTGGCCGTCCGCCCCGTCCTGGCCGTCCGCGCCGTTGCAGACGTAGGCCGGGGTCCCGTCGCCGATCTGGACCCGCAGTCCGCCGTGGGCGCAGTTTTCGCCGATCGGCTCGGGGGTGATGGTCGCGCCCTGCCCGTCGGTCCCGTCCTGCCCGTCCGCGCCGTCCGCGCCGTTGCATACGTAGGCCGGGGTCCCGTCGCCGACCTGGACCCGCAGACCGCCGTGGGCGCAGTTCTCGCCGATCGGCTCGGGGGTGACGGTCGCGCCCTGCCCGTCGGTCCCGTCCAGGCCGTTCGTCCCGTCCAGGCCGTTCGTCCCGTCGTGACCGTTCGCGCCGTCGGCGCCCGTCGTGCCGTTGCAGACATAGGTGGGGGCGGCGTCCCCGACCTGGACCTTCACGCCGCCGGCTGCGCAGATCTCGCCCGCGACCTCGGCCGTCACCGTGGCGCCTGGACCGTCGGTGCCGTTCCTGCCCGCGGCCCCGTCCTGCCCGTCGGTCCCGGCCGCGCCTTCCTGGCCGGCGCTCCCGTTGCAGATGTAGGTCGGTGTCCCGTCCCCGACCTGGACCTTCACGCCCCCGGCCGCACAGTTGTCGCCGGAGGGTTCGTTCGTCACCGTGGCGCCCTGACCGGCGTCCCCATCCTGGGCCGCACAGGCCGACACGAGCCCCAGCACAAGGATCCATGCGCGCTTCTGCAAGATGTTCCCCCTTGGGTGTGTATGAACGATCAACCCCCATCGGGGGGTCCGACGGGAGTATCCCGCCGGGCCGGAGGGGGGTCAAGGAAAGGGGCCCGCTACTCCTTCTTCCGGACCTTCCAGACCAGGCCCGCGAACACGATGGACAGCACCGCGGCCCCGATCCAGTACTGGAAGATCACGTCGAAGTCGTACACGGACCTGCCGTCGACGATCGTCTTGTTGGACTCCAGCAACGCGCCGCTGACCACGTCCTGGACGGCGGCCCCGGCGTAGGCGAACAGCCCGATGATTCCCTTCACCGCCCCCGCCGCCCGCTTGGGGCACAGGTCGATGGCCGACAGCCCGCCCAGGAACACGATCAGCGCGCCGATGGCCAGTCCGAAGACGCCCATGGACACCAGGTCCGCGACGTAGTGGCCGGGGGGCACGTACCGCAGCGCCACCAGCGAAGCGACGCACAGGACGCCGTAGATCAGCGTCGGCCCGTTCCGGTACCCGCCGAACCACCGGTCCGAAACGAACCCGCAGGACGAGGCCCCGACGTATCCCAGGACCGGGAAGGCCGTCAGGATGGACCCCGCCTCGATCAGCGAGTAGCCCTTCGCCGACTGCAGGAACATGACGCCCCAGGACATGATGGCGTACCGGGCCACGTACATCATGGCGCATGACAGGCCCAGGACCCAGACGGCGGGGGTGCGGATGACCTCCCACTGCAGTTGTCCCACCGATTCGGTCACGTGGGGCGGGCCTGCCGTGAAGTCCTGCCGGAACTCGGCCACGTGGGGCAGGCCGTAGGTCTGGGGCCGGTCGGCCAGCAGGCGGAACAGCAGCATCGACGCCACCAGGCACAGCAGGCCCGGTCCCCAGAACCCCCACTGCCAACTGGTGTACGAAACCAGCGTGGCGGTGCCCAGGAAACTGATGGCCTCGCCGATGTGGTCCGACCCGCACCAGATGCCGTAGTACGTGCCCCGTTCCTTGTTGCTGAACCACTGGCACAGCGACACGGTGCTGGGGGCGGACCCCATGGACTGGAACCAGCCGTTGATCGACCACAGGACCAGGAACAGCCAGAAGACCTCCGTGAACCCCAGCAGGAGGTTGGCGATGGCCGACACCAGCAGGCCCGTGGCCATGAACCGCCGGATGTTGCTGCGGTCCGACAGGAAGCCGTTCGCGAAGCGCCCCACGCCGGTCACGATCAGCAGCACGGCCCCGATGATGCCCATCAGCCGGGCGTCGAAGATCCCGGCCTCCAGCATCGGCCCCTTGGCGACCGACAGGCTGAGGCGGCACGTGTAGAACAGGCCGTAGCCGATCGTCAGGCTCAGGAACACCTGCCAGCGCATGCGCGTGAACAGGCGGCGCATCCGCTGGGGGTCCTGGATCAGGGGCTTGTCGGGGCCTGTCCGGTAGAAGTCGATGATGCGTCGGATCACGATGCTCCCTGGCTCCAGCGGGGAGCCTCGCGGGCATTTCAACGCTTGTCAACACGTCGTCCGGGGTTGACGTCGGCTTTTCGGCCCATTCCAGCGCCATCCGGGCTAGAATCCCCGGGAATCCCGGAGGAGCACCCATGTCACCCACCTTCCGCTCGATCCTGCTGGCCACGGCGCTGCTCACCGCCTGCACCACACCGGTGTGGGAGGTGCAGAAGGGTCCCGTCCAGCCCGCGGACTGGATGCGCGTTGCCCGCGTGGGCGGCGCCGCCGTCGATCGCGAGGACGACGAAGCCGAATGGATCGACATGCTGGAGCGGGCCGTTCGGAACCACGTGACGGTCATCGAGGCCGATTCCGCCCTGTCCGACTACATGGACGAAGCCATCTTCGCCCGCGAGGTCGACATGATGCGGCGCTTCGGCGCCCTGGCCCGCGCGCGCAACCTGAAGGTGGTCTGGTACTTCCCCAGCCTGGAAGTCATCACCGCGAATGGCGAAACGCTGCCGCACAGCATGTACAAGGACCACCCGGACTGGGTCCAGAAGGGCCTGGACGAGGCAAACCCGGGGCAGTTCGCGCCGAACGTCTTCTATGGCAGCAAGGCCTTCTGGGTCGATCCCGGCGCCGAGTCGGCGTGGATGTGCCACCTGTCCCCCTGGCGGCAGATCTACATGGACCGCGTGCGCACGATCGCGACCACGGGCATCGACGGGCTGTGGCTGGACGTGCCGCTGTTCAACGACATCGTGGGCCGGTGGGCGTGCCAGCACGATCTGGATCGGGCGAAGTTCAAGACCGATACGGGGATGGAAATGCCCCGGGTGCAGCCGGGACAGATCACGCTGGACCCGACCGACCCGGCCTTCAAGGTCTGGGTCGCCTGGCGCCACACGGAAATCGACACGTTCCTGAAGGAGGTCCTGTCCACGGCGCAGGCCGTCAACCCGGACTTCAACCTCGTGGTCGAAACCGTGACCATGGACTACAACGCCGCGCTGTTCGAGGGCCTCGACGGCGCCTTCGCCGGACCGCTGGACCACTACTGGCACGTCTGGGAAGTGGACGTCCTGTCGGACACCAACGCCATGACCAATGCATTCGCCAACGACTGGGACTCGCTGGTGGCCATGTACGAGTTCGGGCGCGGCGCCGACGCGGGCCGGGCGGCCTGGGCCTTCACCTACGGCACCCTCCCCGACGACGCCGAGGCCGTGATGATGGCCGCGGTCACGGCCCAGGTGAACCCCTACGAACTGAAGAGCCCCGAAATGACCAGCACGGTCGGCGACGACTATCGCCAGCGCATGTTCGGCTGGCTGCAGGACAACGAGGACGACCTGTTCCGCTCGCAGTCCGCGGCGCGGGTGGCGATCCTCCACTCGTCGGCGTCCCGGGACTACATCGACTCGATCTGCACGGCGGCCTGGGACGATGGCGAGGCCTGCGGCGTGTCCCTGTTCGACACCTGGCAGCGGCCGGACCCGGACCTGGCGTGGTGGAGCGACGACCCCGACGACAGCGTGCACAACGCGCGCTACCTGGGCGAGTACCGCGGCATCGTGAAGGCCCTTTCGAAGTCCCACGTGCCGTTCGACGTGCTGCCGGCCCGTCTGCTGACGGGCGCCCAGGCCGGGGCCTACGACGTCCTGGTGGCGCCGTCACTGGCCGCGCTGTCGGACGGCGAGGCGGACGTGATCCGCGCCTTCGCCCAGGCGGGCGGCACGGTGGTGTTCACCGGGGCGACGCCGGCCACGATGGATGCGACGGGTGGCGCCCGGATCCGGGCGGACCTACAGAACACGGCGACGTACACCCTGGGGTCCCCGACCCGCACCGATCTGGGGGCCGGGCGGCTGTACTGGATGCCGGACGTGGGACGTCAGGTCCTGCGGGGCGAGGCCGGGGCTGCGGCGCTGCTGGCCGACTTCGCATCCGTCGTCAACGACCGCTCGACGCCGATCGTCCGGACCGACGCGGGACCGGGGATTCACCTGGACGCTTACGGCCGCGGGAACCGCACGATCGTCCACGCCCTGAACACCGCAGGTGCCACCGGCCAGTTCTCGATCGTCCAGCAGTCCTTCCGCCTGGGCATCCAGGTCGGCGACGCAACGGTTACGCGGGTGGTCGCCACGTCGGCCCGCGATCTGGCCCCCCGCGAACTCCCCTTCACGACCGCCGACGGCTGGGTCGATATCGACGCCGTCGTCGACGTCCACTCCCTGTTCATCGTCGAGGTTGCGCCCTGAAGCGGTCGCGGGTTCGATGTCGTCGGTGAAGGCAAGGCCCGATCCCGGCGGGGACCCGCGACGCAGCGTCACGGCTCGTCGAAATAGATGGCCAGTTCAAAGTTCAGGGTGGCGGGAACGGTCGCACCGCGGTCCACGACGACGTGCCAGGTTCCGGCGGGCAGCGTGACCAGCAGGTTCGGATCGCCGGTGAAGGACGCCGGGACGCAGCCCGCCAGCGTCGCACACGCCTGGTCGAGCACGTAGGCCTGTCCGAAGGTGCCATCGTAGAAGCCGACCGCGATCTCCAGCGTCATCGGCCGATCCAGCACGACGCGCCACACTCCGTCACCGCTGCCCGCGCTGCCGGGCCAGCAGGGCGCCGGAGCCAGGTAGTCGTCCCGCCGGCCGCCCAGCGTGCCGCTGGCGAAAAACTCGACGCCGCCCGCTACCGGGACGCCGCCGTTGACCAGGAACGGATCCGCACAATCCTCGCCGGTGGCCCCACCCGTGCAGTGGACGTCGGCGAAGCAGGTGGGATCGTCGCAGTCCGTGTCGCCGTCCTCGTTGTTGTCGGTCTTGTCGTTGCAGATCTCGCCCGGTTCGAAGTCGAAGGAAACGTCCACCAGAACGCCCTCCGGATTCCCGCCCGCCTGGGGCGCCAAACGGACGATCACCAGGTACGTCCCCGCCCCCAGCGCCGTGGCCAACTCGGCCATCCGGCCGGCGTTGTCCGAAAGGGTGCAGCCTTCTTCGCTGCCCGAGCACGACTCGCGCACGTAGGAAATGGTGGGGGTCATGTCGCCCACCTGCGCCTCGACGCTGGTGATTGCCAGCACCGGGCCGTCCAGCAACATCCGGAACACCAGTTCGCCCTGGGGACCGGTGAGGCCACAGGAGGGTGCGGTCACGGCGGTGGCCTGGCCGGTTCGGGACTGGTAGCCCAGGCTGGAGGTGGGCATCGCAACACCGATCGCCTTTCCGCCCCAGACGTCGATCGGCGCCGCACAGGTGCCCGCCATCACCAAGGCGTCCGGCTCCAGGGGGTCGGCGCCCGGGTCCTCAACGGCCCCGTCCTGACCGGGGTCGGTGGCGGCCTGATCCGATCCTGCACCGTCCGGCTCCATGGCATCGTCGACATCCACACCCGGGTCCGCGTCCGGTCGGTTCAAGTCCACCCCCGCCAGATCCCCCTGGTCGAGCACGGCTGCATCGCCGCCACCGACGTCGGGGTTTCCCAGATCGGTGCTGGACGAATTCCCCCCACAGGCAAACAGGACCAGGCACAGCAGCAAGGCGACGCGCGGGGCAGCCATGACGTTCCTCCGGTTGCAGATTCGGGGGGATTGTACCGCAGGAACGTCGGCGGCGACCACCCCGTGCTCGACCGGACATCGGGAAAGCCCCCCCCCAACGTCCGAATGTCCCGCCGCGCCCTTTTTGCGGGCCGGCCGGGAAATCCCTAGAATCACGAATCCCGAAGGCTCCGCGCCCGCGGCGGACCAGGATGGGGAACCGGATCATGACGCCAGACGAACCGAACCGGACGCCACCGCGACCTCCCGCCGCCCGCCGCACCCGCATCCTGGTGGTCGAGGACGACTTCGATCTGCGCAGCCTGATCCAGTTGCGCCTGGACGGCGCGGGCCTGAACGTCGAGTGCGCCGGAACGGGCGCCGAAGCGATCCAGATCGTCCGGCGGCACGACGACCTCCTGATGCTGCTGGACTACCAGTTGCCGGACATGAGCGTCCACGACCTGATCGCACACCTGGCCCGGGAAGGTCGCGACGTGCCCTTCATCATCATGACCGGCCGCGGGGACGAGCGGGTCGCCGTGGACATGATGAAGGCCGGTGCCCGGGACTACCTGGTGAAGAACCTGTCGTTCCTGGGGCGCCTGTGCCCGGTCGTGGAACACGTCCTGGACCGGATGGACAACCAGCGGCGCCTGGCGCAGGCCGAAGCCGACTTGGCCGACCGGACGGCGACCCTTCGCGGCATCTACGAGGCGGCGCCGGTGGGCATCGGCGTGACGACCGACGGGATCCTCGTGGACGTCAACGCGTTCCTGTGCGGGATGGTGGGAACCCCCCGGGGCGAGGTCCTGGGCCGGGAGGTGCGCTGGCTGTTCGCCTCGCCGGAGGAATTCGACCAGACCGCGCTGGCCGATCCGGGCGCGGGCGACGGCGCCGGGCCCCTCACGCGCGAAACGCGGTGGCGCCGGGCCGACGGGTCGTTCCTGGACATCCTGCTGACGGTGTCGTCCCCCGAACGCACGGGGTCGCTGCCCGGCCGGGTCTTCACGGCCCAGGACCTGTCCGAGCGGCGTGCCGCCGAGCGCGAACGCGAGCGCCTGGAATCCACCCTGCGCCAGCAGCAGAAACTGGAGTCCATCGGCACGCTGGCCAGCGGCGTGGCCCACGAAATCAACAACCCGATCATGGCCGTCATGAACTACGCCCAGTTGATCCTGGACCAGGCACCGGAGGACGCGCCGATCCTCCCGTTCGCCGAGGCGATCATCCGGGAAAACGAGCGGGTCGCGACCATCGTCCGCAACCTGCTGTCGTTCGCCCGGCCGGATTCGGACAGCCGCACGCCGGCCTGCGTGGCGGACATGCTGGAAGAAACGCTGTCGCTGGTCCGGGCGCCTTTCCGGAAGGAGAACATCGCCATCGAAGTGAACCTGCCTGCGATCCTGGCCCCGGTGCTGTGCCGCCGCCAGCAGATCCAGCAGATCTTCCTGAACCTGCTGACCAACGCCCGGGACGCCCTGAACGAAAAGTACCCCGGGGCCCACCCGGACAAGGTGATCCGGATCGCCGCGCGGGAAGACACCGTCGACGGCGGGCAGCGGGTGCACATCGTGTTCGAAAACCACGGCGCCGATCTGCCGCCCGAACTGGCCGACCGCATCTTCGATCCGTTCTTTTCCACGAAGCCCCGGGACAAGGGGACCGGCCTGGGGCTGGCCATCAGTTTCCGCATCGCCAGCCAGCACCAGGGCCACCTGCAGGTCCAGCCGCTGCCGGGCCTGGGCGCGCGGTTCCTGGTGGACCTTCCTGCGGGGGGTGGGGGTTGATGTTCGGGGGACCGGGTCCTACTCGACCGGGGGGCCGGACTCGGGGAAGACGCCCGTGGTGTTGTACTGATCGACGGCCGGAACCAGGAACGTGGGCCAGTCGGTCTGGGGCATGTCCAGGCCGGCGTCGATGAAGTCCCGCCAGCCCGTGTAGTCCCCGAACCCCGCCATCACGTCGCCCGAGCCCATGACGTCCTGCTGGCACTTGACCCCGGCGGCATGGATCGCGGCGATCAGGACCGGATCCGCGGCCCCGATCCACATCTCGACGATCTTCACGGTCGGGATCGCGGCCAGCACCGCGGTGAAATCGTCCAGCGTCTTCACGTACGGCATCACCAGCATCTTCGCGTCCTTCTGCACCATGACGGAGGTGGTGTCCAGCCCGTCGCGGACCAGGGCGTACGCGTAGTACGGCCCGCCCTCGCCTGTCGCGATCATCTGCACCACGTCGTCCAGTTGATCGGTCATCAGGTCCACGTACAGGACGATGTCCTTTTCCTTGGCCAGTTTCAGGGCGTCCAGGAACAGCGGCACCTTCCGGTCGTCGGGCCCGTCGCCGCCCGCGCCCTTCAGGTTCAGCGCCTGCAGTTCCGCCCAGGTCTTGTCCGACACCAGGCCGGTGCCGTCGGTGGTCCGGTCGACTTCGCTGTCGTGCATCAGCACCAGGACGCGGTCCTTGGTCATCCGCAGGTCGATTTCCGCCACGTCGGCGCCGACCTCGGCCACGCCCCGGATGCCCGCGATCGAGTTTTCGGGATGCATCTGGTGATACCCGCGATGGCACGACACCAGGATGTGCCGGCAGTCCGGGTCGGGCAGGCAGGTGACGGGTGAAACGCGCGC
>CAINDP010000092.1 GCA_903847405.1 uncultured Myxococcales bacterium | reverse complement strand
GGCGGTCTGCGGGTCCAGGTCGGCGACGGGACCCCGGCCTACGTCTGCAACGGTGCGGACGGCGCGGACGGGCAGGACGGGACCGACGGGCAGGGCGCGACCATCACCCCCGAGCCGATCGGCGAGAACTGCGCCCACGGCGGACTGCGGGTCCAGATCGGCGACGGGACCCCGGCCTACGTCTGCAACGGCGCGGACGGCCAGGACGGGGCGGACGGCCAGAGTGTGACCGTGACCCCCGAGCCCCAGGGCGACAACTGTGCGAACGGCGGGCTGAACGTCCAGGTCGGGACCGGGAGCCCGACATACGTCTGCAACGGCACGAACGGGACGGACGGGACCAACGGAACCAACGGTACGAACGGGACCAACGGCACGAACGGGACCGACGGGACCAACGGTACTGACGGAACCAACGGCACGAACGGGACGAACGGCACCAACGGTACGAACGGAACCGACGGCACGAACGGAACCAACGGCCACGACACCCTGATCCGGACCACGGCCCTGGCGGGGTGCGATGCCCACTGCTCCGGCCCGGGCGTCGCCATCGCCCACGGCCTGGACCTGGACGACGACGGTACCCTGCAGGACGCCGAGATCCAGCAGACCGACTATGTCTGCTCGGCGGTGGCGAACGCGGACGTGTGCCTGGGCGGGTGCGCCTACGGGCGGATCGCGGACGCCATTGCCGCGGCCCAGGCCGGCGCCACGATCCGCGTCGCTTGCGGCGTGTACACCGAGGCCCAGATCCAGGTGTCGAAGAACCTGACGATCACGGGCGCCGGTGCAGCGAAGACCATCGTCCAGGCCGCGACCGCCCTGGCCGCCGCCTCGAACCGCGTCTTCGACATCCCCGGCGGCGTCACGGCCACGATCCAGGATCTGACCGTCCGGAACGGGCGCTCGCCCGCGGGCGAGGATGGCGGCGGCGTGCGCAACGCCGGCAACCTGATGATGGTTCGCTGCGTGATCACCGGCAACGCCACGGCCGACGGCGAGTCGAGCGAGTGGGGCACCGGTCCCTCCGGGTCGGGCGGCGGGGTCATGAACTCGGGGACGCTGGTGCTGACCGGGTGCACCGTGTCCAGCAACCGGACCGGCCGCGGCGGGTCGTCGACGCTGACCTACGGGGCCGACGCGGGCCTCGGCGGCGGGATCCGGAACGAGAACGCAACGGCCACCCTGACCAACAGCACCGTCAGCGGGAACCAGGGCGGCCCGGGCGGCGACGGCTGCGAATGCAGGGACATGGGAGGCGGCGACATCCTCTGCATGGGGGCCGGCAGGGGCGGCGAAGGCGGCGGCATGGCCAACGAGTCCTCGACCGTCACGATCGTCAACAGCACCTTCGCGGGCAACGCCTCCGGCGCGTCGGGCATGGAATGCACCGTCGCAGGGACCATGCAGGAGGGCGGCATCGCGGGCAATGGCGGTGCGATCCTGACGGCCCGGTCCACGATGAACGTGTCGTTTTCGACGTTCGTCGGGAACATCACGCAGGGGGCCTACGGCGGCGGCGGCGTGTCGATCTTCTTCGGTACCACGACCCTGAAGGGGACGGTGCTGTTCGGCAACGCGTCGACGAACGGCTCGCCGGACTGCTTCAGCTACGGGTACAACACGACGAGCACCTCGCTGGGCTACAACGTCCTGGGCGTCCTGGGCAGTTGCGGCCTGTCCGGCCCGGTGCCGACCGTGGTGGCGGACGCGAGGCTGGGCGCCCTGGCGGACAACGGCGGGCCCACCGCGACCATGGCCCCGACGACGACCAGCCCGCTGATCGACGCCGTGCCCGCCGCGAACTGCACCGACGCGGGCGGCAACGTCCTGTCGATCGACCAGCGCTTCCTGGCCCGGCCCCTCGGCGGGAAGTGCGACATCGGCGCGGTCGAACTGAAGTAGCCGCGTCCAGGCCCCGGGGGGGGGCGCCGGCCTACGGCAGTTGCTGGTTGTAGGTGCAGGTCTTGCCGCCCGGCGGGTCGTAGACGCCGTTGCCATCCACGTCCACGTAAATCGGGTTCGTCACGAAGCGCGGCGCGCCGGCCGTGATCCACGGGAAGCCCGCGGGCATGGGGTTGCGCCCGAAGCCCATCACCACGACGTGGGCGTCCTG
>CAINDP010000091.1 GCA_903847405.1 uncultured Myxococcales bacterium | reverse complement strand
TGTGGGACGGCGCGTCGGCCGTGACCGCGTTGTCGTTGGCATTGGGCTTGTAGTAGCCCGCGTCCAGCAGCAGGTGCTCGCCATAGGCGGCCATCGCGTAGGACGTCCCGTCCGCGTGGTCGTGCAGCGTCTTGCGGGCCGCGCCGGACTCGCCCAGGAACAGGATCCAGAGGTCGTCGGGGCCCCACCCGGACCGCAGGGTGACGTGGCCGGAAACGAGGTGTGCGGTGGACGTGGGGGGCGCTTCCTCGTCCGCCGGCGCGGTCGTGATGTCGAACAGGTGCTGGGGCGTCAGGTCCAGGCCGCGGCCCATGTCGACGGTGCCGTCCGGGGTGTGGCGGGCGTCCCAGGCATAGCGGCCCCGGCCGGACAGCGCCGCCAGCAGCAGCCCTCCGTTCTGGGTGCGCGCCTTGCCGTCGCCGGTCGTGGACCGCAGGCCCGAGGGCATCCGGTGGTCCAGGGACCAGTCGAAGGCGCCCCAGAAACGATCCGCGTGGGCGTTCGTGCCGGGGGCGGCGACGGGGTCTTCCCAGAGGACCGGCTGACCGTCGGTGCAGTCGATGGGCGCCCAGGGATCCACGTCGTTGCGGTTGATGCAGTTTCGGTGCAGGACGCCCTCGGCGGGCCAGGCGTTGCGCATGGCCAGGAAGAAGGCCAGGGCCGGCGGGAAGCCGTAGCCGAAGTAGAACGGTTCCTCGCTGACGACGCCGTCCTCCCCGATGTAGCGGCCGTCCGGGCCCCACACGTAGGCCAGTTCGCCGGCCGCGAAGTCCAGGATCTCGCGGCTGCGGGGCGCGTCGGGGAAGGCCAGCGCGGTGTAGGCCATGGCTGCGGTCGATCGGATCAGGATGTTGTTGTGCGTGACGGTCAGCATCGTCCACCGGTTGAAGTCGTCCAGCACGGTCGTGTCGAAGAACTTCTCATTGACGGTCACCAGCCGGGTCCGGGCCTCGGCGGACTCGTCCGCCGGGAAGCGGGAGGTGCCCGCCATCAGGTCCCAGGCGATGGCGAAGGGGATCTGGAAGCCGGCCATGGTGTGGTTTTCGCCCGTGCTGGTTTCCCAGTCGGTCCGGATGAAGGTGAAGCATCTCCGCGCCTTGTCCGCAGCGGCCTCCTCGTCGAACAGCCACGCCAGCACGGCGTTGGCCTGCGCGATCGCGCCGTTGGACTGGTGGACGCCGACGTTCCACTTCGGGTTCGTGTCCTGGGCGCACGTGCCTGCGGCGGTCGCCCGGACGCGCGCCACGATGGCATCCCAGGGCGGGGTGGCCGCGTGGGCAAGGATCGCGGCCTTGCGATCGGGTCGGGTAACGAGGGCCGGCCGCTGGGGCCAGTCCGGAAGAGGGCCGAGGTCGCCGGAAACGTCGGCCGCCAGGTCGGTGGGGAGGTCGGGCAGTGCGAGGTCCGCCGTGTCGTCGGTGTCGCCGGCCGCCAGATCCTCGTCCGCAAGCCCGGGATCGGCCACGTCGGACGGTGCGTCCCCCACGGCATCCGGCGCGTCGGGCGGCAGGTCCGGCGATCCGGAAGCACCCGCGCCGCAGCCCGCCGCCGCGATCGCGACCACCAGCGCCAGAAACACTTTCTTCGCTCCCGCACCGGCGCAACGCACGTTCATCGGAACTCCCCGGGCGGCCCGGAAGAAGGGTACCATCGAACCCTCGCCCCAGGGAGCCGATCGGATGAGCGACGCGCCCCGTGCCGCCCGGTGGACCGCCGCGTGCCTGATCGCGTTCTTCGTGGTCCTGGGCGCCGCGCTGGGCTGCGCCGGTACGGTCCCCGACCCGGGCGACGGCACCTACGTCAACCCGATCCTGCACGCCGACTACTCGGACCCGGACGCGGTGCGGGTGGGCGACGACTTCTGGATGACCTCGTCCAGTTTCAGCCAGGTGCCCGGCCTGCCCATCCTCCATTCCCGGGACCTCGTGAACTGGAGCCTGGTCGCCCACGCATTGCCCCGGCTGGTCCCGGAGGACGCCCACCGGACACCCCAGCACGGCAAGGGCGTCTGGGCGCCCTCCATCCGTCATCACGCCGACCGGTTCTGGATCTACTACCCCGACCCGGACACCGGCCTGTACGTCATCACGGCGACGGATCCCCGGGGGCCCTGGAGCGCGCCCATCCTGGTGAAGGGCGGAAAGGGCCTGATTGATCCCTGCCCCTTCTGGGACGAGGACGGCAGCGTGTACCTGGTCCACGCCTGGGCCAGGAGCTTTTCGGGCATCGACAACGTGCTGACGCTGCTCCGGTTGACCGCCGACGGCACAGGCGTCGCGGAGGATCTGGGCGTTCTGATCGACGGCGACGCGCTGCCCGGCACCTCCACGCTGGAGGGGCCGAAGGTCTACCGGCGCGACGGCTGGACCTACGTCTTCGCCCCGGCCGGCGGCGTGACGTACGGCTGGCAGTCGGTGTTCCGGGCGCGGGACATCCGGGGGCCCTACGAGGGACGCATCGTGCTGGACCAGGGCGCGACCGACGTCAACGGCCCGCACCAGGGCGCGCTGGTGGACACCCCGTCGGGCGAGTTCTGGTTCCTGCACTTCCAGGACAAGGGCGTCTACGGGCGCGTCGTGCACCTGGAACCGGTGGTCTGGAAGGACGACTGGCCGGTGATCGGCGAGGATCCCGACGGCGACGGCACGGGCCAGCCGGTCCTGGCGCATCGCCGGCCGGACCTGCCCGGGCAGCCCGACGCGACGCCGCCGACCAGCGACGCGTTCGACGCGCCCGACCTGGGACTCCAGTGGCAGTGGCAGGCCAACCCCGAACCCGCCTGGTACTCCCTGGCGGACGCCCCGGGCCGGCTGCGGCTGTTCGCGCAGCCCGAACCCAACCCCGGCAACCTGTATGACGCGCCGTCCCTGCTGCTGCAGAAGTTCCCCGCCGAGGTGTTTTCCGTCACGACGACCATCGACGGGACCGGCCTGGCCGAGGGGGAGAGCGCCGGCCTGATCGTTTTCGGGTACGACTACGCCTGGCTGGGCCTCCAGCGGATCGACGGTGTCGTCACGCTGGTTCTGGCCGATGGCCGTGGCGGCCTGCTGGGCCTGCCCCAGGGGGAAACCGCCGTCGCCCTGCCCGAGGGCGCCGCGGACCGGCCGATCCGCCTGCGCGTTTCCGTCCGGGAGGGCGGCCTGTGCCGGTTCGGGTTCAGCGTCGATGGCGTCGCGTTCACACCGGCCGACACGGAAGACTTTCCCGCGTCGATGGGACGGTGGATCGGGGCTCGTGTCGGGCTGTTCGCGGCGGCGTCCGCGGCGGCCGGCGCGGGACATGCCGATTTCGCCGAGGTTGTGGTCGAACCGGTGCCCTGAACCGATCCGCATCCCCCCGGGTCTTCAAACTTGCAAACTTGGCAAAATAGTCCTAGCGTTACTGCCGGCCGGAGGATTGCATGGACGATCGGGACGTGTTCCGCAGGCAGGCACGGGTCCTGAAGGCACTGGCCAACGAGGCCCGCCTGATGATGGTGGACCGCTTGGCGCGGGGCGAGTGCAGCGCGGGGGAACTGGTGGCCCTGGTCGGACTGGACGCCTCCACCGTGTCGAAGCACCTGTCCGTGCTGCGGGCCAGCGGCATCGTGGACGATCGCCGCGCGGGGACCACGGTGTTCTACCGGCTGATGACCCCCTGCGTGATGAACTTCTTCGCGTGCGCGACCCAGGTGCTGAAGGACAAGGCCCTCTAGGGCCCACGGGGGGCGACGATGCCGGACATCCTGCAGGTCACGGTCGACAAGTTCACGTTCCGGGTGCCGACGGACCGCGTCTTCAGCCCGGAAGGCGTCTGGGTGATGTGGCTGCCCGGCACCGCGGAAGGGCGGGTTCGCATCGGCGTGACCGACTACCTGCAGCAGCACAGCGGCGACGTGGCCTTCGCCGACATGATGCCGGCCGGGACGGAACTGAAGGCGGGGGACGAGGCCGGCACGATTGAAACGATCAAGGCGACCCTGCAACTGGTGTCGCCGATCGCGGGCGTCGTCGTCGCCACCAACCCCGCCCTTGGGACGGCGCCGGAAATCATCAACCAGGATCCGTATGGCGAAGGTTGGCTGGCGGAAATCATGGTCACCGACGGCGCGGCACAGCAGTCGCGCCTGCTGGACCCGGACGCCTACTTTGCCCACATGAAGGAACAGGCCGAGGCGGAGGTGGATGCGCTGTGAAGGACGGTATGCGCAAGGTGGTCATCGTTCCGTGCAGCGGCATCGGGAAGCCCTTCGGGACCGTGGCCCGGGAGGCGGCGTACGACCTGGTCGAGGACCTGCGGCCCCACGCGACGCGCCTGGTCGCCCTGTCGAAACTGGTGCTGGGGGATGCGGAATCCCGGGCGATCGTCGCGGCCCACCCGGTCATCACCATCGACGGCTGCAAGTTGAACTGCGCCGCGAAGTGCGTGCAGGAGAGCGGGGGCACGATCGTCCGCGAGGTGGCGGTGCTGGAGGTCTTCCGGCAGCACAAGGATCTGAAGCCCGAGGGCATCGCCGAATTGAACCCGGAGGGGGTTCGGCTGGCCCGCGTGCTGGCCGAGGAATTGTTGCCGGAAATCGACGCGCTGACCGCCGGGGCCGCAGGGGAGGACGACCATGTCTGACAGCCCGGAACGGAAGGCCGGGATCATCGCGTGTTCGGGGGAGGAACTGGCCGAGGGCACGGTCACGCGCCTGGCGGCGTTGAGGGTGCTGCACGATACGCGGCGAGGCGACACGGTCACGCTGTGCCTGCCGCTGTTCCTGGCGGGCGGCGAGGGCGAGCGGACGTTCGCGCGCGACTTTCCGACCATCACGGTGGACGGTTGCGAACTGCGGTGCGCCGCACGGGCGACCGAACGGTACTCGGCCAGGCCGGCCGCCAGCCTGGTCGTCACCGAACTGGCCGCCGCGCGTGGAATCACCGGGGTTGCGGGATGCCGCCGCCTGAACGACGCCGGGCAACGGGCGGTCGAGGCCGTGGCGGACGAACTGGCGGGACTGGTGGACCAGGTCCTGGGCCGGGAGGGCGCACGATGAGCCGCACCGCAACGTACCACACGACGGTCCGCTGGACCGGCGAGCACTGGGGGCACCTCGCGATGGGCAACGGTCCCGAAATGCCCTTTTCGGCGCCGCCGGACGCCCAGGGTCATCCCGGGGTCTTCACGCCCGAGGACGCCTTCGTGGCCTCCGTGAACACCTGCGTGATGATGATGTTCCTGTGGGCCTGCCAGCGCTTCAAGTTGAACCTGGTGTCCTTCGAATGCCGCGCCGAGGGCACGAAGGTGATCGAACTGGACCGGACCGAGACGTTCACGAAGGTGCACCTGAAGCCGCTGATCCGCATCGACGCCGGTGGCGAGCCGCGCGCCGTGATCGAGGCGCGCGTCACGAAGGCTCTGGCGGCAGCCCGCAAGTACAGCCTGGTCGCGAACTCGGTGAAGTCCGAGGTCGTGATCGAGCCGGAGATCACGATCGATTGAAGGAGGGCCGCGAGATGGAAATCAAGGTGCTGGGCGGCGGGTGTGCCCGCTGCAAGAAGCTGCACGAGGACGCGCAGAAGGCCGTCGAGCAGGCCGGCCTGGGCCTCACGGTCGAGTACGTCGGAGACATCACCGAGATCCTGAAGTACGACGTGCTGATGACCCCCGCGCTGGTGATCGACGGCCAGGTGAAGGCCGCCGGGCGCGTTCCCGCCCTATCCGAGATGGTGGCCTGGATCAACGAGGCCGCAAGGGAAGGCTGAATCGGAAATGGTGTCTGTCCCCATTTTCCGTCAGGACAACACGCCGAAGACGTAGACCAGCGTCAGGTAGATGCCTACCACGATGAAGATGACGCCCGTGGCCCGGCGCGCCCACTTCTCGAAGGAGGTCATCTTCCGGAAGGTCGCACCCAGCGACTTCGTGCCCAGCGCGATGATCACGGCCAGGGCCAGGACCGGAACGCCGGTGCCCAGGCCGTAGATCATGGGCAGCATCACGCCGGACTCGTTGGCGACGACCAGGGGGATCAGGCTCCCGAAGAACAGCACCGCCGAGATGGGGCAGAAGGACAGCGCGAACAGGACGCCCAGCAGCCCGGCGCCCCAGATCCCGTGCGTCGCCATCCGCTCCTGCAGTCGCGCCATCCACGCCGATCCCGACCCGCCCAGCGACAGCAGTTCCAGCAGGAACATCCCGATGACGACCAGCAACGGCCCCAGAACCTGGTTGAGGTACTTCTGCAGGACGTGGGACAGGACCGGGGCGTTCAGCAGGCTGGCCACCAGCAGGGCGCCCAGGACCCCGTAGGCGAGGGCGCGGCCCAGCGTGTAGGCCAGCCCGCCCAGCAGGACCCGGCGCGGGTTTTCCATCCGTCGGCCGACGTAGGAGATCGCGGCGATGTTCGTGGCCAGGGGGCACGGACTGATGGACGTCAGGACGCCCAGCCAGAAGGCCGACAGGGAAGCGATCAGCAGTTCGGGCATCAGGGCGCCTCCAGCCAGTTGCGCGTTTCGCCCTGCACGTAGTCCAGGAATGCCGGCTTGTCCGCCCAGAGGTCCCACACCTTGAGGAGGTTCTTGAAGCGGGCCAGCCTGCCGTTCCGCAGGTCCACCAGGACCAGGCCGCTGCCGGTCAGGTCGTAGTCGGTGGTGAAGTGGTCGTTGCCGGGGTCGTCCAGGTTCACCTCGCGCCACTCCAGCAGGCCGGCCATCAGGGCCTCGGGGAAGCCCGTGTCCAGGGCCTCCTTCGATTGCGCCTGGATCGCGCGGCACGTGTTGCAGCGCTTGTTTCCGTGGAAGTAGTACGCCACCAGCTTCCGGGGAACCGACGGATCCTCGGCGACCGCAGCGGGCGCACCGGTCGTCGAACCGGAGGCGACGTCGGCAGGCACCGGGTCCGCGACGACCTTCCCGCGCATCTCCTTCAGGACCAGGAAGCCGGCCGCGGCCGCAACGAACGCCAGCAGCAGCATGGTCACGATCGTCTTCGGGTTCACGGCAGGACCTCTCTGTATTCGTACCTGTTTCTGCAGCCGTCCGTCACGAATCGCCAAAGAGGCGCCCGAGGCGTCGCACCAGTTCGTCGCGCACGGTTCGGAACGCCTGCAATCGGGCCGCGTCGTCGTCCCCGGCCCCGGCCGGGTCCGGCAGCCCCCAGTGCAGGCGATGGGCTCGACCCAGCCAGGCCGGACAGACCTCCTCGGCGCAGAGCGTGATGACCGCGTCGACCCGATCCGCGGGAACCTCCGGGATCCCCTTGCTGCGATGTCCCGAGATGTCGATGCCGATTTCGGCCAGGGCCTGCACGGCCAGGGGGTTCAGCACCCCCGGGTTCGACCCCGCCGAAAACACCTCGACGCCCTGCGGCGCCAGGGACCTCGCGATCCCCTCGGCCATCTGGCTGCGGGCCGAATTGGCGACGCACAGGAACAGGATGCCCCGGGGCGCCCGTTCCCGCAGGTGGTCGGCCTCGGCGATCCAGCCTTCCTGGTGGATGTTCATGGTCAACCCTCCAGGGGTTTCCGGGCGTGGAACTTCACGCTCCAGACCTTTTCCGCGACCTCCGCGGCCAGGGCGGGGGTGTCGATCGACCCCAGGATGGCTCCCGGGACCTCCGACTCGATCAGCGATCGGACCTGCTCCAGGTCGTAGGGGAACCGCTCGGCGACCTCGACGTCCGCCAGGCCGGCGCGGCGCAGGCCGGCCGCGTACTCGTCCTCGGACACCGCCCCGGCCACGCACGACGCGTACAGGGCCATGCTCTGGCGCACCCAGTCGGGCACGTCCTGGACCACGATGTCCGACACGCTCATCCGGCCGCCCGGCTTCAGCACGCGGGCGATCTCGGCGAATACCCGGTCCTTTTCGGGGGACAGGTTGATCACGCAGTTGCTGATGACCCAGTCCACGCTGCCCGATTCCACCGGCAGGTTTTCGATGATGCCCTTGCGGACCTCGATGTTCGGGAAGCCCGCGGCGTCGGCGTTGGCCCGCGCCCGGTCGATCATCTCGTCCGTCATGTCCACGCCGATCACGCGGCCGGACAGGCCCACCTTGCGGGCGGCGATCAGCAGGTCGATCCCCGCGCCGCTGCCCAGGTCCAGGACCACCTGGCCGGGCTGCACTTCGCTGAAGGCCAGCGGGTTGCCGCAGCCGAAGCTGTTTTCCACGGCGTCCGCCGGCAGGCCGACCGTATCGGCGCCGTACCCCGCGAACTGCGCCGCGAAGCCCTTGGCGACGACGTCGGGCGCCGCCGCGCTGCCGCAGCACCCCGATGACGCCGGGCCGCAGCACCACGAACCACCCTTCACTGCCTGCGTATAGAATTCCGAAACGCTCTTCCGGACCTCGTCCTTGTCGTCCATCATGCCCTCCCTCCCAGGCCGGCTGCGCCGACCGGTTCCGTTGCGAACCACTTGCGCCGGATCCACAGGGACACGTTCACCAGGCCGATCAGCGCCGGGACCTCGACCAGCGGCCCGATGACCGCCGCGAAAGCCGCGCCGTGGTTGATCCCGAACGTCGCCACGGCAACGGCGATGGCCAGCTCGAAGTTGTTCGACGACGCCGTGAACGACAGGGTCGCCGCCTGGCCGTAATTCGCGCCGACCCTCTTCGACATCCAGAACGACACCAGGAACATCACGACGAAGTAGATCAGCAGCGGGATCGCGATGCGGACCACGTCCAGCGGGACCTCGACGATCGTTTCGCCCTTCAGGCTGAACATCACGACGATGGTGAACAGCAGGGCGACCAGGGTGATCGGGCTGATCTTCGGGATGAACCTGTCGTGGTACCACTCCTTGCCCTTCCACGCGATCAGGCTGAAGCGCGTCACGATGCCGGCGATGAACGGAATCCCCAGGTAGATGAAGACGCTCGTCGCGATCTCGCCGATGGTGATGTTCACCTCGGTTCCCGGCAGGCCCAGCCACCGGGGCACCACGGTGATGAACACCCACGCGTAGACCGAGTAGAACAGCACCTGGAACACGGAATTCAGCGCGACCAGCCCGGCGCAGTACTCGCTGTCGCCCTTCGCCAGGTCGTTCCAGACGATGACCATCGCGATGCAGCGGGCCAGGCCGATCAGGATCAGCCCGACCATGTATTCCGGCTGGTCCCGCAGGAACAGCACGGCCAGCCCGAACATCAGGATGGGCCCGACGATCCAGTTCTGGACAAGCGACAGCAGCAGCACCCGCCAGTTCCGGAAGACCGGGCCCATGTCCTCGTAACGGACCTTGGCCAGCGGCGGGTACATCATCAGGATCAGGCCGACGGCAATCGGGATGGACGTGGTGCCGACGCTGAAGCGGTTCAGGAACGGCACGATGTCCGGGAACACGTAGAACGAGCCCACGCCCGCGGCCATCGCCAGGAAGATCCACAGCGTCAGGAACCGGTCCAGGAACGACAACTGCCGGACGACGCCCTTCGCCCGGGTCGATGCACCGCTCATCCTGCCCTCCTTGTTGCCGGCACGCACGAAAATGCCTCCAGGCGCCGTTCCAGTTCCGCCAGGTCGCGTCCGGCCAGCAGCGGGCCGATCGCGTCCAGCACGGCCGCCGGGTCCGCGTCCGGGTCCGGGCGAACCCGGTAGTACACCCACACGGCCTCGCGGCGATCCCGGACCAGCCCCGCATGGGCCAGGTACCGCAGGTGCCGCGACGCCTTCGACTGCGTGATGCCCAGGGCCTCGACGAACTCGCAGACGCACAGTTCTCCGCGCCGCAGCAGCAGCGCCAGCATCTGCAGCCGCGTTTCATCCGACAGGGCCTTGAAGAGTTCGGACAGGTTCCGCATCGGGACCTCCATCGGTCGGGTGCCCGGCCTGAAGACCTATATAACTGCTTGAACGGTTGTATGCAAGTGGCGTGATCCGGGAGGAGGTGTCCGGTCAGCCGCCCGCTTCCACGCGATTGCGGCCGTTCGCCTTGGCCCGGTACAGGGCCTCGTCGGCGGTCCTCAGCAGCGCCTCGGCGGTGACTCCGCTGCGAGGGGGACGGCAGGCGGCGCCCAGGCTCATCGTCACCGGGATCAGGCCGTCGGCGGTGTTCATCGGTTCGGCGGCGATGGCGGCACGCATCCGCTCGCCCACGCCACGGGCCGCTTCCATCCCGCATCCGGGGGCCAGGATCAGGAACTCCTCGCCGCCGTAACGACCGACCGCGTCGTAGGGGCGCCGCGCCGCCAGCATCCGCCGGGCGGTTTCCCGCAGGACCGCGTCCCCCGCCAGGTGCCCGAAGGTGTCGTTGACGCGCTTGAACAGGTCGATGTCGGCCATCAGGATCCCGAGGGGCGCGTTCTCGCGATCCGATCGGGCCATCTCGCGTTCCAGGGCCTCGAGGATGGCCCCCCGGTTCCACAGGCTGGTCAGCGAATCGCGGGTGGCCTTGTCGGCCAGCAGTTCCCGGGCCCGGACCAGTTCCGCGACCAGGTCCAGGATGCGTCGGCCCGCCCGCAGGCGCACCTTCAATTCGTTTGCGTCAAAGGGCTTGGCCACGTAGTCGTCGGCTCCGGCCTCCATCCCCGCCACCATGTCTTCGCCTCGGGTCTTCGACGTCAGCAGGATCACGTACACGTAGTGCGCCTGCAACTCCGGTCCCCGGCCCTGGGGATTGAGGTCCACCTGTCGCAGGCGGCGGCACACCTCGACGCCGTCCATGCCGGGCATTTCCCAGTCCAGGATGGCCAGGCTCGGGGCGTCGGGTCCCTGGAGCGCGTTCCAGGCCTCGGTGCCGTCGGTGGCGACGACGACGTCATAGCCCCACTTGCCCAGGCGGGATTCCAGGATCTTCCGGGAGATGGCTTCGTCGTCGGCGATGAGGATCTTCACGGGACGACCTCCGCGACGAGGGCCTCCAAACGTGCTGCAAGACGCGAAACCGCCCGTTCCAGGTCCGCGGCCCGGGCTTCCGCATCGGCCAGGTTTCCTTCCCTTCCGCGGTCTTCGATGTCCTGCGCCAGGCCCACGGCCCGCGGCGCTCCGAAATTGCCCACCATGCCCCGCAAGGTGTGTGCGGCCCGGGTCAACCCCGGCGCGTCGCCCCGGGCCGCCGCGTTCCGGACCTCGGCCACCAGGGCCGGCGCGCTGGCGCGGAACAGGTCCGCCAGTTCGGCCAGGAGGTCGCCGTCGCCGTCAAAGCGGGCCAGCAGGCTGGCGCGGTCCAGGACGTCATCGTCCCCGGGATGGGAAGACCGCGATTGGGCCGACAATGCCACGACGCCCGCCGGCTCCGGGCCATCGGCAGGTCGGAGGCGGACAACGCGATCGATGGCATCGAACAGCGCGTCGGGCTGGACCGGCTTGGACACGTAATCGTCGAAACCCCCGGCCAGGCAACGTTCCCGATCGCCCTTCATCGCGTGGGCGGTCAGGGCGATCACGGGCATGTGCCTGGAGGACCCCGCCTCCCGGGCCCTCAGGGCGGCCGTCGCCTCGAAGCCGTCCATTTCCGGCATCTGCACGTCCATCAACACCAGGTCGAAGGGCCGGGCCGCCGGCGCATCCAGTTGGGCCAGCGCCTGCCGTCCGTCGAAGGCCACGACCACCTCGTGGCCGCGTCGTTCCAGCAGGCGGCTGGCGTACCGCTGGTTGACCTCGTTGTCCTCGGCCAGCAGCACCTTCAGCGCGCGTTGGCCCTCCCGCAGCGAGTGACGGGTGACGAGGGCGGGCGGTGCCGTCCCGGCCGCGTCCTGGGCGCCGAACAGGGTCATCGTCGCGTCCAGCAGCGACGATTGCGAGATGGGCTTGGTCAGGTAGACCGCGATTCCCAGTTCCCGGCAGCGGGCCGCGTCCCCCCGCCGCCCCGCCGACGTCAGCATCATCATCAGGCAGGGGGCGGCCCCGGGAGTCGTCCGGATCCGCTCGGCCAGTTCGAACCCGTCCATGCCCGGCATGTTGGCGTCCAGCAGCACCAGTCGGAAGGCATCGCCGTCGGCGTTGGCCTGGGCCAGGGCTTCCAGGGCACGGTCGGCGTCCTCGGCGACGGTGGGCCGGAAGCCCCAGTTGCGCAGCATTTCCGACAGGATGCGCCGGTTCGTACCGTTGTCGTCCACCACCAGGACCGGCAGGCCCTGAAGGCTGTCCAGGCGGGCCGGGATCGACAGCCGCACCGGCCCTTCCCGCAGTCCGAACCGGGCGGTGAAATGGAAGGTGCTGCCGCGCCCGACTTCGCTTTCCAGCCCGATCTCCCCACCCATCAGTTCGATGAGGCGCTTGGAGATCGTCAGCCCCAGGCCGGTGCCGCCATACCGGCGCGTTGTCGATGCGTCGGCCTGCGAGAAGGCCTCGAACACCTTGCCCAACTTGTCGGCCGGGATGCCGATGCCCGTGTCGGTCACGTCGAACCGCAGGAACACCTCGTCCTCGGACTCCTGTTCCTTCGTCACGGTGACGACCACTTCGCCGTGGGCCGTGAACTTGATCGCGTTCCCGACCAGGTTCACCAGGATCTGCCGCAGGCGGCCCGCGTCGCCGACCACGCGGTCGGGCACGTCGGCCGGGACGTGGAAGGCCAGTTCCAGGCCCTTGTCGCCGGCCCGGGACGCCAGGGTCTGCAGCAGTTCGTGCAGGCAGTCCCGCAGGTGGAAATCGATGGGGTCCAGGTCGATGCGCTGGGCCTCGATCTTCGAAAAGTCCAGGATGTCGTTGATCACTCCCAGCAGCGCCTCGGCCGACGACTTGACCGCACGGGCGTACTCGCCCTGCTCGCGGGACAGGGGGGTGTCCAGCAGCAGTTCCGTCATGCCCAGGACGCCGTTCATGGGCGTCCGGATCTCGTGGCTCATGTTCGCCAGGAATTCGCTCTTGGCCCGGCTGGCCTCCTCGGCGGCCGTGCGGGCCAGGATGAGCTCCTGTTCCACGCGCTTGCTTTCGGTGATGTCGCGAACCGTCGCCTGCAGGAACTGCTTGCCCGCCAGTTCCACACGGGTCAGCAGCACCGTGGTCGGAAACACCTCGCCGGTGATCCGCCGATGCGTCCACTCGAAGAAGTGGAACCCCTCGCGCATCGCGTGGCCGATCATTTCCCCGGCCTTTTCCGCCGAGGCGCGACCATCCGGCTGGATCAGGGGCGACACCTGCCGCAATTGAAGGGCCACGAATTCGTCGATGGTTCGGGCGCCGAACATCGTGAGGGTTGCCGGATTCGCCGACGTGTACTCCCAGGTCGGTGGTTCCAGCGTCATGATGGCGTCCCGGGAACTTTCGAACAGGCCCCGGAACATCTCCTCGCTGGCTCGCAGCACCTGCTGCGCCAGGTAGACGTCCCGGGTCCGGTCCTCGATCAGGGCCTCCAGGATTTCGACCTTGCGCTGGGTCCGCGCCAGGCGCTGCTCGAGGAGTTCGGACGTCGTCATGGCGTCCCCGGTGGCGGGAGGAAGGTCAGGTCGAAGACGCACGCCGGGTCGCCGTGCAGCATGCAGGCCGTCTGCGAGTGACGGATCGGAACGTCGAAGTGGGTTGCCACGCCCTCCAGCAGTCCCTCGACCAGGGCGCACAGGCGGCGTTCCGATTCATACCGCATGATCAGGCGGTCGGGCGCCGGCGACTCGTAATGGAACCTGGGGCATTGCGCTCCCTCGAACAGCTTGTTGATTTCGGTGCTGTGGAAGGCGTCCACCGTCAGTAGGAAATCCTTCGGGTGGGAGTGCGGGGTCACGAAGCCCGGGAACCGGCGGACCAGCGGCGGGATGCAGAACCGGCCGAAGGCCCGGAGCGCCTCGTCGGTCGGGATGCCCATCCGTTCCACCACCTGGGCGACCAGGGCCATCAGGTCTTCGTCGGGGTAGGAGCCGGGGCCCACGAAGGGTTCGGTCGTCCGCAGCCCGGTCCCGGCCAGGATCTCCTCGAGGGCCTCGTCGCCCAGGTTCTCGACGATGAAATCCTCCAGAAGATTGAAGATGATTCCCTTCATGACGTCTCCCTGTCGCCGGTTGGAAACCTGGATCGTATCGACCCGAATGTTGATTGTAGTCCCGAGGGCATTCGAGCTCCCCCTATGGCGCGTTTTCCCACTCGATCCGAGGGGATTCGAGGGTCCGGCCCCCGTCGCGCCCGAAGATCGTCAGCCCGCCCCCGATTCCCCGTAGCCGCACCGTGATCACGTCGGGGACGTCCCGGGTCCCCAGGTCCAGCCGGACCACCTGCCCGTACGAGCCTCGGAGGGCGGTGTACGAGCGGGACAGGGACAGTACGCCGCGGTGATCGTTGGGCGCGTCGGGCAGGTCCACGGACGCCAGGCGCTCGCCGTCGACCTCGACCTCCAGGCGTGACGGGAACAGGCGTTCGTCGGTCTGCGGCATGTCGGGATCGTGCGCCGCGACCTCGGCCACCAGGCGCAGGTGGCGCCGGCCATACCCCAACCCGTACAGCGTGTAAGTGAACGAGCAGTCGCCCTGGCACCAGCAGGCGCCAAAGGCGCAACTGCCCAGCCCGCCGTCGATCCAGCCGCCCCACTGTTCCAGCCGCGCCTGGCCCGTCGGGTCCTCGGTTTCGAGGCCACCGTCGGCCACGACGTAAGCGGCGTTCTTCGCCAGCACCCGGTCGCCCGCCTTCACCTGCGCGGCCAGCACGTAGACCTCGTTCCCGTCGGGCAGCGTCGCCGTGACGTCGGGCAGGGACGTGGTTCCCGGCCCGCACCGGGTCACCGGCAGGGTCGCGGCCGTCATCACGGTCCCGTCGCGCCGGCGCAGTTCCACGTCCATCGTCGTCGCGTCCAGGGTCACCGGGGTCGACAGTCCCGCCGGCAGGGTCACCACGGCGCCCGGCCGGGCGGCGACGATCGGCTCCATGCCCAGGACCAGGTAGGCTTCGCCGAAGATGTCCGCCAGCGACAGGCCCAGCTCGTCCAGCCCGAAATCCTTCGGGCGCCGGTCGTAGGTCATCAGGCCGTTGTGCTCCCATTCCACGTCGTAGGCTTCGGTGAACACGTACCCGACCAGCGCCGCGTGGCGACGCAGCACGTTCATCAACCCGTGGATCAGGAATCCGTGGTCGCCCTTCGAATCCATCGCGGACAGGCCGCCGAACTCGGTGTTGATCCAGGGCTGGCCTGTCCAGGCATCGGCCCCGTACAGCAGCGTCGCCCCGCCGGCGGTCATGCCGGGTTCCAGCATCGACACCATCTCCTCGAAGAACGGGATGTCCGACGAGTATGCGTGCCACGTCGCCAGGTCCGACTGCGCGTGCGCGTCGTACAGCGTGGGCGAGTTGTCCTCGACCGGGCGCGTCGGGTCCAGTTCCTTCGCCTTCAGCCAGCGGGACTTCACGAAGGCGATGCCCTCGTCGGTCGTCCAGAATCCCGGTGTGCTGAGGCCCCAGGCCTCGTTGAACACGACCCACCAGAGGATCGACGGGTGGTTGGCGTCCCGGGCGATCGCGGCCTCCAGCAGGTGGTCGAAGGTGGCGTTCCAGGGGGCGCCCGGCGCCGGCAGCCTCGAGGGCGCAGGCGTCGGCAGGTCGTAGATCACGAACAGGCCCAGCGCGTCGGCCATCGCGTAGACCCGCGGCTCCTCGGGCTTGATGTGGATGCGCACCGTGTTGAACCCGGACCGCTTCAGGAAGGCCAGATCCTCCCGGCGGGCCGTCGGCGAGGGGTACTGCAGGATGCCGTCGGGGTGGTAGGCCTGGTCCAGCGCGGCCCGGACATAGACCATCCGGTCGTTGACCAGGATGCCACTCCAGGGCTGCGGCGCGCTGTCGGCATCGATGCCCGGCACCGCGGCGGTGCGGATGCGCCGGGCCCCGAAGTACCCGTTCACCGTGTCGGTCGCGCCCGCGGCGTCGGTCACCTCGATGACCCGGCCGACCAGGCACGGGGATTCGGGGGACCATTCGTCGGCGGCCGGCACCTGGACCGGGATGTCCACCGACGTGCCCTCCGGCGTTGCGATGACCGTGACGCTGGCGGACGTGGCGCCGCAAGCCACGGGGCAGGCAGGGTCCATGCACTCCCAGGTCACCCGGACGCTCGCCTGGCCCCCGTCCCCGCGGACCGTCACCGTCGTGGCCAGGGCTCCCGCGGTGGTGCCCGGAACATCGCGCACCCGGGCGACGTGCGTGACCGGCCGCGCCAGCAGCGTGACGGACTGCCAGATCCCGCCCCCGCAGGTGTACCAGGCGCCTCCCTGCTTGCCCGTCAGGATCCCGGCGTCCCCGTCGCAGGGATCGACGGCCTCGACCGCGACGTAGAAACTGCCTCCGGGCGTTGCCCATCGCGTGACGTCGATTTCAAACGGGTCGTACCCGCCCTCGTGCCCGCCGGCCGGTGTCCCGTCCACGAACACCCGCGCCTTCCAGTCCACCGCGCCGAACCGCAGGAACGTGCGCCCGGCGGCGGGGAAGTCGGCCGGCACCTCGACGGTCCGGGCATACCAGGCCGTGCCGCGATAGGTCTGCAGGACGGCCTCGGAGCCCTTCATGGCATAGGTGGCCGGTGCGGGCCCGCCGATCCCCGAAAGGGCGGACTGCCACGGGTAGGGGACGGTGATTGTGGCGTCGTAGTGTGTTTCCGAACCCGGCTGCGCCAGGCCCATCAGGTCGCCCTGGCGGTCCGGGTCCTTCCGGAACAGCCACGGGCCGTCCAGCGACAACTCGGCGGCGCGGTAGAACGACGGGTCCCAGCGGTCGAGGTCCACGGCGCCCGGGACGTGCGGACGCCCCGTCGAGTTCTTGCCGTCGCAGGCCCCGAAGACCCCGGGGCAGGCGAGGGCGGCGAGGGCGGCGGCGACGACCAGGTTCGGGCGGCGCATGGGGTCACCTCCAGGGGCTCACGACAGCAGGGTCGGGACGGCCTCGGCCAGCAGCGACACGGCCATTCCCACCAGGAGGATCCCGGCCAGGATGTCCGCCAGCCGGGCATGTCGGCGGGCCAGGGCGGCCGCCCCGGTGCCCACCAGGATCAGCCCCGGCAGGGTCCCGATGCCGAAGGCCAGCACCAGCAGCGCGCCCTCCGACGCCGAACCGCCGGCCAGCGCCCGGGCGAACGCGGCCCAGGACAGCCCGCAGGGCAGCAGGCCCAGCAGCAATCCCAGAACCAGCAGCCCCGGCGCGCCCCCGGTCCGGAGGGCACGCCCCGCGCGGCCGAACAGGCTGATCGGGTTCGACAGGAACCCCGGTTCCCGCAGGATCCCCAGCCGCGCCAGGCCCAGCCACAGCAGCAGGCCTGCCGACACCAGCGACAGCACCACCTGGGCGTGCATCGTGGGACCCATCGCGCCGGTCGGCGTTCCGTCCCCCAGTTGTTGGCCGATCGCCCCCAGCAGTCCGCCCAGGATCGTGTAGGTGGTGATGCGGCCGGCGTGGTAGGCCAGGGCGCTCCAGCCGCGGGACGTCCCGGCCAGCGCAACCACCAGGGGGCCGCACATGGCGGCACAATGGACGGTGCCTGTCAGGCCCAGCAGGAACATCGCGGGGAGATCGGCGTTCATCGTGTCGCATCTTATCCTGCCGCCGACCCGCCTTGCCATCCCCGGGGGGTTCGGTCCACACTCCCGTCTGGCTTCCGGCGAAGGATGGCGTCGCACATGCCGCGGGGATTCCCGGTTTCGTGGTGGAACAATGTCCGCAGGACGCTGGGGCAGGCGCGCCTGGACCGGCACGAAATCGCGGGATCGCTGGGCGACCTGGGGACGTTCCTCCCGCTGCTGGTGGGCATGGCCTCGCAGAACGGCCTGGACTTCGCCGCGTCGCTGTTCTTCGCCGGGTTGTTCAACGTGGTCACGGGGCTGGTCTTCGCGGTCCCCATGGCCGTCCAGCCCATGAAGGCCATCGCGGCCGTCGCCTTGACCGAGGGCCTGACCGCCCCGGAAATCCTGGCGGCGGGCATCACGGTCAGCGCCGTCGTCTTCCTGCTGGGCGTCACCGGGCTGATCGACTGGGTGGGGCGCGTGGTCCCGAAGAGCGTGGTCCGGGGACTCCAACTGGCACTGGGGCTGTCGCTGCTGATGAAGGGCCTCCAGATGGTCGCCGGGACGGGGGGCGCGGTGGGCCTGGACAGTTGGATCACCGGCGCCCTGGCCACGCTGGTCGTGCTGGCCCTGTTCTTTTCGCGCCGCGTGCCGGCCGCCCTGGTCCTGTTCGGGGCGGGCGTCGTCCTGGCGATCCTGCGGGAGCCGACCGTGGTGGACCAGTTGGGGCTGGGGATTTCGCTGCCGGCCTGGTCGCCCCCGGCCTGGGAGGATTTCGTCAGTGCCTTCCCGAAGGCGGCCCTGCCCCAGATCCCGCTGACGATGCTGAACTCGGTGGTGGCGGTGTGCGCGCTGTCGGGGGACCTGTTCCCGGACCGGGCGGTCCCGGCCCGTCGGGTGGCCATTTCCGTCGGCATCATGAACCTGGTGGCCGGCTGGTTCGGCGGCATGCCCATGTGCCACGGGGCGGGCGGCATCGCGGGCCAGTACCGCTTTGGAGCCCGCACCAACGGCTCGATCCTGTTCCTGGGCGGGGTCAAGATGGTCGTGGCCGTGGTGTTCGGGGCCTCGCTGATGGCCCTGTGCAAGGCGTTCCCGGCCAGCCTCCTGGGGGTGATGCTGGCCTTCAGCGGGATGGAACTGGCCCTGGTGACCCGCGACCAGACGCGCCGGCCGGATGCCTTCGCGATGATCCTGACCGCGGGGGCCTGCCTGGCGCTGAACAGCGTGGCGATGGGGTTCGTGCTGGGGTTCCTGATGGTGCAGGTCCTGCGCCTGCCCCTGTTCCGCGTGGACGAGGCCTGATTCGGCCCGGGCGCCCGGCCCGTGAAACGCCTGGGCCGCGGCGTCGATCATGACGCGTGCGCAACCCTCCTCCCACGCCTCCCGTCCTGTGGGCCTTCCTGGCGATCCTGATCGGGGCCGTCGGCGCGGGCCTCGTGGGGCCGGCTCACGCCCTTGCGGCAGGCAGCCTCGTCTTCATCCTGGCGTGGGTGTCCCTGCTCGCGCGCGGCCTGCGCCTGCCCCGGAGCGTTCCGCCGCTGTGGGCCCTGGTCCTCCTGGGCGCCCTTCGGGTCGGCATGGACGCCGGGTCCCTGCCGCCCGGTGCGGGCATGCCCGCCCCCCCGGAAGCCGTTCGCGCCGAGGTGCGCCTGGGCCGCGTCCTCCAGCGTCACCGGCTGGCCACCGTGGCCGAGGTGTCGCTGCGGGCCGTCGCGGACCCGTCGGGCGCCGTGGTCCTGCCGGAGGACGGCGGCGCCCGCCTGCGCTTCAAGGGGTTCCTGGATCTGCCCGAGGGCCGGGTGCTGGCGGTCCGGGCCCGGTGGATCCCGCCGCCCCGGCCCTCCGAGGCGATTTCGCCTGCCTGGCCGTCCCCGGCTCCGCGACCGACCCTGGCCCTGGTCGCCCCGGCGGACGCCGTCGTCCTGTCGGGACCGGACCTGCCGACCGGTTCGTGGATCGACCGGATCCGCGCCGTCCTGGCGACGCGCCTGCGCCTGCACCTGCCCCCGTCCGCCGCCGATTTCGCGCTGGCGGTCCTGCTGGGCGAGGGCAACGGGATCGACGCGGGCACCCGGGCCGACCTGGCGGTGCTGGGGACCGCCCACGTCCTCAGCGTTTCCGGCCTGCACGTCGCTGCCGCGGCCTTCCTGGTGGGCCTGGTCGTGGTGCGCCTGCTGGGGCCGCTGCTGCTGCGGGCGTGGCCCGCGACGAACCTGGTGACGTGGCACATGGGGGCATCGATCCTCGCGGCCTGGGGCGTTTCCCTGCTGGCCGGATCCCCGGCGCCTGCCGTGCGCTCCGCCGGGATGTTCGCGGTGGCGGCCGTCGGGGCGCTGGGCGGGCGGCCCCAGCGCGTGGAAGGGGCCGTGGCGGTCACGGGATTCGCGTCGCTGCTGGCGTGGCCTTCGGACGCGTTTTCGATTTCCTTCCTGCTGTCCTACGGGGCCATCCTGGGCCTGGCCGTGCTGGGGCCTCCCCTGGCGGACCGCATGGTTCCCGCACGATGGCGGGGACGTCCGGCCGATGAACTCTCGCGCCCGGCCCGCCTGGGTCGCGCCCTGATCGTCGCCACCGCCACCTCCCTGGCCGCGACGCTGGCGACGACCCCGGTGACGCTGATGGCCTTCGGGCAGACTGGTCCCGCGGGTCCCCTGGCCAACCTCTTCGCGATTCCGGCCACCACCCTGGTGGTCATGCCCGCCGCCCTGGGCCTGCTGGTGGTCGCCGCGGTCGCGCCCGGGGCGCTGCCGTGGGCGTCCCCTCCCGTCGGCTGGATCCTGGACGCCTTCCTGTGGACCCAGCGGGTCCAGGCGCGGGTGCTTCCGGCCCTGGTGGCGCCCGGGACCGTCGTCCTGGCGGCGACGATGGCCCTGACCCTGGCGGCGATCGCGGGCCTTCTGCGGCGCGGGTGGGTGCCCGTCCTGGGCGCGGCACTGCTGGGCGTGGCGGTCGTCCTGTCGTTTCCCCGGGCCACGACGCCTCCGCCTGCCGGAACCCTGGCCGTGACCCTCCTGGACGTGGGCAAGGGGGATGCGGTGCTGGTCCGATGCCCGACGGGGCGCGTGTTCCTGGTGGACGCCGCCGAGGCCCGGATGGCCGACGGCCCCTCGGGCCTGGTGGCGAAGCTGCGCGCCATCGGGGTCGACGCCCTGGACGGCCTGGTCCTGACCCATGCCGACGAGGATCACGTGGGCGGCACGCCGCTGCTGCTGCGGTCCCTGACGATCGCCGAGGTGGTCACGTCCTGTCCGGCCGCCCCGGCCGAGCCCCTGCGCGGGATCCTGGACGACGCCCGGTCCCGCGGCGTGCCTGTCCGCTGCGTGGTGGCGGACGTGGACGCCCTGCCCGGGTGCGCGGACTCCACGCCGATCCTGGCGCCGCCTGCCCTCGTCCCGGCCCGCGGAAACGCGGCTTCCCTGGTCTTCCGCGTGTCGTGGCGGGGACGCTCGATCCTGCTGACCGGGGACCTGGAATCCGCGGGCGAGGAGGCGCTGGTCGACACGGGCGTCGACCTTCGCGCGGACGTCCTGAAACTGGGCCACCACGGCAGCCCGGGGGCGTCCAGCCCGGCGTTCCTGGACGCCGTCCATCCTGCCACCGCCGTCATCTCGGGCTTCCGCACCCGGCGCCTGCGCGAACTGTCCCCCGAGACCGTCCGCCGGGTGGGCGCGATCGGCGCGGCGCTGTTCGCGACCCCCGATGCCGGTGATGTCACGGTCCGTATCGACGAGGACGGGATCCTGACGGTCGGGGGCACCCGCACGCCGGGCCCGCGGTTCCCGGCCCGTGCGCCTGGCTCGCGCTGAACCTCCCCCAGGCCGTGGACGCAGACGTGGACGTGGACCTAGACGTGCACGTGGACTTGGACGTAGACGTAGACGTGGACGTGGACGAAGCGCGCTACGACGTCAGGCAGAGCGTTTCGTAGTCGATCACGACCTTGTCACCCGGGCCGGGCATGCACGCGGCCGCCGGGTCGAAGATGATCGAGTTGGACGGCGCGTCGTAGCGCCAGCCCGAGGTGCACGCAGTCCCGTTCACCTTGACCGTCACGGTCGCCGGGTCCGCCAGGCGCGACAGGAAGAACTGAAGTTTCGGATGGAACGTGAGGTTTCCGATCTCGTTCATGATCTTCGAGTAGGACGACTCGCAGATCGAGCCCGACAGGCCCTTCGTTTCCGTGGCCACCTGGAGGTACCGATCGCCCGAATCCGCCGTGCCGCCGTCCGACGACACGCAGGCGCTTTCGCTGCCGGAGTTCGGCACGCCGTCGATGCCGACGATGGCGTTGAAGTGCATCATGTCGACGTTGTACCAGCCCTTGATGTTCTTGAAGAAATCGACGTAGAAGGGCAGCCCGCCGGACGACTGGTCCTCCTCGTCGGACAGGACGACCATCTCCAACTGCGCCCCGTCGCGCAGGAAGCCGGCGTTGAAGCCGCCGCACTTCCCGTCGACGCACTTGTAGGAGCATGTCGCCGGATCCGGGCAGATGTTCGCGTCGTTTGCGCAGTCGGTGTCGCTGCCGCAGACGACGCCCGTATCGGTGGCCAGCGGGGCCGACAGGGCGGTCTGGGCCGCCTGCATGCCGGCTTCCTGCGAGTCCGAGCCGCCGTCGCACCCGTACATGGTCAACTTGGCGAAGGATCCGCCGTTGGTCTTGGTCATGTACCGCGGAGTGATCGACTTGTCGCCCCGGTTCAGGCGACCGATGACCGCCTCGTCCGTGACGTTGACGCTGATGCCGCCCAGGTGGAAGTCGTTCTTCCAGACGTTCGCCTGGGCGATGAAGTCGCTGAACGACGAGTTCAGGCGGGTCTGTTCCTCGCACATGGAGCCCGAGTCGTCGATGATCCAGAGGATGTCGACTTCCTGGCCCGTGACCTGCGTGAATTCGTCCGTCTGGTGGGTGTCATAGGTCCCTGCGCCCGACAGTTTCACGGCGACGGTCGGCGACGACGTGTCCGTGGCGTCGATCTGCATGGAGCAGGTGTCCGGGCCCTCGTCCTGCGGCGCGTACACCGCCTCGATGCACTTCGGCGCGCCGTTCGGCACGGCCATCGGCAGGGCCGGGATGTTCTTGACCTTGAACTCGGGCGAGCAGCCGACCAGGCGGATGTCGGTGACCATCAGTGGGGCGTTGCCCGAGTTGTACACGCAGACCTTGTAGGTCTTGCTGAAGCAGCCGATCGTCGTGACGCCGAACTTCAGTTCGCCGGGGAGCACGCTGATCTTGGCGATGCCCGAGGAGCCCATGACGTTGGCCAGGTAGGCGCCCGACGTGGGGGCCTTGGGCAGCACGATGGTGGTTCCCAGGACGACGTCCTTGACCTGGATCCCCAGCACCGCGGAGTACTGGTTCAGCAGGCCGAACAGGGGAGTGGCGCTGGGCGGGTTGAACCGCACGGTCATCGTGTGCGTCATGCCGGGAGTGATCCCGCCCGCGGTGACCGGGGGCAGGTTCGACAACTTGAAGATCGCCGAGGAGCCGCCCGAGAAGTTCGGTGCGGTACAGGTTGCGCCGCCCAGGAACCCGCTGGTGCAGTCCTGGATCTTGGCGTTCTGGAACGTGCAGTTGCCGGTTCCGATGTTCACGATGTTGACGGGCAGTTCCTTCGGGAAGCCGATCGGCACGGTCCCGAAATTGATGCCGGCCGGGACCATCGCGATGTTGCACACCGGGGCGTCCGAGCGGCAGACGGAAATCGGGACGTCCACCGTTTCGTGGCCCGCGTAGTTGGACACGATCCGCATCTTGGCCGTCAGGCACTGGCCCTTCTTTTCCTTGGGGGCCTTGTTCGTGAACTTGATCTGGACGGAATCCGAGTTCGCCGCCCCGGGCGCACCGGCTCCGGGGATCCCGAAGGCGCCGATGGTCGCGGCGGTGGTGTTGCCGTGGACGATCGCGAACTCGTCGCCGTAGGTCGTGTCCGACGCGTCAACGATGGCCAGGCTGACCACGTTCAACATGGCGCTGCCGTCGTTGCGCATCGTGACCGTGCGGTAGACCGGCGTCATCATGGCGCCGAAGCTCATGTCGACCGCGTCGGGGATGACGACCAGGATGGGCGCGTCGGGCCGGCCGTAGACGGGGATGGGCATCGGGCTGTGGGACACGTCGTTGCTGGCGATCATCAACTGGCCGATCGGCTTGCCGTCATCCACGGTGACCGCGACGGAGGTCCAGCCGATCGTGTAGTCGTACGAGGCGCCGGGGGCGATCTTGACGTCGGCCGTCGGCGGGTTCTTGATGACGATGTTCGGGTCCGAGTTCATCCACAGGGACAGGCCGTCCTTCGGGATCACCAGTTCGGCGTTCCCGGTGTTCGCGACGTTCAGCAGCAGGGTCTTTTCGCTGTTCAGCGGCACGTACTGGAAGTCCAGTTGGCCGGGGCTGGCCACCAGCAGGGGGCCCATCTCCTCGCCCAGGACGTCGAAGGACCACACGGCGTAGGTGCCCTGGGTGTCGCCCTCGATGACCAGCGTGGAGGTGTCGTTGCCGCCGCCGGTCGGCGCGTACTTGATGACCAGGCCGATGGACTCGGTCGGGGCCAGCGTGTAGGGCATCACCTTGCTGTCGGGCAGGTTGACGGCCTCGATGGTGAAGTCGGCGCTGCCGTCCAGGCGCAGGGACATCGCGTTCAGCACGACCGAGTCGGACCCGGTGTTCGTCACGATCACGTCCAGCATCAGGCTGTCGCCCGTGTCCACCTGCCCGAAGTCGATCGGGTTCGGGTTGACCAGGATTTCGCCGACCTGGCCGTTGGCGGTCACGGGAATGCGGGCCACGCCGCCCAGGGAGGCGACGTTGTTCTCGATGACCAGGAAGCCGTAGCTGGAGGTCGCGCTGAGCGGGGTGTAGGTCACCTTGACGACGACCTCCTCGCCCACCGCCAGCGACAGCTTGGACGGGGGTTCGAAGGTGAATTCCTCGCTGAGGTCCTCGAGGAAGAGGTTGCTGAGCTGGATCGTGCCGGACGTCCCGTTGTGCCTCAGCGTGACGGTGAGCGTCTTGGTGTTGCCCAGGGCCACCGTTCCGAAGGGGAGGTTGCTGGGCGCCCAGGTCAGATCCAGGTCGTCGGCGACCGATCCCCCCGAGTCCTTGCACGAGCAGCCGACGTTCCCCGGACCGGCCAGCATGGCCGCCATCAGTCCCAACACCAGGTAGCGAGCGATCTTCATGGAACACACCTCCGCGACGGATCCGTACCCTGGACTCCGAGGGCCGCATCATTCTACAAGAACGGTCCATGATGCAAGGGGAAAAACCGGGGGTTGCCGAGGATCGCACGCACGGAGGCCAATCCCGGGAGGGGTGCCATCAAGCGCGGACGGGCGCCCGCCGGTTGGTCCATCCCATCACGACGCCCAGGACCATGGACAGCACGGCGGCGATCCCGATCCGGATCTCCCGGGGCTGGGTGAACGTGATCGTATGCAGCGGGATCCACAGCCACAGCAGGGTCAGCATGCCCTTGTCCAGGCCTCGCCAGCCCGCCGGGACGGCGCCCAGCACCCGGTCGATGGCGTTGTCCGCCCCCCGGTGCAGGACCATCATCGACGGCCCCAGCATGACGTTCATCAGCGCGGAGGCGGCGAACGCGGCCAGGATCAGTTCCAGCGTGCCGTCCGGGGCCGCCGCCGCCAGGGGCAGCGCCCCGAAGTCCGCCAGGGCCTTCACGCCGGCCGACGCGGTCAGGAACATCACCTTGACGTAGATGCCCAGCAGCGCCCAGCCGATGGCCTTCAGGGCCATGCGGGGGGGGTGCAGCATCGCGCCCCAGGATCCGTCCCGGATGCGCGTGGACAGCAACTCCCCGACCGTTCCCAGCAGGGCGAACTGCACCGCCGCGGCGGCGAAGGGATGTTCGGTGACGATCGACAGGTACCATTCCCACATGGCGGGGCATCCAGCAGCAGACGCTCGGATCGATACCACGGGACGTCCCCCTTCTGCTACACTCCGCGCCCGGGGCCGGACGGGGCTTGTTGCGTGACGCTGGCAGATCGGGTGCGAGAGGCGGGGGTCGTTGGCGCGGGCGGGGCGGGATTCCCCACGCACGTCAAGCTGGCGGCCCGTGCCGACACCTTCATCGCCAACGGCGCCGAGTGCGAGCCGGTCCTGGTCACCGACCAGTGGGTGACGATCGCCCACGCCGAAGCCATCCTCGAAGGCCTTCGCCTGGCGGCCGACGCCGTCGGGGCCCGCCGGCGTGTTCTGGCCGTCAAGCGCCACTACCACCCCGTGATTTCGCGCGTCCTTCCCCTTCTGAAGGACGGCCCTGAGGTCGAACTGTTCCTGCTGGACGACTTCTACCCCGCCGGCGACGAGCACGTCCTGGTCCACGAGGTCACGCGTCGCGTGGTCCCCGAAGGCGGCATCCCCCTGGAAGTCGGCGTCGTCGTCCAGAACGTCGCGACCCTGCTGAACGTCCGGCGCGCGCTGGACGGCCGGCCGGTCATCACGCGTCCCATCACGGTCGCCGGCGAAGTGGCGCGTCCGGGGGTCTACGAGGCGCCCATCGGCACGTCGGCCGCCGAGGTGATCGCCGCTGCCGGCGGCGCGCTGCGGGCCGACGTCGCCGTGATCGAGGGCGGTCCGATGATGGGCTGGCTGTTGCCGGACCTGGACCACCCCGTCACCAAGACCACCTCCGGGTACCTGGTCCTGCCCCTGGACCACCCGGTCGTCACGTCCCGGAAGATCTCCACCGCGACCCACCTGCGTCGCGCCACCGCGGCCTGCTGCCAGTGCCGCACCTGCACCGACATGTGCCCGCGGGCGCTGCTGGGCCATCGCATCCGGCCGCACCTGGCGATGCGGGCGGCCCTGGCCGGGTGGGAAGTGCCGCCGGACGTCCTGGCGATGGGCTACCTGTGCAGCCAGTGCGGGGTGTGCGAGGTGTACGCCTGCACGATGGGCCTGTCGCCCCGCCACATCCTGGGCGAGTACCGGGGGCGCGTCGGGGCAGCCAGGACGCCCAATCCCTACCGCAACCGTCCCGAGGCGGCCCTGGAGGCCCAGGCCTGGGCCCGGGCGCCCAAGCCCCGCGTGGCCCTGCGGCTGAACCTCACGGACTACGTCCCCCCCCACGAGGGCGCCATCGTGCCGGTGCCGGATCCGTGGGAGGTGCGCCTGCTGCTGAAGCAGCACGTCGGGGCGCCGTCCGTGCGTGCGTCCGCAAGGGCGATCGCGTGGTGCGCGGCCAGTTGGTGGCCGACATCCCCGCAGGCGCCCTGGGGGCTCGGCTCCACGCCTCCATCGGCGGCGTCGTGTCCTTCGTCGACGATCGTTCCATCCGCATCGAGAGGGCCCCATGAGCGACATCACCGCCATCGGCCTCCTGGAACTGACCAGCATCGCCCGCGGGATCGTGGCGACCGACGCCATGGCCAAGCGGGCCGCGGTGCGGGTCGTCCACTCCCAGACGGTCTGCCCGGGCAAGTACATCGTGCTGATCGCGGGCGACGAGGAGTCGGTCGCGCTGTCCATGGCGACGGGCGTGCACTACGCGGGCGCGTACCTCGTGGACAGCCTGGTGATCCCGAACATCCATCCCCAGGTCCTGCCTGCGATGGCCGCGGTCCAGCCGCTTCCGGGCCTGATGGCGGTAGGAATCATCGAAACCTTCAGCGTGGTAGGCACGGTCCTGGCCGCCGATGCCGCCTGCAAGGCCGCCGAAGTCACGCTGATCGAGATTCGCCTGGGCACGGGCCTGGGCGGGAAGGCCTACGTGACCCTCACCGGCCAGCAGGATTCGGTCGAGGCCGCCCTGGCCGCCGGCGTCGCTGCGGTCGAGTCCGGGCTCCTGCTGCGCAGCGAACTCATCCCCGCCCCCCACGCTGACCTCGGCCGGGCTCTCGGCTAGCCTGCCTCTCCCGCGGCCCCCATTTTTCCTACGGCGTGAAATCGATTCGATCGGCGAATTCCGGGTGGTCGATGAAGGGGTTTCGCACCCTTTGGTACACCTCGATGCGCTGGTTGCGGGCCCGCTCGTCGGCATCGGGGGGGTCCAGGCGGTTCCACTCCTTGTGCACCGCCTCCGTGATCGCCGCATGGGAGGCGCCGTAGCCGTCGTACGCCGAGATGCTGGGCCGCTCGCAGCCCTCGTAGCGCAACGCGAAGTAGAACACGGCCCGGGCCACGTTGCCCTTGTGGGCGTCCCGCGGCTCGAACACCTTCTGCCCGCTGCCGTCCGTGCCCCGGATGCTGCAGCAGCCCACGTCCGCCCGCCCCGGGAAGGCGTCCGTGCAGGCGTGGTTGCAGACCTCGTCGGCGGCGTCGGGCCAGTCCTTCACGGTCACGTCGCCGTAGGGGAGGTTGCCGCGCGGGCTGTTGTAGTCGGGGTTCGACGCATACAAGTGGTACATGTCGCTCTTGGCGATCCCGTCGGCGCCCTTGCTCTGGGGCCACGTGTGCTCCATGTTCAGCCCGCCGGGGTTCTGCCAGATGCCCGAATAGATTTCCTCCAGCCGGCCGCCGAAGTTGTCCACTTCGTCCCGGATCAGATCCCCCGCTGTGCTGTAGCCCACCGAGTCGTAGCCGTCGGTCACCAGCGCGCACAGGCGGCGGGCCAGTTCCGTGCCCGTGACGTCCTCCAGGCCCGCGTAGACGCCCGTGTAGGGGGCGACGCTTCCCGTGTCCCCCGGGCCCGGATCCCCGGGGCCCGGATCGGGCTGCCCGGGGTCGCTCGGTCCCGGATCGTCCGGTCCGGGATCGCCGGCCGCAGTGTCCGCCTCGTCCCCTTCCTCGGCCGCCATGTCGGCCGCCGGGGCCACGTCCTCGCCCACCGCCTCGCCGTCGGGCCGCAGGCCGCCCGGGTCCAGTTCCCGGGGGCCGTCCACGACGTCGGGCGTATCGACGAACAGGAGGTCTCGATGCCCGGGAGCCAGGATCGAAGTACCGCCTCCGCAGGCGGACGCTCCCAGGATCGCCATATAGAGGATCAACGACGAAAGGTTCGACGGGATCGTCCGGACCACCAGGGCCTCCTCGGCAGCATGCTGCCCGCGCGGCAGGCAGGCCGCCGCAGCATTCTCGGAGGCGGTCCGGCGCCTGTCAAGGAGCGCCGGAAACGGGGACAGTGCCATTCTCCCACGACTTTCCCGCCCTCCCTCGCCCCGCCGGACTCTCTTGACACCCGATCGAAACACGGGGCACAATCGCCTCCGCCCCCCAACTCCAGCACCTGCAGAAAAATCCGGCTTGACACCCAGCCCAAACAGCCTAGAATACCGTTCCTCGCGATTGGGCAGACCCTGCCTGACCGCAGGTGGAGAACACGCGGCTCTGGCGCGTACGGAGACAGCGATGCCGACGGTCAATCAGCTGGTTCGCAAGGGACGCACCCCTGCGAAGTACAAGACCAAGTCCCCCGCACTGGCCAAGTGCCCGATGCGGCGAGGCGTCTGCACTCGTGTTTACACGACGACGCCCAAGAAGCCGAACTCGGCCATGCGAAAGGTTGCGAAGGTCCGTTTGACGAACGGCTTCGAGGTCATCGCCTATATCCCGGGCGAAGGCCACAACCTCAGCGAGCACTCGCAGGTGCTGGTTCGCGGAGGTCGCGTCAAGGATCTCCCCGGCGTGCGCTACCACATTGTCCGCGGCACGATGGATGCCAAGGGCGTGGACGCTCGTCGTCGCAGCCGTTCGAAGTACGGCGCGAAGCAGCCCAAGGGCGTGAAGTAGTACGGAGGCATCCGATGCCGCGGCGCAGAGTAGTTGAGAAGCGGGAAATCCTCCCGGACGCAAGGTTCAACGATTGGCTCGTTGCGAAGTTCGTCAACTACTTGATGACTCGCGGCAAGAAGTCGATCTCCGAGGGGATCTTCTACGATTCCATGGATCAGATCGCGAAGAAGACTCGCGAGGATCCGCTCAAGATCTTCAAGCGTGCCCTGGAGAACGTGAAGCCCCAGGTCGAGGTCAAGTCTCGACGGGTCGGCGGCGCCACGTACCAGGTGCCCGTCGAGATCCGCCCCGAGCGGAAGACCGCGCTGGCGATTCGCTGGCTGATCGGTTATGCCCGTGGCCGCTCCGAGAAGGGTTTCTCGAACAAGCTGTCGGCGGAAATCATCGACGCCTTCAACGGTCGTGGCAACGCGATCAAGAAGCGCGACGATACCCACCGCATGGCGGAAGCCAACAAGGCCTTCGCCCATTACCGCTGGTAGCAGTTGTAGTCGTTTAGAACGGATGGTCGATTAGTGGCGCGCTCCATGGACATCGCAAAGGTCAGGAACATCGGCATCATGGCCCACATTGATGCCGGCAAGACCACGACCACCGAGCGTGTCCTGTTCTACACGGGCGTTTCCCACCGTATCGGCGACGTCGACTCCGGCAACACCCAGATGGACTGGATGGAGCAGGAGCAGGAACGCGGCATCACGATCACGTCGGCCGCGACGACCTGCGAGTGGCGCGGACACCAGATCAACATCATCGACACCCCCGGACACGTCGACTTCACGGTCGAAGTGGAGCGCAGCCTGCGCGTCCTGGACGGTGCGGTGGTGGTCTTCTGCGCGGTCGGCGGGGTTCAGCCGCAGTCCGAAACGGTCTGGCGGCAGGCCAATCGCTACCGTGTTCCCCGCGTTGCCTTCGTGAACAAGATGGACCGGACCGGGGCAGATTTCTGGCGATGCGTCGGACAGATGCGCGGGCGCCTCAAGGCGCACGCCGTCCCGGTGCAGATCCCCCTCGGTCGCGAGTCTTCATTCCGGGGGTGCGTCGATCTGATTTCGATGCAGGCCCTGGTCTGGGACAAGGACACACTTGGCGCGGACTACACGACCTGTGAAATTCCTTCCGATTACGCCGAAGCCGCCCGGAAAGCCCGCACCGAACTGATCGATTCCGTAGCCGAATTCGACGACGTTTCCCTCGAAAACTACATGAACGGCATCGAGCCGACGAACGACCAGTTGAAGATCCTCGTCCGGAAGGCGACGCTGGCCAACGAGATCATCCCGGTCGCCTGCGGCTCTTCCTTCAAGAACAAGGGCGTGCAGGCGCTGCTGGACATCGTGGTCGACTACCTTCCCTCCCCCGCGGACCTTCCGCCGGTGGTGGGGATCGATCCCAACGCGCCCAACGGCCAGGTCGTCGAGATCGAGCGTGCCCCCGTGGACGAGGCCCCCTTCTGCGGCCTGGCGTTCAAGCTGATGAACGACCCGTTCGTCGGCCAGTTGACCTTCGTGCGCGTCTACTCCGGCGTCCTGACCGCCGGCGAGCAGGTCTTCAACCCGGCGCAGGACAAGAAGGAGCGGGCGGTCCGCCTGGTCCGGATCCATGCGAACAAGCGGGAAGAGGTCAAGGAACTGCGCGCGGGCGACATCGGCGGCGTCGTGGGCCTGAAGGTCACGGTCACCGGCGACACGCTCTGCGACATGAACAAGCTGATCCGCCTCGAGTCCGTCAAGTTCCCCGAGCCCGTCGTCGACGTGGCCCTGGAAGCCGAAACGAAGGGCGACGAGGAGAAGCTGTTCGCGTCCCTGCGCCGCCTGGCGCTGGAAGATCCGACATTCAAGTTCCGGGTGCACGAGGAAACCGGCCAGACCATCGTGTCGGGCATGGGCGAACTGCACCTGGAGATCATCGTCGACCGCCTGCTGCGCGAGTTCAAGGTTGCCGGCCGCGTGGGTCGTCCGCAGGTTTCGTACCGCGAGACGGTCACCCGTACGGCCCAGGCCGAGAGCAAGTACATCAAGCAGTCGGGCGGCCACGGCCAGTACGGCCACGTGGTCATGCGCCTCGAGCCGATGGCCCGGAACTCGGGCGTGCTGTTCGAGGACGCGACCGTGGGCGGGGTCATCCCGCGCGAGTACATCGGTTCGATCGAGCGTGGAGCTCGCGAGGCGGCGCAGTTGGGCGTCCTGGCGGGGTTCCCGATCGTCGACGTCAAGATCACGCTGATCGACGGGTCCTACCACGAGGTCGACTCGTCGGACCTGGCCTTCCGCGTGGCGGCGTCGATGGGCCTGAAGGATCTGGTTGCGCGTTGTAGCCCGGTCATCCTCGAGCCCGTCATGGCCATCGAGGTCTGCGTTCCGGCCGAGTACCTTGGCGACGTGCTGGGCAACCTGGCGACGCGGCGTGCCCGCGTATCCAAGGTCGACACCCAGGACGAGCTCCACGTCGTGGGCGCCGAGGTTCCGCTGGGCGAGATGTTCGGGTACGTGACGGACCTGAGGTCGATGAGCCAGGGCCGGGGCACGCAGACGATGGAGTTCCTGCATTACGCGCCGGCCCCTGCGGCCGTCCAGACGCGCGTGATCAACGCGGGGAGGAGCATCTGACCATGGGAACCCAGAGGATTCGAATCCGGCTCAAGGCGTACGATCACAAGATTCTGGACCAGTCGGTCAGCGAGATCATCGCGACCGTTCGCAAGACGGATGCGAAGGTGGCGGGACCCATTCCGCTGCCGACGAAGATCAGTCGCTACACGGTCCTGCGCTCGCCCCACTGCGACAAGAAGTCGCGCGAGCAGTTCGAGATCCGGACGCACAAGCGTCTGATCGACATCCTGGACCCGACCCAGCAGACGCTGGACGCGTTGACGAAGTTGGACCTGAGCCCGGGCGTCGACGTCGAGATCAAGGCCTAGGCGAGGACGAGGGAATCATGCCGAACGTGGAAATTTTCGACATCTCGCGCCGCAAGGTTGGCGAGATCGCGTTGTCGGACGAGGTCTTCGCGGCCGAGTCCTGCTCGCACCTCTATCACGAGGTCGTCAAGGCCCAGCTGCTGTCGAAGCGCCAGGGCACCGTGAAGACCAAGAAGCGTGACGAGGTTGCCGGCTCGACCCGCAAGGTCCTCAAGCAGAAGGGCAGCGGCCGCTCTCGCCACGGCGATAGCCGGTCGCCGACCTACCGTCGCGGCGGCGTGGTTTTCGGACCGATGCCCCGTGACTGGGAAATGAAGGTACCGAAGAAGGTCAAGCGCGCCGCGCTGCTGTCGGCCCTGTCCGACCGGATGCGCGAGGGCCACCTTCTGGTCATCGAGACGCTGGCGATGGACGCGATCAAGACGAAGAAGGTGGTCGAGTTCCTCGGCCGCTTCGAGTTGAGTTCGGCCCTGCTGGTCGACGTGACCAACCGGGAACTGTCCCTGTCCTGCCGGAACGTGCCGACGGCCAAGTACCTGAGCTCGAAGGGGTTGAACCTCTTCGACGTGCTCAAGTACGACCACCTGGTCCTGACCCGGGGCGCCGTCGAGGCGATCGAAGGAGCGATGCTGCCATGAAGAGTGCGTACGACGTGATTCGTCGGCCTCTCATCACCGAGAAGGCCAACATCGACAAGGAACGTCGCAACACGTTCCACTTCGAGGTCCCGGTGACGACGAACCGCCAGGAAATCGCGGAAGCGGTTGCCACGGTGTTCAAGGTCCACGTCGAAGGCGTGCGGACCCAGATCGTCCGGGGCAAGGAAAAGCGGATGGGCCGTTTCGTCGGCAAGCGTGCGACGTGGAAGAAGGCCATCGTGACGCTCAAAGCGGGCGAAACGATCGACATCTTCGAGGCCCAGTAGTACCGGGGCGAGGAAGGAGCGCGAACGATGGGCATCATCAAGTACAAGCCGACCTCAGCCGGCCGGCGCTCGGCGGAAGGGTACGACTTCTCCGACATCACGCGGAACGGCCCCGAGCGTTCCCTGGTCGCGAAGAACACCCGGAAGGTCGGCCACAACTCGTACGGCCGGATCACCTCCAGGCACAAGGGCGGCGGGCACAAGAAGCTGTTCCGTGTCATCGATTTCAAGCGCGACAAGGTCGGCGTGCCGGCGGTCGTGGCGGAAATCGAATACGACCCGAACCGCAGCGCGCGCATCTGTCTGCTGAACTACGTGGACGGCGAGAAGCGCTACATCATCGCCCCTCGCGAAGTGAAGGTCGGTGACACCCTGATGGCTGCAGCCCATGCGGAAATCCGCCCGGGCAACCAGCTTCCCCTGACCGCGATCCCGCAGGGCACGATGATCCACTGTGTGGAACTGAAGCCCGGCCACGGCGCCCAGCTCGTCCGGTCCGCCGGCGGCTCCGCGCAGTTGATGGCCCGCGAGGCCGGTTACGCGCTGCTCCGCCTGCCCTCGGGCGAGCTGCGCAAGGTTCGGGAGGAGTGCCGCGCCACCATCGGTGACGTCAGCAACCCCGAGCACGAGAACGTTTCGATCGGCAAGGCGGGCCGCAACCGCTGGAAGGGCATCCGCCCCCAGAGCCGCGGCGTCGTGATGAACCCCGTCGATCACCCGATGGGCGGTGGCGAAGGCAAGACCTCCGGTGGACGTCACCCGACGACTCCCTGGGGCCGGCCGACCAAGGGTTACAAGACGCGTCACAACAAGAGCACCGACCGCCTGATCGTCAAGCGGCGCTCGAAGTAGGACGGAGGGACCGATGCCGCGGAGCGTTAAGAAGGGCCCGTTCGTGGACACGCACCTGATCGAGAAGATCGAAGGATCTTTGCGGTCCGGCCAGAAGAAGACCATCAAGACATGGTCTCGCCGGTCCGTGATCCTTCCCGAGATGGTTGGATTCAACTTCGCCGTTCATAACGGCAAGAAGTTCATCCCCGTCTTCGTGACGGAAAACATGGTCGGCCACAAGCTGGGCGAGTTTGCCCCGACCCGCACCTTCCACGGCCATTCCGGCGGTGACAAGAAGGGCAAGGTCGACAAGAAGGGCGGCAAGTAGAGGTGGGAGCGATGGAAGAACACGTGGTAAGGGCCAAGGCCCGCTACATCCGGATGGCTCCCCGCAAGGTCCGTGTGGTCGCCAACGCGATCCGCGGCAAGCGCGTGGACGAGGCGAACGCCGTGCTGTCGTTCATCACCCGCCGTGCGGTTCGCCCGGTGTCGAAGGTGTTGAACACCGCCATCGACGCGGCGAAGCAGGCGGGGAACTTCGACCTGGACAGCCTGTTCGTGAAGGAAATCTACGTCGACCAGGGGCCGGCCCTGAAGCGCGGCCTGTCGCGGGCTCGTGGCATCGTGACGAAGATCCACAAGTTCACCAGCCACATCACCGTGGTGCTTGGGGAACTGGAGTAGGAGGACCTCGTGGGCCAGAAAGTTCATCCGGTGGGATTTCGGATCCCCTACGTGAAGACCTGGAACAGCCGCTGGTACGCGGACCGGAACTACGGTCTGTGGGCCCGCGACGACATGAAGATTCGCGACATGGTCCGCCACAAGATGGGCGCCGCGGGGATCTCCTCGGTCCAGATCGAGCGGACGGCGAACAAGGTCAAGGTCTACATCTACACGGCGCGTCCCGGCATCGCCATCGGCCGCAAGGGCGAGAACATCGAGGACCTGAAGCGCGAGCTGACGAAGCTCACGTCCCTCGAAGTCGTGCCCTACATCCAGGAAGTCCGCAAGGCGGAACTGGATGCGCAGCTGGTCGCCGAGTCCGTTGCGCAGCAGCTCGAGCGCCGCGTGTCGTTCCGTCGCGCCACCAAGCGCGCCGTGACGCAGGCGATGAAGCTGGGCGGCAAGGGGATCAAGATTCGCTGCTCGGGTCGTCTGGGTGGCGCGGAAATGTCCCGCGTCCTCCAGTACCGTGAAGGTCGCGTGCCGCTGCACACGATCCGTGCGGACCTGGACTACGGATTCGCCCAGGCGCAGACGACCTACGGGGTCATCGGCGTCAAGACGTGGATCTTCAAGGGCGACATCCTGAAGAAGTGAGGAAGTCGGGCGCGGCGGATTTGCCGCGACCCGGAACGCGCGGTGGCAGGGGCCGCCAGCGGGAGGACGACCGATGCTGTCCCCGTCGAGAATGAAGTTCCGGAAGCAGCAGAAGGGCCGGATGCGCGGAACCGCTTACCGCGGCTCCGAGGTTTCGTTCGGCGAGTACGGCCTGCAGGCGACCGAGTGCGGTTGGCTTACGGCCCGGCAGATCGAAGCCGGTCGTATTGCCTTGACCCGCTATGTCAAGCGCGGTGGCCAGGTGTGGATCCGGATCTTCCCGGACAAGCCCATCTCGAAGAAGCCCCTCGAGACCCGCATGGGTCGCGGCAAGGGCGCTCCCGAGCAGTGGGTCGCCGTGATCCGCCCCGGCAAGGTGCTGTACGAACTGGAAGGCGTGGAAGAAGCCGTGGCTCGCGAGGCGTTCCGCCTGGCGTCCCACAAGCTTCCACTCCACACGAAGGTGCTGAAGCGGGGGGAGATCCGATGAAGGCGCTGAAGACCGAGGAGTTGCGGGCCCTCACCGTCGAGGAGCTCCTGGCTCGCGAAAAGGAACTTCGGGAGTCGCTGTTCAAGATCCGCATGCGGCTGGCCACGGGACAGATGTCCAAGATGGCGGACATCACCGCGACGAAGCGGAACCTGGCGCGGATCCTGACCGAGCAGAACCGGCGGCATGAGGCCGCGCAGTGAGGGCAGCGATGGAACTGGATACCACACCGATCCGTCGGAAGCGGCAAGTCGCGGGCACCGTGACGTCCGTCGCGGGCCTGAAGTCGATCGTCGTCGAGGTGGCGCGGAAGTTCGAGCACCCGAAGTTCCACAAGTACATCACGCGGGTGACCAAGTACATGGCCCACGACGAGCACTGCAAGTGCGCGGTGGGCGACGCGGTCACCATCGAAGAAAGCCGGCCCCTGTCGGCGCGCAAGCGGTGGCGCGTGGTCTCCGGGTCGAAGGCCGAGGATTGAGAGCGGCGCTCGCATCGCGGGTTCCGATTGGGCGAGGTGACTGATGGTCCAGCAGGAAAGTTACCTGATCTCGGCAGACAACTCGGGCGCCAAGCTCCTCCAGGTGATCCGTTGCCTGGGCGGGTCGGGCCGCAAGAGCGCCAGCCTGGGCGATATCGTGGTGGTCTCCGTCCGGGAGGCCCTGCCGCGCGCCAAGGTGAAGAAGGGCGACGTCGTGAAGTGCGTCATCGTGCGGACGGCGAAGGAAGTCGGCCGCGCGGACGGCACCTATATCCGTTTCGATCAGAATGCGGCCGTTCTCGTGAACGCGGCGATGGAGCCGATCGGCACCCGTATCTTCGGGCCAGTCGCTCGTGAACTTCGCGCCAAGAAGTTCATGAAGATCGTGTCGCTGGCCCCGGAGGTGCTGTGATGCAGAAGATCCGGAAGGACGACGAAGTCGTGGTGCTCCGCGGAAAGGACGCCGGCTCGAAGGGCCGCATCCTGGAAGTGGATCTCGAGAAGGGGCGGGCCATCGTCGATGGGCTGAACCTGTGCAAGAAGCACCAGAAGCGCTCGGCGAAGAACCTGAAGGCCGGGATCATCGAGAAGCCGGCGCCGATTCCGATGGCGGCCCTGGCCCTGGTGAGCAAGAAGGACGGCAAGCCGGTGCGGACCCACATCGAGTTGCGCGAGACGGCCGGCAAGACGCGGAAGGTTCGCGTCGCCGCCCGGACGGGCGAGGTCTTCGACTAGGGGGCCGCAAGGCCTCCCGGCGCGAGCGGGGTAGGAACGATGACCAGAATGCGGAAAAAGTACGAGGACGAGGTAGTGCCGGTCCTGATGGCGCAGTTCGGTTATAAGAACCGCCTTCAGGTCCCGCGGCTCCTCAAGGTGACCCTGAACATGGGTCTGGGCGAGGCGACGCACAACCCGAAGTTGATCGAGACTTCGGTTGGCGAGCTGGCCCTGATCGCGGGCCAGAAGCCTGTCGTGACGAAGTGCCGCAAGTCCATCGCGGCCTTCAAGGTCCGGCAGGGAAATGCCGTCGGATGCTCCGTGACGCTGCGTGGCGTGCGGATGTTCGAGTTCCTGGATCGGCTGCTGAACGTTGCTTTGCCCCGCGTGCGCGACTTCCGTGGCGTTCCCACCAAGGCCTTTGACGGTCATGGGGATTACACGCTGGGCCTGCGCGAGCAGATCATCTTCCCCGAGATCGACTATGACAAGGTCGAGAAGTACAAGGGGATGAACATCACCATCGGGACGAGCGCCGGCACCGACGAAGAGGCGTTCGCCCTGCTGAAGGGGATGGGGATGCCCTTCCGGAAGCAGGCGTGAGGAGGTTGAGGCGTGGCTAAGACGTCGTTGAGGATCAAGGCGACCCGGAAGCCCAAGTTCAAGGTGCGCGCCTATCGGCGCTGCCCCCTGTGCGGGCGCGCCCATGCGTACTATCGGAAGTTCAACATGTGCCGCATCTGCTTCCGTAACGCGGCGCTGCGCGGGGACCTTCCCGGCGTGATCAAGGCCAGCTGGTAGGAGAGCGTTGCCATGACGACCGATCCCATCGGGGACATGCTGACCCGGATCCGGAACGCCATTCAGGCCGGATTCCCGTCGCTGGAGATGCCCAACTCCAACGTGAAGCGACGGATTGCTGAAATCCTGAAGCAGCAGGGCTACATCGAGGACTGCTCGGTGATGGAAGACCGACTCCAGGGGATCCTCAAGATCTACCTGAAGTACGTGGCGCCGAAGCGGCCCGCGATCGCCGGTATCCGTCGCGAGAGCAAGCCGGGCCGTCGGGTCTACGTCGGCCACCGCGAGATCCCTCGCGTGAAGCGCGGCCTGGGCCTGGCCATCCTTTCGACCCCCCAGGGGTTGATGGTGGACGCCGAAGCCCGGAAGCTGGGCATCGGCGGCGAGGTCCTGCTGACGATCTGGTGAGGCCCGGCGGATCCCGGCTGGCCGGGATTGACGGGCGCGGTGTGGCGAGGACGGCAGCGCGCTGACCGTTCGTGCAGCACTGACGAATGCGGAGGGTACCGTGTCGCGAATCGGTAAGAAGCCCATCCCGGTACCGACCGGCGTGGAAATCAAGGTCGTAGGCCCGACCGTCACGGCCAAGGGCCCCCTGGGCGTCCTGTCCCGGGACATGCTGGGTGTGACGCTCGCCGTGGAAAAGACGGAAATCGTGGTCCACCCGGACCCGACCCACGTCAAGGCGGCGTCGCTGCACGGCCTGATGCGGACGTTGGTGGCCAACATGGTCGACGGCGTCAGCAAGGGTTTTTCCAAGACGCTGGTGATCACGGGTACGGGCTACAAGGTCGAACTCGTGGCAACGGGCCTGACCCTGTACCTCGGATACTCGAAGCCGGTCAACTTCCCCCTCGCGGCTGACGTCACGGCGACGGTCGAGGACAAGGGAACGAAGATCTTGCTGAAGAGCATCAACAAGGAGTCCCTGGGGGACACGGCCGCCAAGATCCGCGCGCTGCGCGAGATCGAGCCCTACAAGGGCAAGGGCGTTGCCTACCTGGGCGAGAAGATCAAGCGCAAGGCCGGCAAGGCGGGCGCCAAGTAGCTTCGGAGGGCAACGTGGAAGTTCAGAACGCGAAGCGCCGGCTCGAAGCCCGGCTGAATCGTAAGGCGCGGATCCGGAAGAAGGTCTCGGGGAGCCAGGCACGGCCCCGCCTGGTCGTCTTCCGCAGCACCAAGCACATCTCCTGCCAGGTCATCGACGATGACGCCGGCCGGACGCTGTGCTCCGCGACCTCGGAAGGCAAGGAGTTCGCGGTGGGCAACCCGGACGCCAGCAAGATGGACGTCGCGAAGAAGGTCGGTTTGATGATCGCCGAACGCTGCAAGGCGGCCGGGGTCGATACCGTCGTCTTCGATCGAAACGGCTTCCTGTACCACGGCCGTATTGCGGCGATGGCGGATGCGGCCAGGGAAGCGGGCCTGAAGTTCTGACCCAGGAGGTGGCGTCTTGAGCGCTGATAATCAGGTCCAGGAGAAACTCGAGTTCTCCGAGCACATCGTCCACCTCGGCCGCGTGGCCAAGGTGGTCAAGGGCGGACGCCGGTTTTCGTTCGCGGCGCTGGTCGTGATCGGCAACGGCGAGGGGTTGGTCGGGTTCGGCCTGGGCAAGGCCCAGGAAGTTCCGGAGGCCATCCGCAAGGGCAGCGAGCACGCGAAGAAGAACATGATTCGCGTGCCCCTGTTCGGCGACACCCTCCCGCACGAAGTCGTCGGCCACTACGGCGCGGGCCTCGTGGTCATGCGTCCGGCTTCGGCCGGTACCGGCCTCATCGCCGGCGGCGCGACTCGCGCGGTCCTGGCGGCGGCGGGCGTGAAGGACGTGCTGGCGAAGAACGTCGGCAGCCGGAACGCGCACAACGTCGTCCGGGCGACGATCGCGGGCCTTCGCCTGCTGATGACGCCGGAAGAGGTCGCGGAGAAGCGCGGCCTTGTTCAGGAGGTTTCGCGATGAAGGAACTTTCGCACCTGTCGCCGATCCCCGGCTCGACCAAGACGCGCAAGCGCGTTGGTCGCGGCTACGGATCCGGACTCGGCAAGACGTCAGGTCGCGGCCACAAGGGAACCGGCGCCCGCACGGGCAAGGGTCGTCCCGCGTACTTCGAGGGTGGCCAGATGCCCTTGCAGCGCCGCCTGCCGAAGATCGGCTTCCGGCCGCTGAACCACATCGAGTTCTCGGTGGTCAACGTGGGCTCCCTGGATATCTTCCCGGAAGGCACCCATGTTGATCCGGCGTCCCTTCTGGCCTCGGGCCTCGTCCGCAAGATTGGCGACGGGGTCAAGGTCCTGGGCACCGGTGAAGTGACCAAGAAGCTGGAAGTTGTCGCCCACGCGTTCAGCGAGGCGGCTCGCCAGAAGATCGAGGCGGCGGGCGGCACGGCGCGCCTGGTGGTCGAGATCGAGGACGTCGAGGCGTAGATCGCCCCTGCGTCGGAGGGTTGAACGTGGCCCACAGCCTGGAAGGACTCGGAAAGGTCCCCGAGCTGCGCAAGCGGTTGCTGTACACGCTGGGAATGCTGGCGGTGTATCGCATCGGTATCTTCGTCACGGTTCCCGGCGTTGACCGCGAGATCATGGCCAACTACGTAAAGTTTGGCCAGACCGGTCTGCTGGGCATGTTCGACATGTTCTCGGGCGGCGCCATCTCGCAGATGTCGATCTTCGCCCTGGGTGTCATGCCGTACATCAGTGCCTCCATCATCTTCCAGCTCCTGGCCGTGGTCGTCCCGGCCCTGGAGCGGTTGCAGAAGGAGGGCGACGCCGGTCGTCGCAAGATCAACCAGTACACGCGGTACTCCGCCGTGATCCTCGCCGCCATCCAGGGCGTCGGCATCGCGGTGTGGCTGCAGTCCTTGAACTCCCAGGCCGGCACCGAAAACGTCGTTCGGATGTCGTCCTTCCTGTTCAAGTTCCTGACGGTGTTGTCGCTGACCACCGGAACCATGCTGCTGATGTGGATGGGCGAATCCATCACGGAACGCGGCATCGGCAACGGCGTGTCCCTGATCATCTTCGCGGGCATCGTGGCGCGCCTCCCCGAGGCCGTCGTCCAGACCTTCTCGCTGTCCACGCTGGCCGGCGGGCGCCTGGAGCCCCTGACCCTGGTGCTGATCCTCCTGATGGTCCTGGTCACGATGGGCGTGATCGTGTTCTTCGAACGCGGTCAAAGGCGCATCCCGGTGCAGTACGCCAAGAAGGTCGTAGGGCGCAAGCTGTACGGCGGCCAGACGACGTACCTGCCCCTGAAGGTCAATACCGCGGGCGTCATCCCGCCGATCTTCGCGTCCTCCATCCTGATGTTCCCGGCGACGCTGTCCAACCTGTTCCCCGGCGCGTCGTGGGTTTCGTGGATGCAGAACTCGCTGGTTCCCGGGAACCTGCTGTACAACGTGATCTATATCGGCCTGATCGTGTTCTTCGCCTTCTTCTACACCGCGGTGACCTTCAACCCGGTAGACGTGGCGGACAACCTGAAGAAGAACGGCGGCTTCGTGCCTGGCATCCGTGCCGGCAAGGCCACGGCGGACTACATCGATCGCGTCCTGTCCCGGATCACCGTGGGCGGCGCGATCTACATCAGCGGGATCTGCGTGCTGCCGACCATTCTGCAGTCGCACTACTCGGTGCCGTTCTACTTCGGCGGCACCTCGCTGCTGATCGTCGTCGGCGTGGCCATGGACACTGCGGGCCAGATCGAGTCGCACCTGATCAGCCGTTCGTACGAAGGTTTCGCTGGTGCTCATGGTCCGCGGGTTCGCGGCCGGCGGGACAACGGGTAGGCCTGACCTGGGCCGACCTGGTCGTCCCGGATTGGATACGAGTTTCCTGAAACGAAGGGGTCCTGGATGCCGAAGGAAGAGGCCATCGAGGTTGAGGGTGTCGTCGTCGAGGCGCTCCCGAACGCGATGTTCCGTGTCGAACTGGCGAACAACCACCGTGTGCTGGGACACGTCTGCGGGAAGATGCGGATGCACTTCATCCGGATCCTGCCCGGGGACAAGGTACGCGTGGAACTGTCGCCCTATGACGTCACCCGTGGGCGGATCGTGTTCCGGGTGCGGTAATTGGAGGCGGCCATGAAGGTCAAGGCTTCGGTGAAGAAGATTTGCGAGAAGTGCAAGATCATCAAGCGCCGCGGTGTGGTGCGGGTGATTTGCGAAAACCCGCGGCACAAGCAGCGCCAGGGCTGAGTGCAGGGAGATTTGGAGGCGTCATGGCTCGAATCGCTGGTGTTGACCTCCCGAGGAAGAAGCCGGTTGGGATCGCCCTCCGGTACATCTACGGCATCGGACCGACGAACGCGTTGAAGGTCCTCGCCCAGGCGGGCGTGGATCCCAGGACGCGTACGGATGACCTGACGGAAGGCGAGATCGCTCGCATCCGTGAGGTGATCGACGCCGGGTACAAGGTGGAGGGTGACCTCCGCCGCGAGGTGTCGGCGAACATCAAGGTCCTGATGGACATGGGGTGCTACCGGGGCCTCAGGCACCGCAAGGGTCTGCCCGTGCGTGGCCAGAGGACGCACACCAACGCCCGTACCCGCAAGGGCAAGCGCGGCGCGACGATCCGGAAGAAGAAGTAGGAGGATCCACACCATGGCCAAGGCGAAGGTGGGAAAGAAGAAGGTCCGCAAGGACGTGCCGCAGGGCGTCGTCCACATCAGTGCGACCTTCAACAACACGATCGTAACCATCACCGACCCGAATGGCGCGGTGGTGGCGTGGTCCTCCGCCGGTCGGCGGGGGTTCAAGGGCTCGCGCAAGTCCACCCCGTTCGCGGCCCAGATGGCGGCCGAGGACGCGGCCAAGCGCGCCCAGGAAGTCGGGATGAAGTCGGTGCAGGTCCTCGTCCGGGGTCCGGGCGGCGGTCGCGAGTCTGCGATTCGCGCGCTGTCGGCTGCCGGTCTGCGCGTGAGTTACATCCGTGACGTGACGCCGGTCCCGCACAACGGGTGCCGCCCCCCGAAGCGTCGTCGGGTCTGATCAGGAGGTTGATGTGGCCAGGTACACGGACGGTCAGTGCAGGATCTGCCGCCGGGAAGGCATGAAGCTCTTCCTGAAGGGCGAGCGGTGCCATACCGAAAAATGCTCGTTTGCGCGTCGCGGCTACGCCCCGGGCCAGCATGGCCAGCGGCGCAGCAAGCCGACGCCGTACAGCGTCCAGCTGCGGGAAAAGCAGAAGGTACGCCGCATGTACGGCATGCTCGAGAAGCAGTTCCACCTGTTCTTCGAGCGCGCCGAGCGCATGAAGGGCGTTACGGGTGACAACCTGCTGCGCCTGCTCGAGACCCGTCTGGACAACGTCTGCTACCGCGCCGGGTTCGCGGTGAACCGCAACGACTCGCGCCAGCTGGTTCGCCACGGTCACGTCAACGTGAACGGCAAGCGCGTCAGCATCCCTTCCTTCATCGTGAAGGCGGGGGACGTGGTCGAGGTCCGTCCGAAGTCCACGGGCATCAAGCGCGTGAACGAGGCCGGCGCCGTGGCCGAGCGGACCCGCACGGTCCGTTGGCTGGAAGTGGATCGGGCCAAGATGAAGGCCATTGTGACGTCGATGCCCGAGCACGACGACCTGTCCGACCTGCTGCCGGCAGCGGAGGTCGAGGGGCGCGCGATCCGGCAGGAGCTGATCGTCGAGCTGTACTCCAAGTAGGACACCCGCTGGGAGTCCGAACCGACTTCAGCCAGGAGGCGCCACGATGCAAAGGAATTGGCGGGAACTGATTCGCCCGAGGTCGATCCTCGTCGACTCGGACTCATTGACCGACTATTACGGCAAGTTTGTTGCCGAACCCCTGGAGCGCGGCTTCGGGACCACGCTGGGCAACAGCCTGCGCCGGATCCTGTTGTCCACGGTCCGCGGCGCAGCCGTGACGTCCATCAAGGTGGAAGGCGTGCTGCACGAGTTCTCCACGATTCCCGACATCGTCGAGGACGTGTCCGAGATCGTGCTGAACCTGAAGAGCATCGACCTTCGCCTGGAAGTGGACGGCCCGAAGCTGGTCCACATCCACCTGGAAGGCGAGCAGAACGTGACGGCCGGCGACCTGTTCCAGGGCCCCGAAGTCACGGTGCTGAACCCCGAGATCACGGTCTGCAAGATGGGTCCGGGCGCGGTCCTGGACATGGAAATGACCGTCAAGGAAGGCTTCGGCTACCAGCCCGCCGACCGCAGCAAGGATCCGAACGCGCCCCTCGGGACGATCCCGATGGACGCCGTGTTCACGCCGATCCGCAAGGTCAACTACCGCGTCACCAACGCCCGCGTTGGTCAGATGACGGACTATGACCGCCTGACCCTCGAGGTCTGGACCAACGGCGCCGTGCTGCCGCAGGAAGCGGTCGCCATCGCTGCCAAGATCATGAAGGAGCAGGTCCAGGTCTTCATCAACTTCGACGAAGGCAGCGAAGAGGACGAGATGCGTCCGGTCGCGATGCCCTCGCTGGAAGATGGCGAAGCCCCGGTGGCGACGGCCGACGGCGCGACCTCGGACGTGCTGTACCGCCTGGTCGAGGAACTGGACCTGTCGGTTCGCGCCCAGAACTGCCTGCAGAACGCGGGGATCCGCCACGTGGGCGAACTGGTGCAGAAGACCGAGCAGGAAATGCTCAAGACCCGGAACTTCGGTCGCAAGTCTCTGAAGGAAATCAAGGACGTGCTGCAGGACCTGGGGCTGTCCCTGGGGATGCGGCTCGAAGGCTTCGACCCGTTGAACCGGGTTTGACGCGGTGCGGCCCGCGGTGGGCCTGCGCAATGACGCGGACATCAGCGGTGGCGTGGGGACAGCCTGAAGGCTGTCCCCGAGGCGTTCGGAGGAGTTGAACGATGCGGCACAATAGAAAGCAGGTCAAGCTCGGACGGACGGCGTCGCACCGCCGCGCCATGTTCCGGAACCTCCTGTCGTCGCTGTTCGAGCACGGCAGCATCATCACGACCGAGGCCAAGGCCAAGGAAGTGAAGCGGCGCGCGGACATCCTGATCGGCTGGGCGCGGATCGGCGATCTGCACCACCGGCGCATGGCCGCGGCCGACCTGTTCGGCGCGCTGCCCGTGCAGCAGCTGTTCGACAAGTGGGGCAAGTCCTTCCCGAACCGCGTGTCGGGCTTCACCCGTACGGTCAAGCTGTTCCAGCGGAAGGGCGATGCCGCGCTGATGTGCCTGGTCGAGATCATCGGGGCCCACCCCGGGACCGTCGTGGACGCTCCGAAGGGCGCCGCTGCTGCTGAAGATTGATCTTGACGAGCGGGAAGGAGAATCTATAATCCTTCCCGCTCCGGTAAGGGAAAGCGCGACGCGTGGCCCTCTACCGACGTTCTTTGCGTTTCGGGAATCGTCTAACGGTAGGACTGCAGCCTCTGGAGCTGCCTGTCGGGGTTCGAATCCCTGTTCCCGAACTATTTGACATCGGCCCGGCGCGACCAGACGCGCCGCCCCCGGGGGTGAGACCCCGGGGGTTTGCGGCCAACGGCCCTTTAGTCTATCGGTTAGGACACAAGACTCTCAATCTTGGGAGACGGGTTCGATTCCCGTAAGGGCCACCACACGCCTACATTTTCTTCGTCTGAACGCGCGTCGGCCGCAGGGCATCGCTGCGTTCGGGCAGGCCGCTACCCGCCCTGCTGCGTGAATCCGTACCCCCCAACCCCCGGCCGATGCACCCCGCGCTCGGTGATGATCGCCGTAATCAGCGACCATGGCGTCACGTCGAAGGACGGGTTGATGACGTGGACGCCCTCGGCCGCCACGCGGTGGCCCTGGACGAACAGCACCTCGTCGGCCGGGCGTTCCTCGATCGGGATGTGCGAACCGTCGGGCAGCGTCGGGTCGAGGGTGCTGGACGGCGCGGCCACGTAGAACGGAATGCCGTGACGGGCTGCCAGGACCGCGTGGGTGTAGGTGCCGATCTTGTTCGCCGTGTCGCCGTTGGCGGTGATGCGGTCCGCCCCGACGACGCAGCAGGTCACCAGGCCCTTGGCCATCAGGGCGCCCGCGGCGTTGTCCGTGATCAGCGTGACGTCGAAGCCGTCGCGGACCAGTTCCCAGGCCGTCAGGCGCGCGCCCTGCAGGTAGGGGCGGGTTTCGCAGGAAATCACGCGAAGGGACTTGCCGGCTTCCCGGGCGCCACGGATGACGCCCAGGGCGGTGCCGTACCCGCCGGTGGCCAGGGCGCCGGCGTTGCAGTGCGTCAGGACCGTCGCACCGTCGGGGATCAGGGCGGCGCCGTGCCGGCCGATGGCGCGGTTCATGGCGACGTCCTCCTCGTGGATGGACAGGGCTTCCGCATCCAGCGCCGCCCGTGCCTGGGGGGCGGGGATGCCGGCCAGGGCGTGGACCCGACGCATCATCCGCTGGATCGCCCAGTGCAGGTTGACGGCCGTGGGACGGGAGGCGCCGATGATCCGTGCCGCGTCCTCGATCGCCGGGAGGAACCCGGCGGTGGCATCGGGCGCCAGGCGGGCGGCCAGGGCGATGCCGTACGCCGCGGTGATGCCGATGGCGGGAGCGCCCCGGACCACCATGTCGCGGATGCCGGCGGCCACCTCGTCCGTCGTCCGGCACCGCACGTACTCCTCGCGGCCGGGCAGCAGGCGCTGGTCCAGCAGGATGACCGCGTCCTGGTCGTAGGCCACCGGGTGGACCGCATCGAGCATCGTCATCGTGTCTCCTTGGGTGGGCGGGGTGTGCGCTTCGAAACGGGGCACGCGGGCGCGGCCTGGGGATCCAGGGCCAGCACGACCTCGGCCAGATCCGCCGGCAGGTCGCTGAAGGTCACGCTGCCGTCCGGGTCGATGAACACCGAAACCTCCGCGGGCGGCATCAGCCCCGCGCCCAGGTCCGGTGCGATCGCCTCAGTCGAAGCGCGTGATCTTCTTCGTGAGGAGCTTGAGCTCCTCGGGGGAGTAGGGGATCTTCCCCTCGAACCAGTCCTTGTCGTAGCCATACACATCCGAAAAGAACATGACGCGGCCCTTCTCGTCGACCCCGACCGAGTTGTACTCGACGAAGATCGGCACCGGCGTCTTCAAGGCGATTTCCCGCAGTTCCTCCTTCGCCAGGATCGCGCGGCCGTTCTCGGGGCTGATGCCCGCGGCCTTTTCCAGCAGGAGGTCCATGATCTGGAAGGGATTCTGCAGCCGGACGCACCCGTGGCTGAAGGCGCGGATCTCGCGCTTGAAGAAGGACTTGCTGTTCGTGTCGTGCATGTAGATGCCGTAGGGATTCGGGAACACGAACTTCACGCGTCCCAGGGCGTTGGCGTCGCCGGAGTCCTGGTAGATTTCCTCGCGACCGTCGGCCAGGGTCTTCACGACGAACTTGTGCTTGCCGTAGTAGTCCGGGTCCTTCAGCAGTTCGTAGTCCGTTTCCAGTTTCTGGATGCGCTTGGGAACGTACCAGCGGGGATTCAGGATCACGCGTTCGATCTTCGCCTCGAACAGTTTCGTGCGGTTGATTCGGCCCTCCAGGCGGAGGCCGGGGTCCGTGTCCCAGTTGTTGTTGCCGCAGACGATGCGGTGCTTCGTCAGCATCTTGCCGTTTTCCCAGACCGCCATCGCGAACTCGGGCAGGTTCACGCGGACGTACAGGGGCTCGTCGGGCCGCACCAGGCTTTCGCGCCAGCGCTGCAGGCCCAGTTCGATCTGGCGCACGCGCTGCTCGACCGGCACGTTCAGGGACTTCGCGTGGCGTTCTTCCACGACCCCTTCGGTCTCGAAGCCGTGGGTGGCTTCGTAGTCCTGGAAGGCGGCCTCCAGGCCGGCGTCGAACACGGGGTCGATGGGGCCGCCGTAGTAGCCCTCCTGCGTCAGGCGCTGCTTGAGGGCCTCGACGATGGGCCCCCGGGAACCGCGACGCAGCTTCATCGTCCCGCTGACGGGGACCGGGGTGAAGGGTCCGGCCGCGGCGATCTTCCGGTAGGCCGCCAGACGTTCCTGCAGGATGGCGTAGTCGGGGTGCTTCGGGGGCAGGGCCGCCAGGCCGGCGAGCGGATCCTTGGCGAATGCGTCGAATGCCAGCAGCAGCGCGTCGCCGCGGTCCGCGATCGCGGTGGGTTCGTCCTTGTCGGCACGGAACGGTTCCGCCACCACCCGGAATTTCATGTCCAGGGCCCAGCGGAAGAAGGCGGCCTGGGCCAGGACCTCGATCCGGTTGCGGGCGCGTCCGATGGCGCCTTCGGCCTGGAGGACCCGCGAGTGGGCGGCGATCGCTTCGGCGTATTCCTTCCGACCCAGGCCATTCAACCGGCCCGCGTCGTCCAGGCCCTCGACCTCGACGTCGGTGGGCGCCGGCCGTCCGAAGGACAGCATCTTCAAGGCAGCCCAGGCCGGAGCGCGATCGAGGTCGGCCCGCAGGGGTGCGGCGGCGTCCGACGCGGCCTTCATGTCGGCGAGGGCCGCTTCCAGGGCGGCCGGGGAGTGCCGGGGCGTGGACAGGGCGTGATCCGCGGCCGACCGCAGGGCATCCAGCAGCGCTTCCAATGCCCGGGACGCGCCGTCGGGCGTCGTGAACAGCGGTTCGCTCCCGCGGGCTTCCAGGGACTTCGCGGTCAGGGCCGCAAAGGCGGTGTCGGCGGCGACGGTCCCGGCAAGGTCGGAGGCCAGGCTGGAACGAAGTGCCTGTCGATCGGTCCACAGGCGGCGGGCGGTTTCCAGGGGACCCTTGGAGGCGGCCTCGTCGTCCTGGGCCGGCGGCACGTTCACCGCGGGCGCGGCTGCCGGGGCCAGGGCGGTCTTCCCGTTCGCCGGGGAGGGCGTTCCCGCAGGGGTATCGCCTCCGGGACCGACGGCGCGCCCCAGGTAGGCCGACGGCTCCTTTGGCCCACTGGTCCTGCACCCCAGGCCGGTCGCAACGATCACCGCAATCCACAGATGCGCCTTCACGGCCCCTCCCGGGCTTTTCCGCGGGCAAAGGATAGTCGCGTCGAAGGGATGCGTCAACGCGAGCGCCAATGGCGCGTCGCGTCCGTACCCGTACCCGTACCCGTCCCCGTGTCCGTCGTGGACCTTGACGGTGTGCCTGCGGTATCATCCGCCCATGCTGAAGATCAACCCACTGGTACGTCGAATCGTCGAACTGGCCATCGAAGAGGACCTCGGCACGGGCGACGTGACCACCGAGGCCTGCGTTCCGCCGCAGGCCCGCGTGGCGGGCGAAGTCGTCGCCAAGGCCGTCGGCGTGCTGGCCGGGATCCCGGTCGCACTGATGGTGCTGGAGGCGATCGATCCGTCGATCGTCGCCACGCCGCTGGTTGCCGACGGAACGGTCGTGACGCCCGGCATGGTCGTGATGCGTCTGGAGGGGCCCGCCAGGACGGTCCTGGTCGCCGAGCGGACCCTTCTGAACTTCGTCATGCGCCTGTCGGGCGTGGCCACCCGGACCCGGGAGTTCGTTGATGCCCTGGAGGGCACGCGGACCATCATCCTCGACACCCGCAAGACGACGCCCGGACTGCGCGCCCTGGAAAAATACGCGGTCCGTGTCGGCGGGGGCCACAACCATCGCACCAGCCTGTCGGGCGGCGTGCTGGTCAAGAACAACCACCTCGCCTTGCGGGGCGACCTGAAGGAAACGGTCCGCCTGGCCCGGGCCGGCGCCCCGTCGCTGTGCAAGGTCGAGGTCGAAGTCCGGACGATGGAAGAGGCCAAGCGGGCCATCGAGGCCGGTGCGGACGTGCTGCTGCTGGACCACATGACCATCGACCAGGTCGCCGCCGTCGTGGACTACTGCAACTGGAAGGTCGCGGTCGAGGTGTCGGGGAACATGACTCCCCAGTCGGCGCGCGCCGTGGCGGACGTCGGCGTGGACTTCGTGTCGGCCGGTGCCCTGACCCACTCCGCGCCCTGGCTGGATTTCGCGATGTACCTGACCCCCGTGGAGCCCTCCCATGGAGGCGCTTGATCTCGGGAGGCTGGGCGGTTGCCTCGCCTCCGCCTCCGTGCTCGGGCGGATCTCCCGCATCGTCGTCTTCGGCACCGTGGGCAGCACGCAGGACGAGGCCGCTGCCCTGGCCCGGTGCGGTGCGCCCGCCGGGACGCTCGTGGTCGCCGCGGCGCAGACCGCCGGGCGGGGGCGCGTGGGGCGGTCGTGGCATTCGCCGTCGGGGGGGCTGTACGCCAGCCTGGTGCTGAGGCCGACGGGGATGCCGTCGCAGTGGCCCGTGCTGGCCGTGCTGGCCGGGACGGCCCTGGCCGAGTCGCTGTCCTCGTCGGGGGCCCGCGACGTGACCGTGAAATGGCCCAACGACGTCCTGCTGGGGCGGCGCAAGGTCGCGGGCCTGCTGGCCGAGGCGCATGCCGCGGACGGCTTCGCAGTGCTGGGCCTGGGGTTGAACGTCGAACTGACCGACGACCTGCCGGCGGACATCCGGGACCTCGCGACCGACCTCGCCACGCACCTGCCGTCGGCGGATGCGACGATGGTCTGCGCCGACGTTCTGGCGGCCATCGCCGTCGCCTGCATGGGCGGTTCATTGAATCCAATCGTGGACCCGGTCCGGGCATCCCGCTGGCTGGACCGGTCGCGGGAGGTCGTGGTCGCGGGCGTGCGGGGCCGCCCTGCCTGGATCACGGCGCTGGGCGAACTGGTGTTGGACACGCCCGACGGGACGGCCGTCCGGGTCTCGGTGGGAGAGGTGAGCGATGCTGGCAGCCATTGACGTCGGCAACACGAACACGGTGGTCGGCTTCTTCGACGGCAACCGGCTGGTCACGCAGTTCCGGCTGGCCAGCCACCGGACGTCCACGGCCGACGAGGTGGCGTGCCTGCTGTTCGGCCTGATGCGGATGGAAGGGCTCCCGGAGGATTGCGTCGAGGCGGCCATCGTGGCCAGCGTCGTGCCGCCCTTGACCCCGGTCTTCGTCGGGTGGGCCGAGCGCTGGATGAAGGTTCGTGCCCTGGTGGTCGGGCCGGACACGCCCACGGGGATCGCCGTGCACTATTCCAGCCCGCGGGACGTGGGCGCCGACCGGATCGTGAACGCTGTGGCGGCCCATGCCCTGCACCCGGGCGCCGACCTGGTGATCGTGGATTTCGGCACCGCGACGACGTTCGACGCGGTGACGGTGGCCGGCGACTACCTGGGCGGCGTCATCGTCCCGGGCGTGACCGTCAGCCTCGATGCGTTGTTCCTGCGTACCGCCAAACTGCCCCGCGTCGACGTGGTGCGGCCCGACACGGTCATCGGGCGCGATACCGTCCACAGCATCCAGTCGGGCGCCTACTACGGCTATCTGTCGATGGTCGAGGGCCTCGTGGTCCGCATGAAGGCCGAACTGACCGACCCGGTGCGCGTGCTGGCCACCGGCGGCCTCGCACCGCTGCTGTGCGCCGACAGCACGATCATCGACGAGGTCCTGCCGGACCTGACCCTCCAGGGCCTCCGTTTGATCTGGGAGCGGAACGTCCGGTCCTAGAAATGGGGACAGACACCGATTTCGGCGGCGGCCACGTCTGCGTCTACGTCCACGTCCACCTGCACGTCCACGTCGGAGTCCACGCGCGGGAAATGGTGTCTGTCCCCATTTCGGGGGGGCGTCAGGGGAGGTCAGGGGGAGGAAGGACGGTCAGGGTGCGGGCGGGGGGACGACGACCGGATCGCGCAGTTCCAGGCCGGCCGCGATGTGCAGGTAGCCGTTGTCGTGGCCCATGGCCGTCGGGTTGATGACCAGGTCCTTGTCCGGCAGGCTGATCGGGGAGTCGGCGCCCAGCAGGCCCTTGAGGTTGAAGGACGGGATCGCGAACGTGATCGGATCCTTCAACTGCTCGAACACGACCGGGATCAGGGCGCCCAGGATCAGGCCCTTGATGTCGTCCTCGGTGAAGTTGGACTCCAGGAAGACGATGTCCATGTCGGACACCTTCGGCTCGCTGGCCACCTGGATGCTGATCACGCGGCCCTTTTCGGGGTCGTCCGCCAGGCTCAACGCCAGTTCGATTTCCAGGAACAGGAACGTGCGCAGGTGGACCGGTTCGCCCATCAGCACCATCGTGGCGTCGAGGTAGAGGTCGCCCACCTGCACCGTGAGGGTGCCGGCCGGGTTGCAGGCCGTGATGACCGGCGGGAGCAGCGCCGCGGTCGTGGCGTCCAGGTCCGCAACGCCGTACTGGCTGAGGTCCATCGTGTCCTTCAGGGCCTCGGCGGTCAGGTGCATGTTCAGAAGGCGGCCGTTCCAAATCGAGTACAGGGCCTCGTTCAGCACGTCATCGAACACGCCCAGCATCAGCTTTTCGGGGTTGCCCATGTCGAACCCGAAGGCGTCGGGGGCGCCCAGGCAGGACGCGCGGCCGATGGTCCCCAGGATCGTGCGGTCGATCGTGTGGTCCGTGGTGATGGCGGCATTCAGGTCCAGCGCGCCGCCCAGCGGGTCCATGTTCAGGGCCTGCGGCTGGATCGAAATCCGCAGGGTCATCCCGTTCATGCCGGGCAGCAGTTCCGGGATCGCGACCTCGAAGGGCTTGGCCAGCGCCGCGTTCAGGGTTTCGGGCAGCTTGTTGATCTGGTCCGTCAGCAGCGTCTTGACCTGGTCCTTCAGGAGGTTCTCGATCGTGCCCCGCAGGGCGCCGACGATGAGGTTGTAGAACCAGTTGTCGATCTTCAGCGTGAAGTCGACCATGTTCAGGATGGCGTCGGAGGCGGACATGGCGATGAGGTGCGTCGCCGGGTCCACGCTCATGGTCACCGTGGAGTCCAGCGTGACCGTGGTGGCGGTCGCCGTGCCGGCCTGGTTGCCGGGGCACAGGAAGCCGCCGTCGATCTTGACCAGGCGCACGTCGGCCTTCAGGTTCGGGATGCCGATCGCCAGCTTCAGCGCGCCGAAGTCCGGGACGATCTTCACGGTCGGCGCATCGAAGGTCACCGAGTCCAGGAAGACCTGGTAGCCGCACGTGTCCAGGGCAATGCTCTGCGATATGGTGGTGACCGGGTTCGGAATCAGCGCGGTCAGGTCCAGATCCTTGAGGGCCATTTCCAGCAGCGCGGAAATCGTCGCCGGATCGGTCGTGTCGGCATTCCAGAACAGCGTGTCGTCCAGGTACGCCTTCAGCGCGTTCGGGATCGCGGACGCCAGCGGGTCCGGCAGGTCCATCGTGTACCAGAGGCTGCTGTACAGGTAGGAACGCAGCGTCCGGATCGTGTTGCCGAAGGTATCGACGGCCGTGGCGTCGATCAGGTTCATGCCCTGGGCGGGCACCATCGGGAACTGGAACGAGCCGTCCGCGCCGATCTCGATGACCTGCTCGTTGATGGTCAGGGATGCGATCTGGCTGACGCTTTCGACGACCGTGCCCGTCACGACGACCAGGCGGTTTCCGTCGATCGTGGCGCCGCGCTCGGGATACGTGATGGTCAGCAGGGGGGCCGTCCCGTCGCACCACGCCGTCACGTCGTCGCACAGGGCCGCGTTCGTGGCGTCGCACGCGTGGAAGACGAACTGGCCTTCCGCGTCGAACTGGAACTGGTCGGTGGAGATCTGGGTGGTGCCCACCGTCGGGTCCACGGTCGGGTTGGTGATCGCGCCCCCGGGCACGGCGTTCCCGTACTGGTCCACGAGGTCGAAGCCGACCTTGACCTGGTTCCCCACCTGGTACGCCGGCTTTTCGGGGATCAGCTTCAGCGCGATGCCGACGGCCACGCCGGCGTTGATCGTCAGAGTGTCCCCTTCCAGCGTGGCTGCGGCGTCGTCCGCCGGCTTGCAGGTGACGGTGTACAGGCCGGACTTCGTGCCGGTGACCGTGAAGCCGACGGACGAACTGACGATGGTCAGGTCGGCCGGGGGGAGCACCGCGAACTCGATGCCCGAGACCTCGTTTCCGAAGGCGTCCACGGCCATGCACTTGCCGTTCGCCGTGTCGCCCGCCGTGATCGCTTCCTCGTCGATCGTGGTCACGACCTTGGTCATGGCGCCGGCGACCACCGCCAGCGAAGCCGGGGACTCGTCCGTTGCGCCGCCCGCCAGGCCGCAGGCCAGGGCGTACGTGCCGACGATCTGGCCCGCGACGTTGAAGGTGTCGGCGGCGGTTCCGGCGGTGACGACCACGCCCTCGGCCGGGGTGGCGACGACGGCGAAGGTGCCGGATGCCGGGTTGCCCTGGGCGTCCTTGGCGGTGCAGGTCACGACCGCGGACGTGCCGGACGTGATGGAACCCGGGGCGACGGCCGTGTCGACCGCGGAGGGCCGGCCCGCGGTCACGGTGACCGTTGTCGGGGTGGCATCGACGACAGGGATTTCGGCGGCTTCGCAGGCGACCTGGTAGTCGCCGGCCTTCGTGAACGTCACCGTACCGTCGGCCACGGTCGCGCCTTCGGACGGGGTGACGGTGATCTGGGTCCCGACCGCGACGGTGCCGGACGGTCCGGTGACGGTGCAGGTGACCGTGACCGGGGCGCCCGATTCGACCGCGTCGGACGAAACCTGGGTTTCGATGCTGTAGCCGACGCCGTCGCCGTAGTCCGGCCCCAGCGCATCGGGGCTGCCGGACGTGCCGCCGCCGCCGCATGCCACCATGACGATTGCCAGAATCCCTGCGAACAACGCCGTTTTACGCATTCCATACCTCAAGAACTGGAGTGGTGAAGCAAGGTCGCCGTTATCTTACCGGTTCCGGGAAGCGATGCAACGCCCTTGAACACCCCCGAATCGACCTGCCGATCGCATCGCCCGACATTCCCCCGGTCTTCACGGCCGCAGATGGTTGGAACTGGACGCTCCCCCGCCTGCGGCTTGCGGGTACGGACCTTCTGAGGTACCCTGTGGCGATGCGTCGTCTGGCAGATAGCGGCGGGGGGGACGGTGGGCTGCGGCGGGCGTTGCGCCTGTTCGTGGTTGCGGCTTCCGCACTTCTGGTCGGGTGGGTCGTCACGACGGCCGACCTGGGCGCGCATTCGCCCCTCCTGGAAACCCTGGGCAGCCCGTCGGCCGAGGCCGGCGAACGTCGCGCCGTCGACCTGTCGCGTCTTCGCCTGCTGACCCGGTGTGTCGGCTTCATCCGTACCAACTACGTCGTGCCCCAGCGCGTGAAGCCTGCAGCGTTGCTGATCGGCGCCCTTCGCGGGGCCGAAAACGCCGTTCCCGACCTCATGGTCACGCCCGACAGCGACGAGGCCGCGAAGGTGAAGTCGGTCGAGGTCCGCATCGGGGATCACCGGCGGACCTTCGACGTGGGCGGGGTGTCCGACCTCTACGAAATGAACTGGCGCCTGCTGGACGTGTTCGAGTTCGTGGCCGCCCACCTCCCCGCTGACGTCAAGAGCGACGACGTGGAGTACGCGGCGATCAACGGCATGCTGACGCCGCTGGACGAACACTCCGTGTACCTGACGCCCGAAGCCTTCCAGGAAATGCAACTGGACACCCAGGGGCGCTTCGGCGGCCTCGGCATCGTGATTTCGACCCGGAAGGGGCTGATCACGCTGGTGTCCGTCATGCCCGACACGCCGGCGTCCAAGGCGGCCCTGAAGTCGGGCGACCAGTTCCTGCAGATCGGCGACGAGTCCGCCATCAACATGGCCTTGACCGACGCCGTGTCCAAGCTGCGCGGGGAACCGGGTACGAAGGTCACCGTCCTGGTCCAGCGCAAGGAGTGGACCGAGCCCCATCCCATCACGATGGAGCGCGCCGAAATCCACGTTCGCAGCGTCACCAGCGAGTCGCTGGGCGACGGCATCGGGTACGCGCGGATCCGGAACTTCCAGGAAGACACGGCCCAGCAGGTCCTGAAGCACCTGTCCGACCTGAAGACGCGCGGGTCCCTGAAGGGGCTCGTGCTGGACCTCCGCCAGAACCCCGGCGGCCTGCTGGAGCAGTCGGTCGAGGTGTCGAACCTGTTCATCCGCTCCGGCTCCCTCGTCATCACGGAAGGCGAGGGCAAGCGGATGCGCCAGGAGTACGAGGCCGACGGCCGGGCGCCCTTCGCGGATCTGCCCATGGTGGTCCTGGTGGACGGCGGCAGCGCCAGCGCGGCCGAGATCGTGGCCGGCGCCCTGAAGAACGACGACCGTGCGCCGCTGATCGGCACGACGACGTTCGGCAAGGGCACCGTCCAGGTGATGTACGAGGTGGGCGACGGCGCGCTGAAGCTGACCGTGGCCCAGTACCTGACGCCGGGCGACATTTCCATCCAGGGCGTGGGTGTCGTGCCGGACGTGGAACTGATCCCGGCGACGGCCTCGGCCGAAACGGTGGCCCTGGGATCCGGCGACGACCGGCGCGAGCATGACCTGAAGCGCCTGCTGGAAGCCTTCGGCAAGGTGGCCCACGACCTTCCGGCCCGTCGTATCCGGCACATGCCCGCCGACGAATCCGATGCGGCGGGCAACGACGACGACCCCGAGGACGCGCCGCTGCGGGACGAGGAAACGTTCAAGCGGGACGACTCGATCGAACTGGCCCAGGCCATGGTCAAGGCGATGGGCACGCCGACGCGGGCGAAGGGCCTGGCGGCGGTCTCCACGGAACTGGACAACTGGGCGCGGATCCAGGACACGCGGATCGTCGAGCGGCTGGCGGTGCGGGGCATCGACTGGACGGACGGCCCCCGGCAGGCGGGCACGCCCCTGCGGGTCACGTGGTCGGCGGACGGCTCCCGTCCCCTGACTCCGGGCGCCAAGGTCACCCTGCGGATGACCGTGAAGAACCCGGGCACCGACACGCAGTACCGGGCGCGGGTCGTCACGGAATCGGACTTCGGCACCCTGGACGGCCGCGAGTTCGTGTTCGGCCGCCTGGAGCCCGGCGCCTCGCTGACCCGCGACGTGGTGGTGAAGGTCCCGACCGAGGCCTGGGACCGTCTGGACCGGGTGTCGTTCCACCTGTTCCTGGGGGAGAACGAAGGTCCCGCCCCCGAGCCCGTGATGGTGACGACGAAGGCCCTCCCGCGGCCGCGGTTCGCCTGGGGCGTGCAGGTCCTGGACACGAACGGGAACGGGGACGGCATCCTGAATCCCGGCGAAACGGCGACGCTGCTGGTGGATCTGCGCAACGACGGCGAGGGCGCCGCGCGCAAGCTTTTGGTGACGCTGCGGAACAAGTCGGGTCAGGACGGGGTGTTCGTTCGCGAGGGCCGGTTCACCCTGGCCGACGGGCTGCAGCCGGGCAAGTCCGCCCAGGCGCGGTTCAAGATCGAATTGAAGCATGCTCCGACGGGGGCGCTGCCGACCCTGGAAGTCGGCATCCTGGACCTGTCGCTGCGCGAGTTCCTGTCCGAAGACACCGCGATTCCCGTGGCGGCGACGCCCGGGCCGGCGCTGGAGCCGCGCCCCGAAGCCCTGCGCGTGCTGCGCGACGGGGTTGCGGTCCGGTCTGCGGCGACGAAGGATGCCAGCGAACTGTTCTTCGTGCCCGCGGGCTTCAACCTGCGATCCGATGGCCGGGTCGGGGACTGGTGGCGCGTCGAAATCGAGGACGGGCGGTTCGCCTTCGTCCGGTCCGCCGATGCCGAGCCGGTTGCAGGGGCGGTCCGCTTCTCGACGCTGCCCCTGTCGCCGCTGACCCCCAACGTGGTCCCGGCCCTGGACCTGCGCGTGGAGGAACTGCCCGCGGCGGACGGGAAGGCGGCGCGGCTGCGCCTGACGGGCACCGCGCGGTTCGTGGGACATGCGGGGGAGGCGCGGCGCAAGGTGCTGATCTTCCGCGGCAACGACAAGGTCTATTTCTGGACGCGGAAGGGCCCCACGAACGAGGCCGCGGTGGATCTGGATACCACGGTCCCGCTGGTGGACGGCCGGAACGACGTTGCGGTGTTCGCCATCGAGGGGAAGGACCGGACGGCCGTGCGGCGCTTCACGCGGTTCTGGGCGGCTCCCGTCGTGGCCACACCCGTACAGCCCGCTGCGGCTCGGGGTGGTGGGAGGTGACGATGCGGCGTATCGGAAATCCCGCGGGGCGCGCCTTTCCGGCAACGATCCTCATCCTGGTCTTCGTGGGGTTCGCTGCGCCGGCCGTGGCCCAGGAAGCGTCGTACGGCGACCTGCTGACCAAGGGCGCCCGGATGACCAAGGCCCGCAACCTGCCGCGGGCCCTGGACGCCTTTGCCGAAGCGGTGCGGGCCGACCCCACGGGAATCGACGCCTACTTCAACGCCGGCAGCGTGGCCGAGCGCCTGAAGAAATGCCGCGAGATCCTGCTGTACTTCCGGGGGTTCCTGTTCCTGTCGCCCGGGACGGACGACGATCGGCAGGCAAAGGCCGCGATGACGGCATGCGAGTCGCAGAAAGGGGTCGGGACCCTGACGGTGCGCAGCGAACCCAAGGGGATCGAGGTGTCGCTGGACGGCATCCTCCAGGTCCGGACGCCCGCGACCCAGGTGAAGGTGCCGGCGGGGACGTACCGGATGGGCGTGTCCTGTCGATGCCCCGACTTCGACGACGCGACCCGCGAGGTGGTGATCACCGAGGGCAAGGACACCGAGGTCGAGATTTCGCTGACGCGGAAGGTGACCTACGGCTACCTGCAGATCGAAACCGAGCCGAAGGAGGGCGTGAAGGTCTACCTCGACGATCAACTGATCGGCGAGACGCCCGTGGCCAAGCAGCATCTGGAAACCCGCAAGCACTCGGTGCGCTTCGAGAAGGCCGGGTACGAACCGTGGATCCGCAACGTGGCTGTCGAGCGCGACAAGACCCGGGTCGTCCAGGCGAACCTCGAGCCGATCATGGAGCCGATCGACGCCAGGATGCCGCGCAAGGTCCAATAGGAGTCCCATGTCGACCGATCCCCAGAACACCCCCGAGCTTGACGCCGGGCGCGCCGCCATGGTTCCCGGCTCGAATCTCCGTGTCGTCGAGGCAGGATGGGCGGCCCGGCCCCGGTCGGGGCGCCGATTCCTGGTCGGGTCGGAAGAGGGGCGCTTCGTGAAGGACGAGGTCCTGCTGGTCCGCACCGAACGGGGCGACCTGCTGGCACGGGCCCTCCAGCCCTCCGAGCGCAGTTCGCTGCCCGCCGACGGGTACGTCCGGGTGATCCGGCGCGTCGCGTTCGCCGAGGCCGATTCGCTGCTGGCCCGGGCCGAAACCCGCGAGCAGGAGGCCCGTGCGGCGTTCGTGGACCTGGTGCGCCGGCACGACCTGGACATGCACCTGTCGGACGTGGAAATCCTGCACGACGGCCGGGTGATTTTCGCCTTCACGGCACCGGGGCGCGTGGACTTCCGCGGCCTGGTGCGGGACCTGGCGACGTCGATGCACACCCGCATCGAGTTGCGGCAGATCGGCGTCCGGGACGAGGCGCGCTGCACCGGCGGGCTGGGTCCGTGCGGCCTGCCGCTGTGCTGTGCATCCTTCCTGCGGGACTTCACGGCCGTGACGATCCGCATGGCGAAGGTGCAGGGCCTGGTCCCGAATCCCCAGAAGGTGTCGGGGCTGTGCGGGCGCCTGATGTGCTGCCTGGCATACGAGCATCCGTCCTACTGCGAGATGCAGAAGTCGTTCCCCAAGGTCGGCGCCATGGTGATGACGCCGAAGGGCGAGGGGAAGGTCAAGGAACTGCAAATCCTCCGGAACACCGTCCGGGTGTCGTTGGGGCCGGGCATGTTCGAGGAGTTCCCGCTGGTCGACGTCCAATGGAAGGGCGGGCCGAAGAACGGCGAGGCCGCGGCGCCCGGCGAGGACGAGGTCGAGGACGCCGGCGAACTGAAGGGCCTGGAGGACTGACGACCGGCATCGCGCACCACCGATTCACCCCGGACGTTTCGCCATGTGGTTCGACTCCCACGCACACCTGAACCGGAACTTCTTCCCCGACGACCTGGATGCGGTCATCGATCGTGCCTTCGCATCGGGGATCGAAGGCATCGTCACGATCGGAGCCTCGGCCGATCCGGCCGAGATGACCGAGGCCGTCGAGGTCGCCCGGGCCCACGAACGGATCTGGGCGGCGGTCGGCGTCCACCCCCACGAGGCCGACAAGGCGACGGAAGAAACGTTCGCGACGCTGGCGCGCCTGCTGGGCGACCCGAAGGTGGTGGCCCTGGGCGAGGTGGGCCTGGACTACTTCTACGACCTGTCGTCGCGGGGCGGCCAGATGACGGTGTTCCGCCGGCAGGTGGCCATGGCTGCCCTGGCGGGGAAGCCCCTGGTGATCCACGTCCGCGATGCCCATGCGGACTGCCTGGAGGTCCTGCGATCCGAACGGCTGCCCTGGCCGCCGGGCGTGATCCACTGCTTCACGTCGGACCTGGAAACGGCCCGGGCCTACGTGGACCTGGGCTTCAAGATCAGCATCCCCGGGGTGGTGACCTTCCGGAACGCCGTTCCGCTGGCCGAGGCCGTCAGGGGCCTTCGGGCCGAGGATCTGCTGGTCGAAACCGATTCGCCGTTCCTGGCCCCGGTGCCGATGCGGGGCCGCAGGAACGAGCCGTCCTTCGTGCGGCACACCGGCGAGGCCGTGGCGCTGCTGAAGGGGTTGACGCCGGAGGACGTGGCGCGGATCACCACGTTGACGACGCGCCGGCTGTTCGGGATCGAGGTCCAGGATGCGCCGGCGCCGGTGCTGGTCTACCCGATCCGCGAATCGCTGTACGTGAACGTCACGAATCGCTGCACGCTGCGCTGCACCTTCTGCGCCAAGTTCAAGGACTGGGTGGTCAAGGGCCACAACCTGCGCCTGCCGGCCGATCCCGCCCCCGAGGCGCTGTGGGACGCGCTGGTCGCGGCCGGGTTCGAACGGTACCGGGAGGTCGTGTTCTGCGGCTACGGCGAGCCCCTGCTGCGCTGGGAGGTGGTCGCGGAACTGGCGGCCCGGGTGAAGGCGGCGGGCGTGAAGGTGCGCGTGAACACCGACGGGCTGGCCAGCCTGGTCAGCGGCCGGGACGTGGTCGCGGAACTGGCCGGGAAGGTCGACGCCCTGAGCGTCAGCATGAACGCCCCCGATGGCGAGTCCTACGCCGCCGTGTGCCGCAGCCGGCATGGCGTCGCGGCCTTCGACGCCGTGTGCGCGTTCCTGCGCCGCGCCCGGGACGTGATCCCGGAGGTCACCGCCAGCGTGGTTGCCCTGCCCGATCTGGACATCGAAGCCTGCCGCCGCCTGGCCGAGGACCAGATCGGGGTCCGGTTCCGCGTCCGCACCCTGGACGATCCGGGGTAGGGGCTGGACCCGTTGGACGCCGTCCAGGCCCCGATCCGGCGCCTGAATCCAGAAAACCTGCAATCACCAGCGATTCCGGGATGTGCCCGTCCGGCACGCGCCTTGCGAACCTTCGTGGTCCAAGGGGGCACGTCGCCCCTTTTGCGGACAACGGAGGATCCCATGACCGCCCCCTTCCTTGCGATCGCCGTGATGGCCCTGCTGGCGTTCGGAAACCCTTGCCCCGCGCTGGCGCTGGATTCGGACGGGCCCCCGAGGTCGTGCGCCGAATCCGCCGTGACCCCCGGAACCGATGCGCCGGTTCCGGCCCTGATCGCCGTGAACCGCGTGTCGTCGGAAGAACTGCAGCAGCTTCCGGGAATCGGGCCCCGGAAGGCCGCCGCGCTGGTCGAGGCCCGCAGCCAGCGCCCGTTCAAGCGCCCCTCGGATCTGCGTCGGGTGAAGGGCTTCGGCGTGCGGACCATCCAGCGCCTGGGACCCCTGCTGTCGTTCGACTAGGGCACCGGTCCTCGCCGCAGGACCACGACCCTCTTGTTTCCGCTGTCCACGACCCACAGCCGGCCGGACGCGTCGGTTTCCATCCCCAGCGGATAGGCGAACCGCCCGGGGCCGTCGCCGAACTGGCCGTAGACGTCGCGGGTCCGTCCCGATGCGTCCAGCAGGATGATGCGATGGTTGTAGGTGTCCGACACCCAGAGGGCATCCCCTTCCGCCCGGGCGGCACCGTAGGGCTGGGACAGCGGCACCCCGTCCGTCGCCGTGATCGTGGCCCGGTGCCGGCCGCCGGCGGCAAAGCGTTGCAGACGGTTGTTCTGGGTGTCGCAGACCACGATGCCGCCGTCGGGCAGGGGGACGACGCACGACGGGCTGCGGAACTGGCCGTCCAGCCGGCCGTAGCCGCCGATGACCACGCGGACAACGCCCCAGCGCGTCAGGCCCTGTACCCGGTGATTGCCGGTGTCGGCGACCCACAGCGTGTCGCCATCGTCCGAAAGGGCCAGGCCCTTGGGCTCGTTGAAGCGGCCCGGGGCGTCCCCCTTGGATCCGAAGGACCACAGGAAGGTTCCCGCGGGCGAAAACGCCTGGATGCGGTTGTTGCCCGAATCGGCGACGTACACCCGATCGGCGTCGGCCGCGACGCCCCGGGGGTATACCAGTTTGCCCGGAGCGGTCCCGTAACTACCGATGACCGGACCCGCGTTGCCATCGGCATCCAGGACCTGGACGCGGTGGGCATCGCGATCGCTGACGTACGCCCGCGTGCCGTCCGGCGACACCGCCACGTCCGAAGGCCCCGCGAACCGCACGGCGGAATTCCCTGCTCCCGGCGTCGCCACGACGTCCAGCACGCGCGTGTAGTCGCATACGCCGTCCAGGCAGGTCGCGTGCCAGTCCAGCGAGGTGCAGTCCGATTCCAGCCCGCAGCCTGACGCCGCGCACGTGCTGGTCACGGCGATGTCGTCCAGGAACACGCCCCGGCCGTCGTTCGCCGTGCCGTCGAGGCTGTCGAAGGCGAAGCGCAGGCGCACGGTGCGACCGCCCAGGGCGCTCGCGTTCGCGGTCACCGTCCGCCAGGCCCGCATGGGGAAGCCTTCCGGGCGCGTCCAGACCGGCGTGGCCGTGCCGTCCGGGGACAGGGCGTCCACCCGGAACGGGTCCTGTCCGGGGGCGGATTCGACGTCCTGCCAGGTCCGGAAGGTGACGCTCAGCGCGACGCCGGCCGGCAGCGTGACGGGCGGCGACAACGCGGTGCCGGCGACCCTTGCGCCGGTGCCGTATCCCGTCGTCGCGGCGTTGCTGAACGCCAGGACGAACCCGCCGCCTTCCGGGGTTGCCGCGCGCCGCCAGCCCACGCCGTCCGGCCCGGCGGGTTCCAGGACGAAGCCGCCGACGGTTCCGTCGTCGAAGGCGACGTCCAGGCGCGGCGAACTGCAGCAGGCAGGCAGGGGCGCGGGCGCGTGCGTGCAGCGGAATCCGCGGCAGTCGTCCAGGGAGCAGGGGTCGTTGTCGTCGCAGTCCACGGCGGCCTGGCAGCACCCGATGGCAGGCGCGGCTTCGTGGACGCACCGGCCCCCGACGCAGGCGTCCTGCGAGCAGGCATTCCCGTCGTCGCAGCCTGCCGCAAGTTCGCAGGCGCATCCCGCGACGGGCGTGTGGGTGCATGCCCCGGCCTGACAGGCATCCAGCGTGCAGGGGTCGTCGTCGTCACAGTCCCGAGGGACGATCTGGCAGGCGGCGTCCCGGCACTCCCGTCCTGCGGCACACGGGTCCGACGCGGGCGTGCAGGAACCGGCAGCGGGTTCGTGGACGCAGCCCAGCAGGGACGTGCAGAAGTCGGTGGTACACGGGTTTCCGTCGGAGCACGGCGTCGCGCCGCCGGCGACGCAGAGGCCGCCCTTGCACCGGTCGTTCGCCGTGCAGGGATCGTCGTCGGTGCAGGACGTGCCGTCGACGGGCGTCGAAACGCAGGCGCCGGTCGCGCGTTCGCAGGCATCCGACGTGCAGGGGTTCCCGTCGTCGCAGGACACGGCGGTCCGTTCCCGGCAGCGGGTTCCCGAGCACCCGTCCCCCAGGGTGCAGGGGTCGCCGTCGTCGCAGTCCTCCACGATGGTTTCCCCGCCGCCGTCCACCGCGCACTGGAGGAGGGTGGTGCCCTGGCAGAACCGGGCGTCCGGAATGCAGATCCACGGCCGGCATTCCGTCCCGTCACAGAAGGCGCCCGCGGGGCAGTCGTCCGGGGTGGCGCAGGGGCAGGGCCCGGCAGCCGGATCGCAAGGCGGGCCTGGATCCGCCAGGTCGGCGTCGCGGTCGTCCGGCGCGTCCAGCGATGCAGGGTCCGCGGCCTGGTCGGCCGATCCCGGATCCCCGGGATCCCCCGGGTCCGCCGGAACCCCCGAATCGTCGCCGGGCGCGATGCCGTCGTCCGGCGAACCTGGAAGGTCGCGGTCCGGCGTGTCCAGGGCGAAGTCCGGCGCGTCGAATCCGTCGGCGAGGTCGGCCGCCGCGTCCCGGCCCGCGTCGGTCGCGTCCCCCCCAGGGGCAAGGTCGCCGCCGGGGTTGGTCCCGCCGCAGGCCACGGCCAGTACCAGCCCGATCAGCGCGGCGACTCTGAGGGTCGGGACGGATCCTGCGGCTCTCACCGGCCACCTCCGTCCGGCTAGTCTACCGGACGGAAGGTCTCCAGGCGACGCCGGGGCCCGCCCGCACGGCCGACAAGGCCGTTGACACGGGTGGGCCCCTCTGCAAGAATCAGCGCGTCCATCCGGGGGGCAGAATGCGATATCTATTCAAGATCGTTGCGATTGTTGGCTCCCTCCTGGCGATGGCCCTGGCGGTTTGTTCGGGCGAGGAACGCACGGTGCCATGGTTCGACCAGGCGCTGGAATGCAGTGAATTGTCCCCGGAAATCGCGTCTCCGTTGACGGCGGTTTGGGGGGAGGGCGGTCCCTGCGCCGGCGACTCCCGGTCCAATCGATTCAAGGCCCTCGACAACGGGACCGTGGTCAACTGCCTGCCCGCCGCACGGGAGGGCGCGATCTGGCAGAACGACCATCTGGCCCTGGTCAAGGGCGATGGCGCCGTCGAGCAGTGCGCGAACCTCTGCAAGGACCCGAATGCCCTGGACGACGCGTCGCGCTGCTCCGCGTTCTGCACCGACGCGACCGGGGCCTGCGACCCCGACCTGATCGGGCGGGCATGGCGCCTTCCCCGGACCGCAGAACTGGAATCCCTGAAAATGGCGATCAACGACAACTCATGCACGGTCCAGGGATGCCGCATGGACACGCATTTCGAAGGCGACTGCGACACCTACTGGGCGGCCGGCCTGTCCCGGTCGGACGATCCGACCCGTTCGAACCGGGCCTGCACCGACATGCGCGGTGGCGCCAGCGGTTTTCTTGCCATCGGCGAAACGCATCTGGTCCGGTGCGTGGCCGATCGCCTGTGATTTCGTTTTTTCGACGGAGGCTCATGATGGTTCGCGACGCGCGGCGCTTCCTGGTGAACGGTCCGCTGGCGGCCCTGGTGCTGGCCTGCGGCCTCGTGTCCTCGGCGGACGCCAAGTCCAAGACCCCGCCGCCCGATCCGGCCCCGGCGGTGCAGGCTCCGATCGCGGCCCCCGAGGTGTCCCGGGTCGTGGACGGCGAGTTCGTGGGCGTGGAATCGCTGGTTCCCCTGGCCGACGGCCGCGCCCGGGTCAAGAAGGCGCCGGCGCTGAAGTCCACGGCGTTCCTGTTCATCGAAACGCTGCCCGAGGGTGCGGAAATCCGGGTCGCCGGCAGTCCGGAGGGGCGCGGCCGCGTGTTCCTGCGCCTGCGCGGCGAGCGCCTGGTGACGGTCGGCGCCGCCGCGCCGGGGTACGAAGCCGCGGAAGGCTTCGTCGAACTGAAGGAAGGGGAGGTCTCCAAGCTGCGCCTGGTGCTGCGGCCGGCGACCTCCGGCCTGGCGGGAAGCCTGACGGTGCTGACCGAGCCCACCGGCGCGGACGTGACCGTGGACGGCGCCTACGTGGGCACGACGCCCTTGACCGTACGCCGCCTGCCCGAAGGGCGCCACGACGTGACGCTGCGTTCGGGTTCCTGGTACTACGGCGAGGCCACCGACGTCCGTTCGGGTGTGGCCACCCTGGTGTCGGTGCCGATCGGGGCCTCGGCCTCGGCCTACGTGCCCCCGCCGGCGCCGCCCGCGTACGTTCCGCCGCCGGCCTACGTTCCGCCGCCCCCGCCGCCGCCGGCCCCGGTCGTCCAGCCTGCGCCCAGGCCCGCGCCCGCCCCGGTTGCCCAGCCGGCTCCCGCCCCG